>JAZOUU010000052.1:0-1900 GCA_045658365.1 Faecousia sp. | reverse complement strand
TTGATTGATGGCGTAGATGTGACCCATCTGCCGGAGCATAAGCGGGCCAAGTATATCGGCCGGGTGTTCCAGGATCCTATGATGGGCACAGCAGCAACCATGCAGATCGAGGAAAACATGGCTTTGGCAGCTCGCCGCGGCAAGGCCCGCACTCTTCGCGCGGGAATTACCAAGGCAGAACGGGAAGGGTATAAAGAGCAGCTGAAAATTCTGGATCTGGGTCTGGAAGAACGTCTGACTGCCAAGGTGGGCTTGCTTTCCGGCGGTCAGCGGCAGGCCTTGACATTGCTGATGGCCACGCTGCAAAAACCCAAACTGCTTCTGCTGGATGAGCACACCGCGGCATTGGATCCCAAAACCGCCGCAAAGGTGCTGGACGCTACCCAGCGGATCGTGGAGCAGAATAACCTCACCACATTGATGATCACTCATAATATGCGCGATGCTATCACCTATGGCAATCGATTGATCATGATGTACGACGGACGGGTGATTGTGGATGTATCCGGGGAAGAAAAGAAGAAGTTGACAGTAGAACAGCTTCTGAATTTGTTCAGCAAGGCCAGCGGTTCTGACGAAGCCAACGATAAGCTTCTGCTTTCCTAACGAAATAAAAACGAGGGACGAAGAGTCCCCCGTTTTTTGTTACACTTTCGCGTATTTGGCCACAATTTCGTGCATGGCGGCAAATTGCGCTTCCATATCCTGCACCAGCTTGAACTGTGTGCGACAGCGATCCAAATTCTGCTCCGGATAGTGGATGCGGAAGTAGTGGTCACCGTCCAAGTAGTCCGTGAGGAAACGGATGCCGCACTCCAGAGTCATCAGCTTTGCGCCCCAGGGAAGGTAGTCCAGCTCCTCCGGGGTCAGGGAACCCTGGGCACCCTTCAGGAAACCCCGGGTATAGGCTTCGTACAAGTCCAGATCGAAGTTGACTTTGCTTAAATCCTTTTCATCCTCCCGGCTGTGATTGGCGCCAAACCGGATGGAATCGCCAAAATCATTGATGGACAGACCGGGCATGGTGGTATCCAAATCCACAATACAAATTCCTTCGCCGGTTTCCCGGTCAAACAAAATATTGTTGAGCTTAGTGTCGTTGTGGGTGACCCGCAAGGGAAGCTTGCCGTCTCTCTGTGCCTGTAGTGCGACAGAGCAGTCGGCCTTTCTTGCCATTATAAAATCAACTTCCGGCTGGACCGAAGCGGCACGGCCCATCTTATCTGCTTCCAAGGCAATTAGGAATTTGCGGAAGCGGTCTTCGGTGTCATGAAACTTAATGATGGTTTCGTGGAGGGTATCAGTAGGGTAGCCCTGAAGCATGTGTTGGAATTTGCCAAAGGCGTAGGCGGAGGCTTCAAAAAGTTCCGGGGTAGCGGATTGGTAGCACTCCGTATTTTCAATAAAGTGGGTCAGACGCCAGACCTTTCCGTTACTGTCGGTATAAAAATCCTTGCCATCCTTGGTCTTCACCAGATTCAGAGTTTCCCGCTGAGGATTTCCACCATTGGCGGCGATGGCTTTTGCTAAATAGGCGGTGATACCCACCATGTTTTCCATCAATTCCTCCGGATGGGGGAAGGCGGCAGAGGACAGACCCTGTAAAAGAAAGCGGATACAGTCCCCGCTCTGGGGCTGACAAAGGACGCAGAAAGTATCGTTAATATGTCCCTGACCGTAACGAACTGCGCCAATCAAGGTTTCAGGGAAGTCATAGGCTGTCAGCACCTCTGCCAAAGCAGGGGTGTCCGGGCTTAGGTGTAGATTCTCCATACGAGATTCCTCCAAAAGATTGTTTACAGCCGAATTATAAAAGATGTGTTCTGAAAAAGCAATCATGTTTCGTGGAAATCCAATGATTGTGTAGGAATAGATAAAAACATCATCGAATATGAAACGT
>JAZOUU010000051.1:0-1115 GCA_045658365.1 Faecousia sp. | reverse complement strand
ATCTTCTCTGTTCCACAATCGCATCGGCAAATCCAGCGACGCTGCCCTTTGGCAGTAGAAGGAGCTTGCCCTATCACAGTAAGCAACCCGAATTTCTCTCCTATCAAATTGGGCCATTCCCGCATAAGGCTATCCTCCGTTTCAAATACGACTCAACAACGCTTTTAAGGAATACTGTTGGTCTCATATTTGATCAATAGATCTTATTTCCAGTGCCTCAGAAAGCCGCTTTGAAACATCGTCTACCCTGATAAACTCAGAACATGAACAATCTTCGTATTTCTCTGAATAATGTTCGCATTCGCCTGGTCTGCTAAGATCTTTCATACGTTCGCAAAAGACACATAACTCCAAGTCAGCAGACTTCCCTCCAACAGAAAAACGCACAGTATGCTTCTTTTTTATAGTGCCTCACCATCTTTCTATAACCACAAGCCAAAGAAATATCTTTTCATTTCATCCATTCCAAGAACTGCCACTTACCGGGTGATGGCATATTCCACAGTGCAGTTCCTGACACATGCTGATATCCGCATAAAGCTATCCTTCATTAGAAACAACACACAGCGGCACTGTTACGGATTGTATTTCTCCAGTAACGGCGCAAAATACATTTCCTCGGCACGATGCCGAGCCTTGATCGCATCACCTGCATCTATAAACTCACTCAGATAATGGTCATTTCCTTTGAATTTCAAGGCAGTTCGCCATCTCCCTGATCTATGATTCAGAAATACGCCCCGCGCATCACTGTTGCTGTTTGCGTTTACTTTTCTTTTGTACCTTCCTTATCTGCGGCAAAACGGCTCGGGAGATAACCGGGGTCATCACAGACTGACGCCGTTTGATTGCCATCCAACCCCCGAAGGGGTTGGGTGGCTGAAGAAAATCATCCGTCAATAATGGTTAATCCATCATGACGCTTGGGGTAAGTGCGTTTGTCTCGGCAACCACTGGTTCGATACCCTTTGATTGCCGCCCACCCCCTCGGGATAGTGGACCCACTCCGATGGGAGATGGCATAAAAACCGCACTATGTTTACCATCAGCTACGGCGAGGATGTTGACTTCGAAAATGTTGGCGCCAATTTCTTCAACCTTCGTGTCCTGTACAG
>JAZOUU010000050.1:0-5668 GCA_045658365.1 Faecousia sp. | reverse complement strand
TGGTGGAAGTTCTTGACCCCATGGTCCTCAGTTCCCGGGTGCGGGAAGTCTGTGAGGATGCCTGCAGAGAAGAGTGCGCCCTTCAGATCCCCGGGGTAATTCGGGAGATGTTCGACGATGATCTGGTCATGGCCGGAGAGCGGCGCCGGCTGTTTGTGACTCTGGGGCAATTCTCCATCGTCCGGCTGGAACGGGATGCTCAGTTGATCGTTCCCGTACTGGATTACGCCATTCCCACCAAGGAATGCTGCGATTCCCCCGGCTGCACCGAAGATCCCTGCGAGATGTTCTCCCGGATTCCCTTCCCGGCCGCCCAGTTCGCGCCCAGCGGCTGCGACGGCTGCAGTCCTCAGGAAACCGACGGATATCTAACCTGCCCCTGTCAGAACTAATAAATAAAAAACCGGCAGTCCCTTTCGGACTGCCGGTATTGTTTTGTTTAGGAGCGCATGATCCGCTTTCTTGCGATGTTAATGGGACCTTCCTGCATGTGGTTGATCCAGGAAAGGCTCTTTCCGCAGCCATAGGCCACACAGGAATCCGGATCGTCTGCCAGAGTGCAGAGAATTCCGGACCGTTCGGTCAGCAGTTTATCCATACCCCAGATCTGGCTGCCGCCGCCGGTAAGGGTGATGCCGTTCTCCGAAATATCACTGACCAGCTCCGGACTGGTTTCCTCCAGCACGGACAGAACTTCATCCGCGATCTGCCGGGCAGGCCGCCGCAGCACCTCGAAAATTTCCGAGGACAGCAGGGTCAATTCCCTGGGCATACCGGTTTTCGCATCCCGGCCCTTGACATTCATGCTCACATTCTCCGGACGGGGATAAACGCAGCCGATGTGGATTTTGATATCCTCTGCGGTGACCTGTCCGATCACCACGCCGTGCTTGCGCCGTACATATCTGGCAATGGCTTCATCAAAACTGCCGCCGGCTACCTTAATGGAGGAAGACACCGCCACACCGTTCAGGCTCAGCACCGCCACGTCGGTAGTGCCGCAGCCGATATCCACCACCATCTGACCCTTGGGTCCACGAATGTCCAATCCGGCGCCCATGGCTGCCGCCAGAGGCTCTTCGATCAAATACACCCGGCGAGCGCCGGCGTCAATGGCCGCATTAATGACCGTCCGCTCTTCCACCTCTGTCACGCCGCTGGGCACACAGATAACAACCCGGGGCTTCGGGGTAAAGACAGACGACTTGGCCGCCTCCCGGAACAGGGTTTGGAGCATTTTTACCGTCATTTCGTGGTCGGAAATCACGCCGTCCTTTAAAGGATGCATAGCGACCACATTGCCGGGGGTTCTGCCCAGCATATTCCGGGCGGCCGCGCCTACCTGCAGAATCTTTCCGGTATTCTTGTCCACCGCCACCACAGAAGGCTCCCGGACGACAATGCCTTTTCCGTCCACATAAATCAGCACATTGGCTGTTCCCAGGTCGATTCCCAGGTCATAAGAGAATAATTGCATACCTTTCACCTACTTCACTTTCTACCGCGCCGGGCCATAGCCACAGCGCCGCAATCCACTTTCGCTGCACCGGCAGTCAGCAGCACTCTTGCCGCCTCTCCCACGGTAGCACCGGTGGTAATTACATCATCCAACAATAAAATCCGCTTTCCTGCCAAAATTTCTGCATCCTTCACCCGATAAGCCCCCAGCACATTGGCTCTGCGCTGGGCATCGCCGGTGATTCCGGACTGAGGCGGATTGTTGCGCACCTTTTTCAGCAAGGACACCGGTTCCACGCCCAGTTCCTGTCCAACCGCTTTCGCTAAAAGCTCTACCTGGTCATAGCCCCGGCGCAGCTTGCGCCAGGAGCCGGTAGGCACCCAGGTCAGCAGGTCAAAATTTTGCATTTCCTGCCGCTGCAAGGCCATAGCCAGCAGTCTGCCGTAGGCGGGCGCATAGCTCCGGACGCCCCGAAACTTAAATCTCAGAATACTTTTACGTACCAGATCTTCATAATACCACACCGCTGTCCACTTAGAAATCAGGGGCAGCTTTCTGGCACTGGAATTGCACTCCGGGCTATGAACCCGGCAATGCCTGCACAAATCTGTTTCGTCTTTTTCCAGCACCTTGCGGCACAAAATGCACTTAGGAGGAAACAGAAGCTTCCCCAATCTTTGCAGTAATCTCATTGCACTTTCCCCTGCAGCCTCAGCTTCAGACCGGTGTAGCGCCTTCCCCGCTTGGCATTTTCCGTCATGGCCGCCACCGTTTCCTGCCGACCCACAATAATCAGCAGCTCTCTGGCTCTGGTAATTGCAGTGTACAGCACGCTGCGGCTGAGCAGATACGGCGAGCCGCCCCAGGCGGACAAAATCACCGCCCGGTACTCACTGCCCTGACTTTTATGCACCGTCACGGCATAAGCGCTTTCCAGCTCACCCAACTGAGTAAAATCGTAGTCCGCTTCCCGGTCCTCGAAGATCACCGTCATGGTCTGGGACTGAGGATCGATTTTTGAGATTCGCCCGATATCCCCATTGAAAATGCCCGTGCCTACTGTGCTGCCGTCGGTTTTCTTCCACATTATATCATAGTTATTCCGAATTTGCATCACCCGATCGCCTTCCCGGAAAGAAATTTCTCCGAATTGGCGCTCTTTTTTTCCGGGCGCGGCAGGATTCAGCGTCTCCTGCAGGATCTGATTCAGCCCGCCGGTGCCGACTCCGCCCTTTCTGGTAGGCGACAGCACTTGAATCTGATCGCTGGGAATCCCCATTTTCTCCGGAAGTCTGGTAGCGCAGAGCCCGGCAATGGTGCGCTGCACCTCTTCCTCGGAGCGACAAGGCAGAAAGAAAAAATCTCTGCTCCTGTCCCGCAGATCCGGCATCTGTCCCTGATTGACCCGGTGGGCATTCATGACGATCAGGCTCTCCTGGGCCTGCCGGAAGATTTCCGTCAGCTGTACCGTGGGCACTGCGCCGCTTCGCAAACAGTCCCCGAAGGGAAAACCCGGCCCTACCGGCGGAAGCTGATCCGGGTCGCCCACGAAAATCAGCCGTTTCCCCGAAGGGATCGCCCGGAGCAAATCATTCAAAAGCACCACGTCCACCATGGACATCTCGTCCACGATCACCACATCCGCTTTTAAGGGATTACTTTCATCTCTGGCAAAGACCATTTTCCCGGTCTGGGGGTCGATTCCTGCCTCCAGCAGCCGGTGGATGGTAGAAGCCTCCTCTCCGGTGACCTCCGTCAGCCGTTTGGCCGCCCGCCCCGTGGGAGCTGCCAGAACGCAGCGCAGCTGCATCTGCCCCAGCAGCGACAAAATCCCCTTTAGCACCGTAGTCTTTCCCGTACCCGGGCCGCCGGTAATCAGCAAGATACCGGCCGTCGCCGCTTGATGAATGGCCAGCTCCTGCTGGACAGAATAGGAAAGCCCACTTTCCCGGGCAGCCTGACGGATCCGTTTCTGCAGATCCCGGGGTTCGGGAAACTGCAGCTTTGCCGCCTCTAAAAGCCGCCGGGTAATTTCACATTCCGCTTCATAAAGTGCCGGCAGATATACCACAGAAATATCAGAAATCACCTGCCGCACCAGCATTTGGTGCTCTAAAAGTGTCTCGATCCCCCGACCAATGGCAGATTCCTCCACCCCAAGCAGCTGGGCCGTGGCAAACATTAGTTTGTCCTCCGGCAGAAAGCTGTGCCCGGCGGATAAATTATAGGTCAGTTCAAAAAGAATACCTGCCCGAATGCGGCGGGGATCATCCCCTGCCACCCCCAAGTCAATGGCAAACCGATCCACTGCGCCGAAGGGCGCTTCCAGGCCGTCCTCCATCAAAAGATAGGGGTCATCATATAAAAGCTCCACGGTTTGCTCACCGTAAAGCTTATAAGTACGCACCGCAAGCTCTGCCGGTAGCTGATGCATGGTAAAAAACTCCATCAGCTGCCGCATACCCACTCTGCGGTGAAATTCCTCTCCAATGGCCAGAGCTTTCTGCCGGGAAATTCCAGAAATTTCCGCCAGCCTTTCAGGCTCCCGCTCCATGATCTGCAGGGTTTGATCGCCAAAATGCCGGACGATTCGGGTAGCGGTTACCGGGCCGATACCTTTGATCATGCCCCCGGAAAGGTAGCTCAAAATTTCCGATTCTGTCTGGGGCATCAGCCGCTCCAGAAACTCCGCCTCAAATTGCCGCCCGTAGCTTGGATGGCTTCCCCATTTTCCCGTGACCATCAGCCGCTCGCCGATGGCAGGCAGCGGAATGGTGCCCACTACCGTGACGGACTGTCCGCCGCCCACCGCCAGCCGCAGGACTGCGTAGCCATTATCATAGTTTTGATATACCACAGCGGCGATGGTGCCCTGGATAATCTCCATTTCCTGCTCGTACAAACCGTTCTCTCCTAACATCCATTCTCCGTCTCAGTAATGTCTTTTTTATTTTACTACATCTTCGGAAGAAAGAAAAGACCCCGGAGAAAATAAATCTGTGTCATTTTTTATACAAAAAATGTATTTTTATCTATTGATTGTTGGGCTTGCTTTGGGTATAATAACCGGAGTAAAAGGGAGGTATTGGCAATGAAGGACTTAAGCTTATTGGTCTGGCTGACACAATTGGGTCTTTCTACCGTTTCTCCCCTGGTCGTATGCGTTTTATTGTCCGTTTGGCTGCGTCAGCAGTTTCAGTTAGGCATTTGGGTAATCTGGGTAGGTGCGATCATTGGCTTGGTTCTTGCCATAGACGGTTTCCGCACCGGTATGAAGCTAATGTCCCGGCTGTCTAAAAAGAAAGACAAGCCTGAGCCGCCCATTGCTTTTAACGACCACGATTGACTTCCGGAGGTTGACCATGAATTCTCGGAAATTTATTCTTCATAAAACAGCAGTCATTGCTGCCGGGGAGCTGATTTGTACCGGAGCGATGGTTGGTGTGTTTGCCCTGCTGGGTTATTTTGATTATACCGTTATTCTGGGCGGCGTGCTGGGAAGTATTCTTGCCATCGGCAATTTCTTCTTTATGGCCATTGCCTCCGACGCGGCAGCAGACAAGGCCCAACAGCAGGATGTAAAGGGCGGCAAAGCAGCCATGAAGGCATCCTACCGTTACCGGATCATCATCATCGGAGTGCTGCTGTTTCTGTTTGCAAAAAGCGGTCATTGCAATGTGCTGGCCCTGGTATGTCCCCTGTTTTTTACATTCCCCATCCTTATGGTAACGGAATTCTTTCGGAAGGCTGGTGAAAGCAAGGCATGAGTATTGATGTAACCGGCGCATATGTCTACTTTGTAATTCCGATTTTTGGCGGCATCCCCATTTCCCAGACCACAGTCTCCTCTTTCATCGTAACCGTGCTTTTGTGCATCGCCTTCGTTTTGCTGGGAAGAAACCTCCAAAAGCGGCCCGGCAAGCTGCAGGTGTTGGTGGAAAAGGGCGTCAGCATGATCACCAATCTGACCGTTTCCGCTATGGGCAGCCACAACATCCATTGGACGCCTTTTATGGGATGTTTGTTCCTTTGCAGTATCTGCGGCAGCTATATCGGCCTGACCGGTTTTTTGCGTTCGTCCACCGCAGATATCAACTGCACCGCCGTTTGGGCGCTGATGGTTTCCTTTATTATCTGGTTTAACAACATCAAAAACAACGGCATTGGCAAGTTCTTGAAAAACTATATCAATCCGATGAATATCATTTC
>JAZOUU010000049.1:0-4860 GCA_045658365.1 Faecousia sp. | reverse complement strand
AAGGTTCGCCGGGAGCGGATGGGTCACATTGAGCTGGCCGCCCCCTGCAGCCATATCTGGTACTTTAAGGGAATTCCTTCCCGTATGGGTTTGATTCTGGATATCAGCCCCAAGGTACTGGAAAAGGTTCTGTATTTCGCTTCCTATATTGTTACCGATCCCGGTGACGTGCCCCTGGCTAAGAATCAGGTGCTCACCGAAAAGGAATACCGGGATATGCGTGAGAAGTACGAAGATGACTTCAAGGCCGGCATGGGCGCAGAAGCCGTCAAGGAACTTCTGGAGCAGATTGATCTGGAAGAGCTGTCCCAGCAGCTGCGGGAAGAACTGAAGACTGCTTCTTCTCAGAAGAAGCTGCGTCTGGTTAAGCGGTTGGAAGTGGTGGAAGCTTTCCGGGAATCCGGCAATAATCCTGCCTGGATGATCATGGATGTGCTGCCCGTCATTCCTCCGGATATCCGCCCTATGATTCAGTTGGACGGCGGTCGGTTCGCGACTTCTGACTTAAACGACCTGTATCGCCGGGTCATCAACCGGAATAACCGTCTGAAGAGACTCATTCAGCTGAACGCTCCCGACATCATCGTCCGCAACGAAAAGCGGATGCTGCAGGAAGCGGTTGATGCGCTCATCGACAACGGCCGCCGCGGCCGGGCGGTCACCGGCGCCAACAACCGGGCGCTGAAGTCCCTCAGCGACATGCTCAAGGGTAAGCAGGGTCGCTTCCGTCAGAACCTGCTGGGTAAGCGTGTTGACTATTCCGGCCGTAGCGTTATCGTCGTCGGTCCTGAGCTGAAGCTGTATCAGTGCGGCGTGCCCAAGGAAATGGCTATCGAGCTGTTCCGTCCCTTCGTTATGAAGAAGCTGGTGGCGGAGGGTCTGGCTAACAACATTAAGTCCGCCAAGAAGATGATTGATAAGGGCAAGACCGAGGTCTGGGATGCTCTGGACGAGATCATTAAGGATCGTCCCGTCATGCTGAACCGTGCGCCTACGCTGCACCGTCTTGGCATCCAGGCGTTCGAGCCCATCCTGGTGGAGGGCCGTGCGCTGAAGCTGCATCCGCTTTGCTGTACCGCATTTAACGCGGACTTTGACGGCGACCAGATGGCTATTCACGTACCCCTGTCCGCGGAAGCTCAGGCTGAGGCCAGACTGCTAATGTTGTCTGCCAACAATCTGCTCCGGCCTCAGGACGGCAAGCCCGTTACTGTGCCTACCCAGGATATGATTTTGGGCGCTTACTATCTGACCTACACCCGTTTGGGCAAGGCAGAAAAGGGCGCAGAGGAAGTCTTTGTTACCGATGCCGGTGACACCGATCTGCCTGTGGGGCAGGTCGTGGATGCGGATGCCTTCGTGGCTGCCAACAAAATGGCAAAGAACGAGGGCAAGGCAATTGCCAAGTTCCGTCCAGTGCACAACTACTCCAGCGTGGAAGAAGCTGTGGCTGCTTATGCTGATGGCACCATCGGCCTGCATGCTCCGATCCGCGTTCGTTACGGCAAGGAAGTGGATGGCCAGATGTGCTACCGCATCATTGATGCCACTGTGGGCCGGCTGATTTACAACGAACCCATTCCTCAGGATCTGGGCTTCGTGGATCGTAACGATCCCGAGCATGCCTTTGATCTGGAAGTGGACTTCCTGGTTGGCAAGAAGCAGCTGGGCAAAATCATTGATAAGTGTATCCGCAAGCATGGCTTTACGGTAGCTACCGAAATGCTGGATAAGATCAAGGCTCTGGGCTATAAGTATTCCACAAAGGGCGCGATTTCCGTGTCCATTGCGGATATGGTGGTTCCTGAGATCAAGTACGAACTGGTCAAAGAAGCAGAAGCCAAGGTTGTGGAGATCGAACAGTTCTACCGTCAGGGCTTCATCACCAACGAGGAGCGTTACCGTCTGGTGGTTCAGCAGTGGGAGAAGACCACTGCCGACGTTACCAACGCCCTGCAGGGCAATCTGGACGAATTCAACGCGATCTATATGATGGCGGACTCCGGCGCCCGTGGTAGCATGGCCCAGATTCGTCAGCTGGCCGGTATGCGTGGCTTGATGGCAGATACCGCAGGCCGCACCATCGAGATCCCTGTTAAGGCAAACTTCCGTGAAGGTCTGAGCGTTCTGGAATACTTCATCTCCTCCAGAGGCGCCCGTAAGGGTATGACCGATACCGCTCTGCGTACCGCTGACTCCGGTTACCTGACCCGTCGTATGGTGGACGTTTCTCAGGATGTGATCATCCGCGAGCATAACTGTAACACCTCCAACGGTATTTGGGTCGGCGCTGTTTACGACAAGAACGGCGATGTTGTGGATTCCTTCGGCAACAGAATTCGCGGCCGCTATCCCGTTCGGGATGTGTTGCATCCTGTTACCGGCGAACTGCTCCACTCCAAGGATGTCATGATGATGCCCGAGGATGCCGCCAAGTTTGAACAGGCCGGTGTGGATAAGATTTATATCCGTACCGTGCTGGGCTGCCGCTCCAGAAGCGGTGTTTGCGCCAAGTGCTACGGCATGAACCTGGCCACTTCCAAGGAAGTGGATCTGGGCGAGGCTGTCGGTATCATTGCCGCTCAGTCCATCGGCGAACCCGGTACTCAGCTGACCATGCGTACCTTCCACTCCGGCGGCGTTGCCGGTGATGACATCACTCAGGGTCTGCCCAGAGTTGAAGAACTGTTCGAGTCCCGCCGTCCCAAGAAGATGGCTACCATTTCTGAAATTTCCGGTATTGTCAGTGTAGATGATACTCACCGCACCGCTCTGCGTAACATCACCGTTACTGCAGACGACGGCGAGGTGAAGGTGTACCAGGTGCCCTACTCTGTGGGCCTGAAGGTCACTCACGGCAAGCAGGTGCAGAAGGGCGAGCCCATCACCGATGGCGCGCTGTATCCTCAGGATGTTCTGCGGATCTCCGGTGTGGAAGCCGTTCAGGATTATCTGGTGCAGTCCGTCCAGGCGGTGTACCGTCAACAGGGTGTTGAGATCAACGACAAGCACATTGAGGTCATCATTCGTCAGATGATGCGCAAGGTGCGTGTGGAAGATCCCGGCGATACCGCGCTGCTGACCGGTACGGTTATTGACACCTTCGAGTTTGAAGATGCCAATGCCGCTGTCCAGGCCCGGATCGATGCCGGTGAGGAAGACCTGAAGCTGGCCCAGGCTTCTGCGATGCTGCTGGGTATCACCAAGGCTTCTCTGGCTACGGATTCCTTCCTGTCCGCCGCATCCTTCCAGGAAACCACCAAGGTTCTAACCGATGCCGCCATTAAGGGCAAGGTTGACCATCTGGTTGGCTTGAAGGAGAACGTCATTATCGGCAAGCTGATTCCTGCAGGCTCCGGCCTGATGGCCTATCGTGACTACGAGGAGGGGGAGACCCCTGCCAGCAGAGTCGCTGCCGAGGCTGCTGCCATCGAAGGCGAAATCCTGTAATTCCAAGGGCGCGCTGTTAAAAACAGCGCGCCCTGTTTTTGTGGAGTTTAATTACGAAAAAACTGCGGTTTACGCAAGGGAAAATGCGGAAAATAATTATAAATTTTGTTGACTTTTTGAAAAATATGTTTATAATATAATCCTGTATGGATACACATATACCTTTTGAGGTGTCAGATTCCGACCCTCTTGCTGGTTTACAAAGCCATAAAGTCATCGTTGGAGCAAAGCAGCTGAAGAAGGCGCTGCGCTCCGGACTGGTTAATCAGGTAATTCTGGCGGAGAATGCGGATCCTGCCCTCACCGAACCCATTGAGGCGCTATGCCTGGACAACCACATAAAATTTGCCTGGGTCTCCAGTATGGCGGATCTGGGCAAAGCCTGCGGAATTGACGTAGGCGCCGCGGCGGCAGCTGTGGTCAGATAATTTGGTTCTGCCGGGGAAACCCGTAGAATAGATACCCACCGAAAGGTGAGAACAGAAGAAAGGAGAAATTTGATGCCTACTTTTAATCAGCTCGTTAAGAACGGCCGTCAGCAGGTCACCTACAAGTCCACCGCTCCTGCTCTGCAGAGAGGTCTGAACACTCTGGAGAACAAGGCTACTGCCCTTCCTTCCCCCCAGAAGCGTGGTGTTTGCACTGCTGTCCGTACCACCACCCCCAAGAAGCCGAACTCCGCTCTGCGTAAGATCGCCCGTGTGCGTCTGACCAACGGTATGGAAGTTTCCGCTTACATTCCCGGTGTTGGCCATAACCTGCAGGAGCACTCTGTGGTGCTGATCCGCGGCGGTCGTGTTAAGGACCTTCCCGGTGTTCGTTACCACATCATCCGCGGCACTCTGGATACCCAGGGCGTTAACGGTCGTATGCAGTCCCGCTCCAAGTACGGTGCAAAGCGTCCCAAGGCTGGCAAGAAGTAATTCTTAGCTGAACCAAAATTGACATTTCCCACGCCCGTTCGCAAGGCAAGGCCTTGCCAAAGCGTTTTTATATATGTATGTAAAAACCTCTGGCCAGGCACCACGAAAGTAACACTTTCGAGTACCGATGAAATCATTATATTATGGAGGAGGGAAGCAAAGTGCCCAGAAGAGGTAATGTTCCCAAGAGAGAGGTCCTTCCGGATCCTCAGTATAACTCCGTTCTGGTTACCAAGCTCGTAAACAGCGTCATGCTGTATGGCAAGAAGGGTATTGCCCAGAAAGTCGTCTATGGCGCATTTGAAATCGTTGAGAACAAGACCGGCAAGAACGGCCTGGAAGTCTTCCAGCAGGCTATGGAAAACATCATGCCCGCAGTGGAGCTGAAGGCTCGCCGTGTCGGTGGCGCTACCTACCAGGTGCCCATCGAAGTTCGTCCCGACCGTCGTCAGACCCTGGGTCTGCGTTGGATCACCCTGTACAGCCG
>JAZOUU010000048.1:0-72536 GCA_045658365.1 Faecousia sp. | reverse complement strand
AAATGTAAACAAATCGTGTCTTGCTTGCATTTGACCGGCTGCCGTGATAAACTAAGTACATTCTATAGGTTGGTAGAAGGAGGATATTATGCATTGTAAATTTTGCGGCAACAAGCTGGAAGATGACAGCCTGGTATGCAGCCAGTGCGGCGGAGACAACACTCCGGAAATCGTGGAGGTGCCCACCAAACAGGGATTTCCCTGGAAAGCGGTGTTGCTGACCGCTGTCTGTATGGTTCTGATGGCCGCATTGGCCTGGGTGGTCTATTTCGGCGTAACCGGGAGATTTCTCCCCAAGAAAAACGATGTGTACTATAAAGAAAGCTATACTGTGGACGCTGAAACTGCCGATGCCAATAACGCTGTGGTTGTGGCGACCATGGGAGAAGATAAGCTGACCAACGGCCAGCTTCAGGTGTTTTACGGCATGCAGGTGATCGATTATCTGAACACATACGGCTACGGCTGGAGCGCGAGGGAACCTCTGCACGCTCAAATTTGTGACGAGGAAACAGGCGCCACCTGGCAGCAATTCTTCCTGGAAAATGCGCTGAATACCTGGAAGCAGTACCGGATCATTACCAACAAGGCCAAGGAAGCCGGCTATGAGCTGGAAGCGCTATACCAGGAGTCTCTGGACACTCTGGAGCAGCGGATGCAGGAGTTGGCGCAGCAGAACGACTTTGAAAGTGTGGATGCGCTGATCCAGGCGGACATGGGTCCCGGCTGCACTCTGGCGGATTACAAGTATTATATCGAGCTTTACTACTACGGAAATCTCTATCCTGCCAGCGCGGCGGAAAAACTGGAGATATCCGATGAGGAGCTGGAAGACTATTTCAAGGAATATGAAGAACAGCTGAAGCAAAATGGCATTACGAAGGACAGCGGATTTCTGTCCGATGTCCGGCAGATTCTGATCGTGCCGGAGGGCGGTACTGCCGGCGCTGACGGCAAGACCAATGTCTACACGGAGGCGGAGCTGGAGGCCTGCCGGCAGGAGATCCAGGCTTTGCTTGACCAGTGGCTGGCAGGTGAGAAGACAGAGGAAAGCTTTGCGGCTCTGGCAAAGGAAAAATCCCAGGACTCCACAAGCGCTTCGGAAGGCGGCTTGGTTGCCTATCTGTCTAGGAACGATATGGTCTCCGTGGACGTGCGCCACATTCTCATCAAGCCGGAGGGCGGCACCAAGAGCGCTGACGGAAGAACAACGGTATATTCTGACGAGGAATGGGAAGCCTGCCGGGCAAAAGCCCAGGCGATTCTGGATGCCTTCCTGGCCGGGGAGCAGACGGAAGCCCGGTTTGGGGAACTTGCCAAGGAGCATACTGCGGACGGCAATGCTTCCGTGGGTGGCATCTATATGGACGTGACCAAAAATTATATGGTGGAAAGCTTTGACGCGTGGATCTTTGACGAAAGCCGTACTCCCGGAGAAACCGGCCTTGTGAAGACGGAATTTGGCTACCACATCATGTACTTTGTGCATCGGGATGATGCAGTGGATCGCTGGATTTTCGCCGACGACCGGGCGGCAGGGGATTACGCTCTGGTACAGGCGGATTACGGCTGGTATCTTCTGTACTATGTCCAGGGCGAGCCCGGCTGGAAGCGGCTGTGCCGCGGCGGTGTCATGAACGAAAAGACCGATATTTTGCTGGAAGACATGCTGTCCGGCTACGAGATGCAGGTAGAATATAAGCAAATCGTGCTGGGTGAGGCGGATTTGTAAGAGAAAAACAATACAGAAAACCGGAGCAAGTTTGCTCCGGTTTTTTCTTCCAGATTCGACAAAAAACCAAAAAGTTCTTTACGAAATCTTGAGATTATGATATATTGTGGGTATTGTGCTTCACAAATGATACGACGTTGGAGGTGTTTATGGAGCAAGCAAGGAAGAAGCAGGAACAAAATTTAACAAAAATGCTCATCGCCTTGGTTGTGGTGCTGGCGATTCTTTTGGTTGTAGTGATTTGCGTTGCGGTCCGTACCCATGAGCCCCAGGGGCTCCAGAATCCGGACGGCACAACATCTTCTGATCCCACATCCCAAAGTCAGCCCACCCAGGGAACAACCCAGTTCGTTGGACTTACTGTCCAATCGTCTGTTGCTGACGGCGGATCTACCACCCAGGAGACCTTGGTGCTTACAGGCACGTCTGATCCGGCTGCATCTCTGACAGTCAACGGCGCAGAAGTTCCCCGGAAAGAAGACGGTTCCTTTACCTGGCAAGTGGCTTTGACCGTGGGCGAGAATGAAATTGTCATCAATCATAAGCAGGAGAGCGTTCGTTATCAAGTGCAGCGCCGGTATGTGGTGGAATCCTTTGCTCCGGCAGGCGATCAGACCTATGGAAGCGGCGCTACCATTCGCTTTGAGGTGGCGGCCAGAGACGGCAGTGAAGTGACCGCCGAGTTTAACGGCAAGAAGATCACTCTGGAAAAATCCGACAACCAGCTGGGCAGCGGCGTGCCGGAAGGCTTTGCCCTATACATCGGCGAATATAAGCTGACCAACACCAACACCAGCGACTTGGATCTGGGCGTTGTTACCTACACCGCAGTGTGCGAGGGCGTTACGGAAGTGTGTACCTCCGGCAAGATCATTTGCCAGAAGACCACGAAGATTCTGGCTTCTGACCCCAGCGTGACTCCCACCTACGGCGATTATATCGATGTGGGCTCCGGCTATATCGTGGAGATCGTGGGATATGCCGCCGAAACCTTCGACGGAGATACCAAGGACGATTACTCCCACCCCACCAACAATTACCTGCCCAAGGGCACGGTGGATTACTGTTCTACCCAGCTGACGCAAAACGGAAAGATGAAATATGTGCTGCTGCGCTGCGGCCGCCGGGTATATGTGGATAAGAAAAACACCCCGGCCACCGACAGGACTCAGGTGGCGGATTGCTATATCGGCAAGCTGCCGGATCATAATGAGATCGGCTTTGTTTCCATGGAGCAGGTAGGCAACCACACCGTGCTGACCCTGGACTGCCTGTGGAAAGCGCCGTTCCTCTTTGATATCCTGCCCCAGAGATATGCCTATCCCGATGCCGGCTCCAACCGCAGCTATGAGATCACATCCTTCACCGCAACCCATATTGATATTACCCTCTGCTACACCACCAAATTTACCGGTACGGTGCAGATTCCCGAGGGAAATCCTCTGTTTAAGTCCGCAGAGCTGATTCAAAATGAATCCGACTGTATCTTGCGGCTGCATTTGAAGAAGACTGGCGGCTTCTACGGCTGGGATTGCTACTACAATGAGGCTGACCAGCTGTGCTTTGAGTTTTTGAACCCCGCCAAGGTCACCGCTGCGGACAATGCCTACGGCGCAGACCTTACCGGTGTGACCATCATGATCGATGTGGGTCACGGCGGTGTGGATGGCGGCGCTACCGGCACGGATGCGGAGGGCACCCGCTGGTCGGAATCCGGCAGAAACATGGATCTGGCTTACGCTCTGCGGACGGAGCTGGAGAGCATGGGCGCCACCGTCATCTTTAACCGGGAGGGAAAAGTGACCCTGACCGTGGATGAACGGCTGCTGATTTTGAAGAATGCCAAGCCGGATTACTGCATTGCGATACATCACAATTCCATTGCCGGTTATCCCGATATCAGCGGCTTCGGCGCATACTATTACAGCCCCTTCTCAAAGCTGGCGGCGGAGCAGGTGTATTTGAACACTAAGGAAACCGATGCGTATAAGTCTTCGCTTTTGACCTGGCATAATTACTATGTGGCAAGAATGTCTACTTGTCCCGTGGTACTGACAGAAAACGGCTACATGACCAACCTGTACGATCTGAACAATACTTTGAATACGGAATCGATTAAGATAAAGGCTGTGGCAATGGCCCAGGGCATTGCGGATTACTTCCTACTCATCAACAAGTAAAAGATACGGAAAGCCCGGTTCGTTACGAACCGGGCTTTTGATTTATACGGGAAGTTCTTGTTGAGCTGGGGCGCGGCGCTGCTTTTTCAGCTTATACAGCTCTTCGGCTGCCAGACGGGTTTTCGCCACCACATCGCCTCCCTTGGGGAAGCAGTAATACAGGGCGTCCCGATTGCCGATGCAGATCACATCGGCGATCTCGTACCAGTAATAGTCGGAGTACAGCCCGTAGCAGGCCAGAGGGCCTTGAGTATACAGCACCTTTCCTTGGTCATCGGTGAGGGTGAAACCGTCGGCGCTGTGGGTCAGATGGCCGGAGCCTACCATGTAAATGGCCTTGTAGTCCACCATCATGCCGATGTCCACGTCCGTATCCAGCCGGTAGGTGTCTTTTTCCAGTTCCTCACGAACAGCATTTCGCTCCCATGCGTACCAGTCGGGGATGTGGGGGAACTCCGTTTCTCCGGAAGCAGCTGCCAGTTGTCCCAGCTCTGTAAGCTCCCACACCTTGCCGCAGTGATGACAGGTAAGAAATGTGCCTTTGCCCTCCATTTGGGACTCGGTTTGGCAGTGAGGGCATTTGTAGAGGATCCGGTTCAGGCCATCGGCCCGGAAGGGTTCGGTGATTTTTATGCCGTTGTCCCGCTGCCATGCAAAATTGTCAAAGGAAAAGGCATTATCCAGCAGTTCGTCCAGCTCCCGGACACTCATTTGCCGCACTTCTTCCGCGGAAGCCAGACATTTCACGTGGGCGCTGACTCGAACCTTTCGGGTCTGCAGGCCGTTATACAGCGGATCCCGGGCAAAGGCGCCCTGGGTGATGACGGTGACCACCGGCACATTCAGCTTTTTCAGAAGAACACCCATTTTTCTGGGCAGGGGAGTGGCGGTGCCGTCGAAGGAATAGCTGGCTTCGGGGTACATTAGAACACTGGCCTTTTTCTTGGTGAGCATGTGGGAAATGTCCCGAATCAGCGTCACATCGCTGACAAATTTCTGGGTAGGAATGCAGCCGAGAAACCGCATGAGCCATTGCTTGCCGATGAATCCGTCGCCGGTGCAGACAATGCCGTAGGGCTTGGGGTAAAAGATCTTGGACACGATTTTTAGATCAATAAAGCTGGAGTGATTCATCAGAATCAGGCAGGGCTGACTTCCCACCTTGTCCATATCCTCGGTGGTATAACGGAAACGGGTGGCAAGTAAATCCGGTATGGCGGCGATGCGAACTATGCTGCGCAGCAGAAAACTGGGGCGCAAAGGGTTGCGGTGCTTGGCTTTAGGCAGCGCCATTACCTGGTCATAGGTTTTAGAAACTGTCTTGATTTTCATATAAAACCGTCCTGTTTTTAAGGTATAGACAGTTTATCACACTTTGTCGATAATTGCAATGTTCCTATGAGAAAAGGACCTCAGCCAAAGCTGAGGTCCTTTTGCTGGGCTTTTAGTACATTCCGCCTGCGCCTGCGGCAGCGGCGGCAGCAGCGGCATCTGCGGCAGGATCGGGCTTATCGGCCACCAGAGACTCGGTGGTCAGCACGCAGCCTGCAATGGATGCGGCATTCTCCAGGCTGGAACGGGTCACCTTGGTGGGGTCTACGATGCCGGCAGCGATCATATCCACATACTGCTCGGTGTAGGCATTGTAGCCGAAGCCAACCTTCTTGGAGGACTTGATCTTCTCATAAACCACGCTTCCGTCTACGCCGGCATTCTCAGCGATCTGACGGATGGGAGCCTGCAGAGCGGTGATGATGATTTTTGCGCCGGTCTTCTCGTCGCCGGAGAGCTTAGCAACCAGCTTTTCTACGGCCGCGATGGCATTGACCTGGGCAGTACCGCCGCCGGCCACGATGCCTTCTTCCACAGCAGCCCGGGTAGCGTTCAGCGCATCTTCGACCCGCAGTTTCTGCTCCTTCATGGCAACCTCAGTCTGGGCGCCGACCTTGATAACGGCAACACCGCCGCTGAGCTTTGCCAGACGTTCCTGCAGCTTTTCACGATCATAGTCGGAGGTGGTGGTGGCGATGGAGGAACGGATCTGATGAGCCCGGGCCTTGATGGCCTCGCTGTCACCGGCGCCGTCCACGATGGTGGTGGTATCCTTGGTGATGACGACCTGACGGGCCCGGCCCAGATCGCTGAGCTGAGTCTCGGTCAGTTCCATATTCAGCTGGCTGGAGATCACAGTACCGCCGGTGAGAATGGCGATATCCTGCAGCATTTCCTTGCGGCGGTCGCCAAAGCCGGGAGCCTTGACGCAGACGCAGTTGAAGTTGCCGCGAAGACGGTTCACAAGCAGAGTTGCCAGCGCGTCGCCCTCTACATCCTCGGCGATGATCATCATCTTCTTGCCGGCCTTAACAACAGGCTCCAGGATGGGCAAAATCTCCTGAATGGAGGAGATCTTCTTATCGGTGATCAGAATGAGGGCATCGTCCAGAACGGCCTCCATTTTGTCGGTATCGGTGACCATGTAGGGGGAGATGTAACCCCGGTCAAACTGCATGCCTTCCACCACTTCCAGGCCCGTTTCCGCGGTCTTGGACTCTTCGATGGTGATGACACCCTCGGTGCCCACCTTTTCCATGGCCTCGGCGATCAGCGCGCCCACGGCTTCATCGCCGGAGGAAACAGTGCCGACCCGGGCAATGTCTTCAGAGCCGTTGACGGGCACAGAGTGCTCCTTGATGGCAGCTACAGCGGCCTCCACGGCCTTGTCGATACCCTTGCGCATGACCATGGGGTTGGCACCGGCGCTGAGGTTCTTCAAGCCTTCCCGGGTGATGGCCTGCGCCAGCACAGTAGCGGTGGTGGTGCCGTCACCGGCCACATCGTTGGTTTTGGTGGCAACCTCGCGAATGAGCTGTGCGCCCATGTTCTCAAAAGCGTCTTCCAGCTCCACTTCTTTGGCGATGGTAACGCCGTCATTGGTAACCAGAGGAGCGCCAAACTTTCTGCTCAGCACCACGTTGCGGCCCTTGGGGCCCAGAGTAACCTTAACGGTATCGGCCAGCTGGTCAATGCCGGACTGCAGCTTCTTACGGGCTTCTTCGCCGTAAATAATCATCTTTGCCATAATGTTCTTCCTCCTTAGTCAGTGACCACAGCCAGGATATCATCCTGCTTGACAAACTTGTAATCCACGCCGTCCAGCTTGATTTCGTGGCCGTCGTACTTGCCGACAACCACCTTGTCGCCGACCTTAACGGTCATGGTGACTTCCTTGGTGCCGGGGCCTACGGAAACGACTTCGTAGATGGCGGGTTTTTCTTTGTTGGTGGTTGCCAGAATGATGCCAAAGGAGGTGGTCTCCTCTGCTTCATGCTGTTTCAGCAGTACATTATCTGCCATGGGTTTCAGCTTCATTGTATATGCCTCCATACTCATTATTTAGACCGCAGGCAATGTTCTGCCTGCCTTTATCTATCTGTTTAGCACTCCGGTTGCTTGAGTGCTAAGATATAATAACCCAAACTGAAGAAAAAAGCAAGGGGGTATTTGGAAAAAATACGGAAAATTTTTGCTGTTTCGAAAAAATTTACCGCTCCGTAACAAAATAGGTATGATCACCGGAGCGATCATACCTATAAAGTGCGCTTATTCCGCTTCCGCAGAGGGTTCTTCCGAATTTTCTTCCTCTTCCTCCGCCTCTGCTTTGGCGGCGATTTGATGGACGAAGAGATTTTCCGGGCTGTGCCGACGGAACATCTGCACACACAGCACGATCACCGCCGCCATACAGCTGACCGCTGCCAGCACCTGGCTGACCCGGAAGGGGCCCCAGTAAAGGCTGTCGGTCCGCAGAGCTTCGATCACCGTGCGGCCCAGGCCGTACCAGGCAACATACCCCAGAGCAATTTGGCCGTCATACTGCCGTTTCTTGGACAAAAAGTGCAGCAGCACAAAGCCGGCAAGATTCCAAAGGGATTCATACAGGAACGTGGGATGATAATAACGCATTTCGGAAATGGCCTTTCTGTTTGCATCCAGCTCCAGACCCATCCGCAGGAAAGATTCCGTTTCCGCGCCGAAGGCTTCCCGGTTGAAGAAATTTCCCCAACGACCCAGGCTCTGACCGATCAGAAAGCCCAGCACGACCAGATCCAGCAGGGCAGGAATCTTGATTTTTTTAATCAGACAATGTACAACAGTACCTACGGCTGCGCCGATCACACCGCCGTAAATGGCGAGACCGCCTTTCCAGATATACAGGATGCTTATGGGGTCTGCGCCATAGCCTTCCTCTTCCCACCGAAAAGCACAATAGTAAAGCCGGGCGCAAAGGACGGCAAAGGGCACTACCCATAAAACGCCGTCGGTCAGATCGTCCTCTTTGATGCCGAACTGTTTTGCCCGTTTCCAGCCGTAAAGAACGGCTAACATTAGGCCGAGTGCGATGATCACGCCGTAAAAATTGACATTCAGTGACCCCAGCGAGAAGCCTGCTGCCGGGTCAATGGAGATTCCCAGCCCCGGAAAAGTAATGGGGGAGAGGCCTTCAATCCATTTCATAGTGGTTTCCTCCTTGGTACAAACGGTTAGTGGGGATAGATGACCGACAGGGCGCAGCGCTCCGGGCGCACCACCTGGGTCAAAAAGTCCAGAATTTCTTCAACTTCCACGGAAGCGTAGACAGAGGGGAAGTCGAAATAGGGATACTGGGATAAATGATACGCGCAAAGGCGAAATGCGGTGGAATCAAAGCTGTCCAGATCCCGGATTCGGCGGCCTAAGGCGCTGCGCTTGATCCGCAGAAAATCTTCCTGGGAAATGCCGGTGGCAGCCAGTTTTTCCGCCTGCTTCAGGATCGCGTTCCGGATGGCGGGGGCATCTTCGCTGTCGCCGCCGCAGGTCAGCAAGGCGCAGCCGTCAATGGATTCAAAGCCACCGCCGAAGCTGGTGTCGATGAGTCCCTTTTCATACAGTTCAAGGTACAGCTCCGAGGATTCGCCAAAAAGCGCCTCCGCTGCCAGATCACCCACGATCTCCTGTCGAATGGCGGCTTCCCCGTTGCCCACAGTCTCGCAGGCAAAGCCCATCTGGAACATGGGCATGGATACTTCCATTTTCAGCTGGGGCGGATCGCTTACCTTCATGGATTCCTGCCAAGGCCGGTGTTTTTGCCCCACGGGCCGGGGGGTATCACCCAAAATTTCCTCAGCAATTCGGCAGACGGATTCGGGTTCTACATCGCCGATGACACATAGGATCATATTCCCCGGGGTGTAAAAGGCCTTATGGCACAGGGAAAGTTTTTCCGGCGTGATTTGCCGAATAGATTCGCAGCTTCCCAAAATGGGGACGCGGATGGGATGGACGGCATACATGGCCTCCATGAGATTTTCAAAGACCCGGGTATCCGGGGAATCGGCATTCATGTGGATCTCCTGGTCGATGATGCCCATTTCCCGCTGGACACTGCTTTCTTCAAAATAGGGCGTGGACACAAATTCCACCAAAAGCCGCAGGTTCTCTTCAAAATGCTCGGTACAGGAAAAATAGTAGGCGGTCATATCGTAGCTGGTGAAGGCATTGACATTCGCACCAAGGGCGGCAAATTCCGCCATCACATCCCGGTTCGGCAGCTCGAACATTTTGTGCTCCAGGAAGTGGGCAATGCCGGCAGGCACCTGATAGCGCTTGCCCTCCAGAGAAAAGTCGGTGTGGATGGAGCCAAAGTCGGTGACAAAGTAGGCTAGTTTCCTTTGGAAACCGGGTCTGGGTACTACAGCTACGCTAAGCCCATTTTTTAAGGTTGTTTGAAAGAGGGTTTCTCCCAGGGCGGGGTATTCTTTTTTCATGCCGACACCCCCTTGAGAACGTAGGAAGAATGGAGCGTAAGACTTTGGGCGGCAGCGGCTGCCTGCTGGACGGTTACCGCGGATACCGCATCGTAATACTGAGATAAGGTGAGGGGGAAGGCGCTTATGCAGTGGGTGCCGTAGTAGCCTTCGATGGCGCCGGGGGAATCGTGAACGCCCCGAAGTCCCGAGAGAATGGCTTCCTTGGCAGATTGAAGCTCCTCATCTGTGATATGCCCCAGACAGCACTCCTGCAGCTGATGGAGGATCTCCTGCCGGGCGGTGTCCTCTTTCTCAGCATCGATGCCGGCGTTGACGGTCAAAATTCCTTTAGAGCCGTAGTAACCGGAGCCGATGGAATAGCAAAGGGACATCTTTTCCCGCAGATTCATAAACAGTTTGCTGGTCATTCCTGCGCCAAACAGGGTGTTGCACACCTGCATGGCGGCAAAATCGGGGGATTGATTGGTAATAGGGGTTACAAAACCCATACCCAGCTTGGCCTGGGTCACATCCATCTGCTCGGTGGTGTGACGGCCGCCGCCATCCTGAAAGGGTGTTTGGCCTGCCAGGGGAATATAATTCCTTTGGATACCGGCAAACATGGGGGTTAAAAGGGCAGATACCTGCTCTGGCTGGGCAGAGCCCACGTAAAACAGGGAGATAGGACTTTCTGCCAGAATGTTCCGATAGTGGCGGTAGGCGCTTTGGGCGTCGATTTCCTGAGCCTGGGCTTTATCGCCCAATCGGGGAATGCCGAAGGCATCGGCGCTGCACATGGTCCGAAGCAGCCGTCCGGCAGCGTAGGAGCGCTTGTCATTCAGCTCCGATTCGATGGTCAGAATCAGATTCCGTTTTTCGCTTTCCACAAATTCCCGACTAAAACCGCCGTCTTCCGTTACGGGTTCCAGCAGAAGCTGCCGGAGAAAATCCACCATGGGGGCAAAAATTTCGTCTCCGGAGAGGGCGAACCGATCCTCCATAAAGCTGCAGTACAGTCCCGTGGTCTGGTAATCCCCAATGCGCCGCACCAATGCGCTGACGGATGCGCCGTACAGGTCGTCCAGATGCAATGTGATGCTTCGCAAGTCCCGGTGTGCTTCCGTACCCCGAAGCAAAACCGCAGGAATCAAGGCGTTCATGGCGGCTTCTTCCTGCTTCATGGGACGTACCAGCTGTACACTTAGACAGCCTTGCTTAAACCGTGTGTCCTGAAAGCAGCGCAGTGTGATGCCGGGGGATAGTTCAAACGTGTGAATCATGGGGATGCTCCTTTGTGTTCCGGAAAAATAACTGTTACTTATTATATACCATATTTTCCAAAATAGGAAGTGGTATCTGGAAAATTCCCCGGTTTTCCGGTTGCGAATTTGCCGCAAATGCGGTACAATAGAAAAAATGCTTGGCAAGAGTTTCGGAGGTGAGGGCCATGGCGTGGCTGGAAATTACGGTGAGTACGAAAGATCGGGATGTGGAAACGGTAGCTTCTGCGCTGACCGCCGCCGGCTTTTCCGATTTGGTGCTGGAGGATCAGCAGGAGCTTGAAACTTTTTTAGACCAAAACCGGGCCTATTGGGATTATATTGACGAAAATTTGCAGCAATCACTGCAGGGACTTTCCCAAATCAAGCTTTATTTGGAGGATCATGAGGAAGACCGGCTGAAAGATCTGCAGAAACTTGCTGAGGAGATGGAACTTTCCTTGGAGATCAGCCCTCTGGCGGAAACAAACTGGGAAGAAAACTGGAAAGACAATTATCCCCCGGTGGAAGTGGGAAACCGTTTGGTGGTGCTGCCCTACTGGCTGGCGGATGAGGAATTTTCCGGGCGGCTGCCTGTGATTTTAGACCCGGGTCTGACCTTCGGCACCGGCGCCCATCCCTCCACCCAGATGGTGATGGCGGCTATGGAAACTTTGGTAACTCCCGGCAGTACCTGCCTGGATTTGGGCAGCGGCAGCGGTATTTTGTCCATCGCCGCTCTGCGGCTGGGGGCGAAAAACGCCATTGGCGTGGATATCGACCCCAAGGCCGAGGATATCGCCCGGGAGAATGCCGCCTATAACGGCTTTGGCAGTCCGGAATTTACCGCGCTGACCGGTAATGTCACCATGGATAAGCATTTGATGGGACGCCTTTCCGAAAACCGGTATGATCTGGTGCTGGTGAATATTGTGGCGGATGTGATCATTGGCCTTGCGCCGGTATTGCCGGCATTTTTGCAGCCCGGGAGCGTGCTGATCTGCTCCGGGATTTTACAGGATCGTTTGGGGGAAGTGACAACCGCCTTGGAACGCTCGGGGCTGGAAGTCACTTCCGTCCGCGCCGGAGAGGACTGGCGCTGTATCACCGCACAAAGGAGAAACTGATATGATACCCTACCGCACCCGTAATCTTCTGCGCAAATTGGTGGTAACGGGATTGTTGCTGCTGCTGATCGTTGCCGCAGGACTGCTGTGCTGGTTTTTATGGCTGAACCGCTTTGTGATTTATACCCGGGTGGGGGCTATGCTGGATTTTGACCTGCCGCCGGAGTTTTCTGTGGGACAGCAGGCGCAGGCCCAGGAGCCCAAGGAAACCATTGATATTTACTACAACGAGGGCGACAATGCCATTTTGCCCGGAACCACAGAACTGACTCAGCTTTCCGGCGTGTGCATTACCGGACAAATGCTGACGGAGAATTTTGAAACTGTGAAAAAATACGTCAGCACGCTGCCGGCGGAAATCCCGGTGCTGCTGGATGTGAAAAACATCCGGGGGGAGTTTTACTATACCACCACGTTGGGGAAGCAGTCCAAGCAGATAGAGCCTCAGCAGATGGATGCTCTCATTGCATCCTTGCAGCAAACAGGCCGTTATCTCATTGCCCGGCTGCCGGCGTTCCGGGATTACTGGTTTGGCCTGGAAAATGTTAATTGCGGTATTTTTAATCCCAACCGGCTTTCTTTGTGGATGGATGAGGAACGCTGCTATTGGCTCAATCCCAAATCCGAGGGGACATTAACCTATCTGATTCAAATTGTCACAGAGCTTCGTGAAATGGGCTTCGATGAGGTGGTATTCACGGATTTCCAGGTGCCGGCCACCAATGCTATTTATTTTGAGGGCGACCGGGCCCAGGCCATCAATGAAACGGCAGCCACCTTGGTAAAAACCTGCGCCAAGGATACTTTTGCCGTGTCTTTTGTAAGAAGTATCGATACATTCCAACTGCCCGAGGGCCGCAGCCGGCTGTACTTAATGAATGTAGCAGCGGCAGATGCGGCAGCCGCGGCTGCACAAACCGGATTGGAAGATATCGAGACCCGGCTGGTATTTTTAACAGAGCTGATGGATACCCGGTTTGATGATTACGGGGTTCTCCGGCCTGCGCAAATTGCGCAATAAAAGTTCAGGGGCCTGTTGCTTTTGCAACAGGCCCTCATATTATTGTTTGGCAAAGAAAGCGAGGATTTCCTCATGGGAGCAGGAAACACTGCCTTGTTGGAAGCCGGCTTTGCCGCCGCCCCGTCCCCGTAATACCTGGGTCAGCTGTTTGCCGAAACCGGTCAAATCCAGTTCCTTGCTGACAATGCAGTAGCCATAGGTGTTTTCACTGCCGGAAAATACCGCGGCATATCCGTGACAGCGGCTGGCGATGGCATCCGCCAGCTGACGGATTTGGGCGGAGGACAGGTCAGGGTGGAAATGTAAAACATTATTTTGGTTTACATAACCTTCGGAGATATATTGGAAGATTTCTGTTTGCAGCTGGGCGGTTTTGGCCTTTTCGGCAGACAGAATTTGCATTATTTTGTCCGCCGCGCTGCCGGTTTCCAGCATGGTGGCGGAAAACAGCTGGGATACCTTTCGGTTTTCGTCAAACACCTGGCGCAGATGCTCATAGGCTCTGCCACCGCAGACCAGCTCCAGCCGGATACCCTGCCGCAGCTTCACGCAGGAGAGAATTTTGATAATGCCCACCTCTCCCGTAGCGCCGGTGTGGACACCGCAGCAGGCGCAGCAGTCATAACCGGGAATCTCCACAATCCGTACCGGCCAGGGGATCTCCCGTTTGCTGCGGTAGGGGATGCTTTTCAAGGCTTCGGGGTCGGGATAGGAGCTGTGGACGGGAAGGTTTTCCCAAATGGCTTTATTGGCTGCTGCCTCAATCTCTGCCAGAGCTTCCATGCTGATGGGCCCGTCAAAGTCCACTTCCATCACCTCTGCGCCCACATGAAAGCCCATATTGTGATAGCCAAAGGTTTTGTGGATGATGCCGGAGAGAATGTGCTCGCCGGTGTGCTGCTGCATTAAATCAAAGCGCCGGGCCCAGTCCACCTTTCCGGTGACCTGCTGACCTACGGATAACGGGCCGTCGCACAGGTGAAGAATTTCGCCGTCTCGCTCCTGCACCTGAAGCACGGAGACACTTCCCAGTGTGCCGGTGTCCCAGCTCTGACCGCCGCCCTCCGGATAGAAAGCGGTAGCATCCAACGTGATCCAGAATCCCTGCTCCGACGGTTCACAGCTCGTCACGCAGGCAGTGAAATCCGCAAGGTGGCAATCTTCATAATAAAGCTTTCGGGTCTCCATGACATTCCCTCCCGGTTGATTTTCCCCATTATACCATACACAGGCAAAGAAAGCAAATCGCGAAAAAGAACGCACAAAAATGTAAAAAGCACTAGCCATTTCTTAAATCTTCGTGTAAAATGGTAGCAGGAAAATGCGGAAGGAGGAATCTTATGCCCTCAGTGTATGCCCACTACCGTTTTGGTGTGGGGCTGCTGCCCACCATGCCGGCGGACGCAAGACGTACTATCCAGAGATTCCGAAGCCTGTTTGAGGTAGGCCTCCATGGCCCGGACATTTTTTACTACGGCGGCCCTATCTTAAAGGCCAAGACCGGTTTTTTGGGAATCAAGTTCCATGAGCAGACCGGCCGGGAATTTTTCCAACGGGTTTGCCGGATGGCCCGACTGGAACGCTCTGAGGCGGCGCAAGCCTATCTTTACGGCGCGCTGTGCCACTATACATTGGACACCCTCTGCCACGACTTTATTTCCCAGCAAACAGCGGATGCCAGCCACGGAGAAATTGAGACGGAATTCGACCGTTTTTTGCTGGAAACCGATGGGAAAGTGCCCCCTTGCGCCCAGGATTTGAGTCCCCACTTGTCCCTAACACCGGGCGAATGTGAAACCGTTGCCAAATTCTATGCCCCGGCCAGTTCCGGGGAGATTCGGAAATGCCTGCGGAGCATGGCTTCCACGGTCAAGTTTCTGGCGATGCCGGAGGGAACGCGGCGGACGGTAGTGGAAAAGGGATTGAAGCTGGCAGCACCTGAATTTTTGGCGATGGTCATGCCCCTTTCTGCCAATCCCCGGTGCGCCCATTTGGATGGGCCGCTGCTTGAGTGCTATGAGCAGGCGGTGAATCAGTTCCCGGAGATGCTTTCCCAGCTCCAGGCTCACATGACCTATAATGCCCTGTTCGGCCCGGAATTTGACCGGATTTTCGGATAAATAGGAAAATATAAGAAAACACGCCATCCGGCAGGATGGCGTGTTTTTTAGAATCGGTAACCGGCGGACAGCAGCCGGGACAGGGCATTGTTCACTTCTTCATCAGAAAACAGCTGAGTAAACCGCTTGTCCGCAGCCAGTGCTTCCAGACTCAGCTCCAGATGCCGCTTGTCAGCCAAAATGGAGAAGCCGTCGCTTTCCCGATGAGAGCCAAGACAGCGGTGGGCAGTTTTCATCGCTTCTTCCGGAGGGATGGGGCGAATGCGTACACCCATTCTGGCGGCCTGCTCCCGGGCAGCTGCCCAGGCGGCAATGAATTTTTCTTCCATTTTATTTCTCCAAAATCACAGGGCCTTGGATTTCCGCCAGCGCCTGACGAATATAACCGGCGGCTTCCTGGGCGGTCAGCTTCACCTGCTGGCCGGTGGTCATATTCTTTACAGAGCATTTGCCCTCGGCAATTTCATCCTCGCCCAAGAGCACCGCGAAAGGAACGTTCAGCCGGTCGGCGTAAGCCATTTTTTGCTTGAATTTCTTCTGCTCGCCGTAGAACTGCACCCTTAGACCGCTGCTGCGCAGAGTCTCTGCAAGAGCGATGGCAGGGCCGGGCTCGGCAGTCATGGGCAGCACCAGGGCATCCGCCGGCGCGCTGGGCAGGTCGGGATTCAGCAGACCCTGTTCATCCAGCACATAGAACAGTCTTGTCAGACCGATGGAAATGCCCACGCCGGGCAGCGCTTTGTCGATATAGTAGCCCGCCAGATTGTCGTACCGTCCGCCGGAGCAGACAGAGCCGATCTCCGGATGGTCAAGCAGCGTGGTCTCGTAAACCGTGCCGGTGTAATAGTCCAGACCTCTAGCAATGGTCAGATCCACGGCAAAATTGGCCTCCGGCACACCAAAGGCGGCTAGATTATCGGTCACGGCCTTCAGTTCAATAAGGCCGGTATCAAACAGCTCGTTTTTGCCGGCATAGCCTTCCAGGGCGGAAAGCACCTGGGCATTGGTACCGGTGATGGCGATGAATTTCAGGATCTCGTCAGCCTGGGCTTCGGAAATACCGCAATCCTCCAAAAGAAGGGCGCGGACTTTTTCTGCGCCGATCTTATCCAGCTTGTCCACGGTGCGCATAATGCTGCCGCTTTCCTCGCTGAGGGACAGCATGGCGTAGAAACCGTTGAGAATTTTCCGGTTGTTGACCCGAATTTGAAAACGGCTCAAGCCGAAACCCCGGAACACTTTATAAATGATAGCGGGGATCTCTGCTTCATTAAGGATATCCAGCTTTCCGTCGCCGATGATGTCGATATCCGCCTGATAGAATTCCCGGAACCGGCCTCTCTGAGCCCGTTCGCCCCGGTAAACCTTGCTGATTTGGTAGCGGCGGAAGGGGAAGGCCAGGTCTCCTACGTGCAGCGCCACATATTTGGCAAGAGGTACGGTCAAGTCAAACCGCAGCGCCAAATCGCTGTCGCCCTTCTGGAAGCGGTAGATCTGCTTTTCCGTTTCTCCGCCGCCCTTGGCCAGCAGGATCTGGGCATCCTCGATGACGGGAGTGTCCAGGGGCGCAAAGCCGTAGGAAGCATAGGTATTGCGCAGAATCTCCATCATGCGCTCAAAGCGCTGCTGCTTTTCCGGCAGCAGCTCCATAAAACCGGACAAAGTCCGGGGTTTGATGATTTCCATAGTATCAGTCCTCCGTAAAAAGATGCAGGATACAGAACTTCTTGCTCCGTATCCTCATCAAGAAAATAGTGTATCAGTATCTGGTTTTCGGATGCAGCATTTCCCGCCAGTCCAAATCGCCTCGCTGCAGACCCATGACAAACATTTCTGCGCTGGCCAAATTGGTAGCGATGGGAACATTGTGCTTATCGCAGAAGCGGATGGTTTCAAGCATCTGGCTGTCGTCCCAGGGATCTACAGAGTTGGGGTCGTTAAACAGCAGAACCAGATCAATTTCATTATAAGCGATTCGGGCGTTAATCTGCTGATGACCGCCCTGCTTGTGTGACAGCAGCAAGGTGATGGAAAGACCGGTGTTATCCGCGATCAGGCGACCGGTGGTGGCGGTGGCATACAGACTGTGTCTGGACAGAACACTTCTATATGCGGTGCAAAACTGAACCATCAGCTCTTTTTTCTTGTCGTGAGCCAAAAATGCAATATTCACGCTCGATTCACTCCTTTATCTTAATATTCAAATAGAAACAGGCACGCGCTGACCCAAAATTCGCTTGGCAATTCGTTTGCAGGCAGCTGCTGCGCCCCGCTTGGAATACTTCAGCAGAGGACTTTCAAAGGCGGCGGATAGGGTTACGTTGGCATCCTCCGGGATGATGCCCAGAAGGGGCAGCCCTGCCTCGTCCATCACGTCATCCACGGTGACGTTCATGGTGCGGAACATCTGCTTATTGATGCGGTTGACGACCAGACGGACGTCGGCTTTTTCCATCAGCTCCAAAAGCTCGCCGGTTCGGGCGGCATCCCGGACGGCGGCAGGCTCGGGATTGGTTACCAGAATCACCCGGTCGGCATAGGAAGCGCACAGCGAAAAGCCCAGCTCCACCCCTGCCGGGGCATCCAGAAAAACATATTGATAGGTTTCCCGGGCACTGCGCAAAAGATCACAGAAGGCGCTGCGGTCGATTTCGTCGGCCTTGCAGTTTACAGGAGCAGTTAAAAAATGCAGGTTGGGGAAAGCCGGATGCTGCAGCGCATCGGAAAGCGCGTAGTCACCCCGACAGACCTCCAGAAAGGAAACAGGGCTGGTTTGGGCAAGACCCAGGGCAATATCCAGATTTCGCAGTCCGATATCACAGTCGATACAAAGAACCCGGTTACCCAGCTGCGCCAATGCAGTGGCAATGCCGGCGCAAACGGAAGTTTTTCCGGTTCCGCCCTTTCCGGATAGAATTGCGATTAATTCGCCCAATGCTCCAGCCTCCCCTTAACAGATTATTTTAATTATAGTGGAATATCGCACAAAAAGCAATAGTAAATCAAGGTGTTTTTAAACTTTTTTCATCAGATTGAACAAAAGAACCGGGGTATCCGACCCCAAAAACAAGGCTGAACGGTATGTCAGCGGTCGAACTGGCTGCGGTATTCCTGAGGGGTGAGCTGATAGTGATTCCGAAAAGCTTTATAAAAGGCTGCCTCGGAATGATAGCCAGTGGCTTCGGCGATTTCGTAAACGTGCATATCCGTCATTTGAAGCAAGTATCTGGCATGGTCCATCCGGGTGGCCAGCTTCTTCTGCCGGAAGGTCATGCCGTAGTGATTCAGTAAAATCCGGGCAAGCTGCCTCTTGGATATATGTAATATTTCGGCCAAGGAATCTTCATCCCAGTCGTCGGAAAAATTGCGGCTGAAATAACTGTCAATCAAGTCTGTTCGGATAGCATACTGCAAGGATTCTTTTGGGCGGTTGTTCTCCGGAAACAGGGACAGACAGCGGAAGGTGGCGATCATCAGCTGGGTAAGAAAGGCCTGGAGCATTACCTCCCGGAACATTTCCTTGCGGGTATACTCCTGGAAGATGCGGTCGCAAAGGGCAACCCATTCCGGAGAAATTTCCAAAATCGGGCAATTTCGGATTCGGCTGGAAAGGGTATCCCGGAGCGCCTTATCCGGAATTACCAATGTTACCGGCAGAGCAAGAAAACGACTGTCGTCAGTGCTGGCGTTATGGTATTGGCCGGGGGCGATCATCAGCAGCGTTGGCCCTTGGAGCTGATAGTGGCGGTCTTCAATGTCAACATCGCAAGTGCCTGCCATAAGATAGTGAAATTCCAGCTCAGCGTTGTTGTGACGCTCTACGTTCCAACTATGCCGCTGCCGCTGCAGATCCTCCGACAGGCGAACATATACGATACTTTCTTTCAGAAGAATGGAATACTGATTGTTCTCTGACATTCCGGGCGCCCCCCTTTTTCTTAAATGATACCATAGAATCAGACTTAAGGCAATCCTAATTTACCAAAACGAAAGAAATAGACTACTCTAACTTGCCATCGCTTGTGAAAGCATGGCAAAAATAGTGGGTGACAAGGAAAAAAATGTATGTTATACTAAAACAAGCAGAAAAATTCTGCAAATCTTTTGATAAAGGATGCTGAAAATGGACTATAAAGCTCTATTTGATTTAACAGGCAAGGTAGCTGTTGTTACCGGCGGCACCGGCTATTTGGGCGCAGAAAATGTAAAAATCTTGAAGGATTTTGGCGCGACCGTTGTCAATGCGGACATCCGGGATGTGGAAGCCAGATGGGAAGGCGGAGAAAAGAATACGGCCGATTTGTTTGTTTTTTGTGATATTTCCTCCACGGAATCCATTGCAAATTGCTTCAAAACCGTGTATGAGACCTATGGAAAAATTGACATTCTGGTAAACTGCGCAATGTATGGCGGTGCCCACGGAAAAGACAGCTGGCTGGAGCATATGCCCGACGCAATTTGGGAACTGGGTATTAACGGCGGCCTGGGCTCGGTATTCCGTGGTATGCGGGAGGTCATTCCCTACATGAAAGAGCAGGGAGGCTCCATTATTAACTATTGCTCCATGTACGGTTTGGTATCCCCCGACCTGCGGATTTACGGTGATAATCCCCAGCGTCAGCCACCGAACTACGGCGCAGCCAAGGCGGCAGTGGCTCAGCTGACCCGATATGCGGCCTGTGATTTGGCCCGTTACAACATTCGTGTCAATGCGGTAACCCCCGGCCCCTTCCCCAACCCCAACAACCAGGATGATGTTAAGTTCAACGAAAGTCTGGCCCATAAGACCATGCTGAACCGTTACGGCCAGAGTCATGAGATGGCCGGCGCAGTGCTGCTGCTGGCTTCCGATGCTTCCAGCTTCATGACCGGTACCAATATTGTGGTAGACGGCGGCTGGACTGCTTGGTAAACTACATAATAAACATGGCGTGCTGCCTTGGCAGCACGCCATTTCTTATTCTGCGTTGATAACGTGGGCGCCCTGAAATTCCACATGAAGGGGGATCATCTGCCAGTTGGCTTCGGTGATGGCGCCCAGCTTTTTCGCCAGTTTTTCTTCCAGGCCGGGATTCCGGGTGATGCACAGCAGGGTGGGGCCCGCGCCGCTGAGGCAGAAGGCGGCTCCTGTGGTGCGGATCAGACCCTCAATTTTGTCGTAGTCCGCGATCATGCTCTTGCGGTAGGGCTGATGGATCCGATCCTGCATGGCGTTGCGCAGCAGTTTTTCATCGCCCAATTCCAGAGCTTTCAGCACCATAGCGCCGTGAGAAATATTATAAACCGCATCCGCCCGGCTGTACTGGGTGGGCAGCGCGCTTCTTGCTACGGTGGTGGGCAGATCAAAATCCGGAACCAATGCCAAAAACTCCCAATCCGGGTGGAGCGGAAAATCCACGGTGACAGGCAGACCGTTATCCACCATGGAGGCGGTGAGGCCACCGTAAAATGCGGGAGCTAAGTTGTCCGGGTGGCCTTCCATGGCGTTGGTGATGTTCAAAAGACCTTGGGTGGACAGCCGGTTGCCCCGGAGCACATTGGCGCCCATAGCGCCGGCCACCAGCAGAGCGGCAGAGGAACCCAGACCCCGGCAGATGGGAATATCGGAGCGGATGTGGATTTTTACGCCCCGAATCTCTTCGCTTAAGGAAGCCAGCACGGCGCAGTAAGAGGTGTAGGCCATGTTGTCCGGGCCTGCATAAGCTTCGTCGCAGCCGGTGATCTCCAGACCGGAGTCGGTTTCCTCAAAGGTCACGTCGGTATATAAGCTCAGAGCGCAGCCGAAGGCATCAAAGCCCGGGCCTAAATTGGCGGTGGTGGCCGGGACGCGAATCGTTACACGTTTCATGGGTTTTCATCCTCTCTTTATCTTTGCATTACAAAGGAAAGCATCTCTTCTTTTTCAATGACAGCGGTGTGGATTTCCGGCTTTTCCCGCAAGCCGGACAGATTAACGGGAATGGCAACCCCAGTCAATGTTTCCAAACGCTCCATTTGGGTAAATTCATCGCCGGACAGGTCGCCGCCCAGAGCAGCAAGCACCGCAGCCGGGAATTTATAGGGGGAGGCGGTGGACAGCACCACCATGGGCCGCCGGTCGCCGGTTTCCTGCACGTAACTTTCTGCCACAGCCCAACCGGTGGCGGTGTGGGGATCGCAGAGATATCCTGTTTCCCGGAAGACCCGGTTAATGGTTTCTGCGCCGGCAGCATCATCGCAGAAGCCGGCCCAGAACTGCGCCTGAATCTGAGAAAGCAGCGCGGCCGGGACGGTGTATTGCCCCTCGGTGTCCAGCTGTTTCATAAGGCTTGCCACCAGGGAGGTGTCACTGCTCATGAGATACAGCAGCCGCTCCAAATTGGAGGACACCAGAATGTCCATGGAGGGGGAGTCGGTCTTGTGCAGGGGACGGCGCTTGTCATAAGTGCCGGTGCGGATGAAGTCCGTCAGCACGTTGTTGGCATTGGATGCGCAAATCAGCCTGCCGACGGGAAGCCCCAGCTGCTTTGCCAGATATCCTGCCAGAATGTCACCGAAATTGCCGGTGGGTACGGAGAAATTCACCTTGTCCCCCAGAGTGATTTTGCCAGCATCCAGCAAATCCCGGTAAGCCTTGAAATAGTATGTAATTTGCGGCGCCAGGCGGCCGATATTGATGGAATTGGCGGAAGACAGCCGGAAAGGCAGCTCCTTTCCCTGGCACTGGGAGAAAATCTGCTTCACACCGGTCTGGGCATCGTCAAAATTGCCCCGGACGGCACAGACGGTTATATTTTCTCCCTCCTGGCTCACCATCTGACGGCGCTGCACCTGGGAAACGCCGCCGTCGGGATAGAAAACGCAGATCCGGATGCCGGGAACGTTTTTAAAGCCCTCCAGAGCAGCCTTGCCGGTATCGCCGGAGGTGGCAGTGAGAATGAAAATTTCTTCCGCGTCTGCCTTGGCGGTTTTGGCAGCGGTCATCAGCTGGGGCAGCATGGAAAGGGCCACGTCCTTAAATGCGCTGGTAGGCCCCCGGAACAGTTCCAGAACCGTAAAATCCCCGGCGCAGACGCAGGGAGTCAAATCTTCGGTTTCAAATTTTCCCGCATAGGCGGCATGGACCAAAGCTCCCATATTGGGAATGTCCGGCAGGAAAGCAGAGAGGATCTGCTCCGCCATGGAAAGGGTATTTGAGCGGACGCATTTTTCCCAATCAAAGGCCGGAAGCGCCTCGGGAAGATACAGCCCGCCGTCACCGGCCAGCCCACCCAGCACCGCCTGAGCGCTGTCAACCTGGGGCGTAAGGGAGCGGGTAGAATGATATTGCATAACTTCCTCCTGTAAAAAAAGACAATTTCTTTACCACATGCACAAAAGATAGACTTTTTTGCAAAAATACTTGGTTTTTGATTGGGTATATGATATACTGTTTTCGGTGAAAAAGCAAGTGTTTTCCTTGAGGGCACATTTGTTTCCCTCAGGATAATGGAAAGGTTGAGAGATTATGAGAATTGGCTTGCTCGGATTTGGCGTTGTGGGAAGAGGCGTTTATGAGATTACCACCACCCGGCAGGATATGCAGGTGGTAAAGGTGCTGTGTCTGGAAGACGTTACCCTGCCCGACGCGGAGGTGACCAAAAACTATCAGGATATCTTGAATGATGATACCATCGACACAGTGGTGGAGGCCATGGGCGGTCTGCACCCCGCCTATGAGTTTGTTCGGGGCGCTATTGAGGCCGGGAAGAACATCGTTACTTCCAACAAGGCGCTGGTTGCCAATTTTTACGAGGAACTGATTCCCCTTGCCCAGAGTAAGGGTGTGGCGTTCCGTTGTACCGCGGCTGTGGGCGGCGGCATCGGCTGGCTCAGCGAACTGGAGCGTTCCCGTCGGGCGCAGAATCTGGTGCAGGTGGGCGGCATCATGAACGGCACCTGCAACTATATTTTGGATTCCATGACCCGGCTGGGCCTTACCTATGCTGATGCGCTGAAGCAGGCGCAGTCTTTGGGCTATGCGGAAGCCAATCCTTCTACGGATGTGGAGGGCATCGATACCTGGCACAAGGTGATTTTGTCTTCCAATATCGCCTTTGGCGTTCAGGTGAACCGGGAGACCGTACCGGTGTCCGGCATTTCCACCATTAAAGCGGAGGATGTGGCTCAGTTTACCGCTCACGGCTATGTCTGCAAGCTGATCTCCACCGGCAAGCGCCGGGAGGACGGTTACAGCATCTATGTCCAGCCCACCCTTTGCCCCCAGGGCGCGCCGGAGGCAGCAGTTCCCTCCAATTATAACCTCATTACCTTTATCGGCGAGACCTCCGGCCGCATGAGCTTTTACGGGCAGGGCGCCGGCCGCTATCCCACTGCGTATAATGTGATCCAGGACTGTGTGGATGTTCTGGAGGGCAAGCGGTTTTACAGCCCCTGCGGAGAAACGGTTTGCGCCCAAAATGACGAGCAGCTGCGTTTCTATGTCCGGGGCGGAAAAGACGTTCCTGCGGCGGCAGCAGAGCATTGGGGCAATGCGATCGTGACAGAGCCGGTATCCGTGCAGCGCCTGCACGCTTGGAAGAAAGAAAATCCCGACGCCTTTATTGCTGCATTCCAGGAATAAGACGGAAGAGAAAAAGGATGGTAAAGATATGTTAAAGGTTGCAAAGTTTGGCGGCTCTTCTATGGCGGATGCCGGCCAATACCAGAAAATCAAAGATATTCTCCTCAGCGACCCGGCGCGAAAGGTGGTGGTGGTCTCTGCCGCAGGCAAGCGGGATAAGAACGACCATAAAATCACAGATCTTCTGTATCTGTGTCATGCCCACACCCAGTATGGGGTGGACTGCACCGGCGTGTTTGAGATGATCACTTCCCGGTATCTGCAGATCCGGGATGAGCTGGGAATCAAGCTGGATCTGGAATCTGAGTTTAAGGAACTGAAAAAGCGGCTGGATGCCAAGTCCGTGGATCAGGACGATCTGGTCAGCCGGGGCGAGTATTTCTCCGCTAAGCTGATGGCGGCTTATCTGGGCTTCCGGTTTATCGATGCTGCGGACTGGATCCAGTTCCAGTTTGACGGCTCTGTGGATCGGGAGAAATCCTATGAAGCCCTGCGCAAGCTGGTGCTTCGGGGACAGGGCGTTGTGATCCCCGGCTTCTACGGCCGCATGCCTGACGGTCATATCCGCACCTTTACCCGGGGCGGCAGCGATATCACAGGCGCCTTGGCCGCCGCTGCGCTGAATGCCGATGTCTATGAAAACTGGACCGATGTGTCCGGTATTCTGATGGCAGACCCCCGGATCGTCGATAATCCTCAGGCCATCCCCGAGGTGACCTATGACGAGTTGCGGGAGTTGAGCTACTCCGGCGCTCAGGTGCTTCATGAGGGTACGATCTTCCCCGTCCGGGAAAAGAATATTCCCGTGAACATCCGCAATACCAACGCTCCCGATGATGCCGGCACCATGATCAAGGAGAGCTTTGATGCTGACTCCGATCCCAATCGTTTCATCACCGGTATTACGGGTAAGAAGGACTTTACCATCATCAGCCTGTCCAAGCGGGGCATGAGTAATCAGGTGGGCGTTCTGCACAAGGTACTGACCGTATTGGTGCGCCATGGCATTTCCGTGGACTATGTACCCAACGGCATTGACAACGTTTCCGTGGTAATGCCCAGTGAAACCATTGCCCCCCATCTGTACACCATCATGGCGGAAATCCAGAAGGAAGTCGAGCCGGACACCCTGGAGATCCACGAAAAGATCGCCGTTGTCGCGGCTGTTGGCCGGAAGATGGCCTTTCGTCCCGGTATTTCCGGTAAAATTTTTGCAGCCTTGGGTGAAGCCGGCATTAACATCCGTATGATTAACCAGGGCCCCGACGAATTGAACATTATCTTCGGCGTGGATAACCGGGACTTTAAGTCCGCCATCCGGGTGCTTTATAACAGCTTTGTAAAGTAAGCAAAGGGAGGAAACCGATTATGAAAACTTATACCGTTGCCGTCCTGGGCGCCACCGGCGCTGTGGGACAGGAAATGATTAAAATTCTGCAGGAACGGAATTTCCCCGTCAAGGAGCTGATTCCCCTTGCCAGCGCAAGAAGCGCAGGAAAGACGGTGATGTTCCGGGGCGAGCCCGTAGTCATTCGGGAGGCCTGCGATGCTGCTTTTGCCGGTGTGGATATTGTGCTGGGCGCTGCGGAAAACGACATCGCCAAAAAGTTTGCTCCGGCCATCGTGGCTGCCGGCGCGGTGTTTGTGGATAATTCCTCTGCCTTCCGTATGGATCCCAAGGTGCCTCTGGTCGTGCCCGAGGTAAACCCCGAGGATGTGGCCTGGCACAATGGCATCATCAGTAACCCCAACTGCTCCACCATCATTACTCTTACGGCAGTCAATGCCCTCAATTCCATCGCCCCCATCCGCACTATGACCGCGTCTACCTATCAGGCAGTATCCGGCGCAGGAGCAGAGGGTCCGGTGGAGCTGATGAATGAGGTGGAGGCCCTCCGGGAGGGCAAAACCTATGAACCCAAGGTGTTTTCTCACCAGATTGCCTACAATCTGATTCCCCAGATCGGCGGCGAGCAGGTGGATGGCTACACCAGCGAAGAGATGAAGATGCAAAACGAAGGCCGGAAGATCATGCATCTGCCGGATCTGAAGGTCACCTGCACCTGCGTTCGTGTACCTGTGGTTCGCAGCCACTCCATTTCCGTCAGCTGCCATTTTGATGTGCCGGTGACGGTGGAGCAGGTGAGAGAGGTTATCGCAAAAGCTCCCGGCTGCAAGCTGGTGGACGATTTGAGCAAGAAAATGTACCCCATGCCTCTGGATACTTCCGACCAGGATATCGTCTTCGTGGGCCGGATTCGCCCCGACTTGACAGATGATTGCGGTGTGGCCCTTTGGTGCTGCGGCGATCAGGTTCGCAAGGGCGCTGCCACCAATGCCATTCAAATTGCAGAACTTCTCACCAAGTAAATAAAAACCAGCCTGCTGCACTTCGCAGCAGGCTGGTTTTATAAACATAGAACTACAATCACGTGTTCCTTTCTTGTGTCCGAACAAGAAAGGAACCAAAGAAGTCGTCATAGGAGAGGCGTTGTGTGTCGCGCTCCCGCGCGCCAAAGCCACCCTCTCCTATGTACCTCTCCCGGCCGCATCGCCATAGGATTACCCATTTTGAGCGTTTCAGGCGAAGCGGCTGGGGTTTCTTAAGGGGGCGCATCTGCTCGAAGCGCCCCTTAAGTTGCCTTCTTTTGGTTCTTTTCTTGGCAAAGCAAGAAAAGAACATTGCGTGAAGCCATGCTTAAGTGGCTGTTTAGACTCCCAGGAGGGAACGGGCGAAGAGGAAATAAACCAGCAGGCTCACCGCGTCCACAATGGTGGAAATAAAGGGGCTGGCCATGACGGCAGGGTCTAATTTCAGCGCTTTGGCCGCAAGCGGAAGCAAGCCGCCCACCACTTTCGCAATGATCACCGTGACGCACAGGGCAAGACATACCACTAAGTTTACCATGAAAGTGATGCTTTCATTGCCCATCAGCATCCGATCCACCAGCCAGATTTTTGCAAAGCACACCACTGCCAGAGCAACACCGCAAAGGAAAGCGGTAAGAAATTCTTTCCACAGCACCCGTCCAATATCGGAAAAGCGTACCTCACCTAAGCTCAGGGCGCGGATGATAGTAACGGAGGATTGTGCGCCGGAGTTACCGCCGGTGCCCATCAGCATGGGAATGAAGGCAGTCAGCGCTACTTGCGCCGCCAGCGCCCCTTCAAAGGCGGTGATGATCAGTCCCGTAAAGGTGGCGGACACCATCAGCAGCATCAGCCAGGGTACCCGGTGGAGGAAGAGGTCGAAGGCGGTGCTTCTCAGATAGGTTTTCTCTGAGGGGGTCATACCGCCCATCAGCTCCATATCCTCGGTGGTTTCGTCCTCGATAATGTCCATGGCATCGTCGAAGGTGACGATACCTACCATTCGGTTCTCGCCATCCACCACAGGCAGGGCAAGGAAATTGTACTTGCTCAGCATCCGGGCCACTTCTTCCTGGTCGGTATGGGTGGTGACGGAGATCACGTTGGTTAACATAATATCCTTGATAGGGGTGTCATCCTGTTCTGCCAGCAGCAGATCCTTTACTGTAATCAGACCCAAAAGCCGGCGGTCGGAGGCGGTGACATAGCAGGTGTAGATGGTTTCCTTGTCCACACCCTGGCGGCGGATCCGCAAAATAGCCTCGTCCACCGTCATATTCGGCCGCAGGGATACGTATTCCGTGGTCATGATAGAGCCTGCGGAGTATTCGGGATAGCGCAGGATCTGATTGATGGAGCGGCGCATTTCGGGGTCAGCCTGCTTTAAGATCCGCTTGACCACGTTGGCCGGCATTTCTTCCACCAGAGCGGCCGCGTCATCCACGTACAGCTCGTCCACGATTTCTTTCAGCTCATTGTCGGAAAAGCTGCGAATCAGCAGCTCCTGATCGTCGGGCTCCATTTCCACAAAGGTTTCTGCCGCTAACTCCTTGGGAAGCAGCCTAAACAGTGGGGGAATCCGCGATTGCTCCAGATCCCGAAACAGCGTGGCCACGTCACTGGGGTTCATAACCACCAAAATATCCCGCAGTGCTGCATATTTTTTCTCCTCCAGCATTTTGAGGAGCGCGTTTTCCAAAATTTCAAATTGCTCAGCCATGTGTATTTCCTCCTTTGATTTTAGAAGTTCATACACCGGTCAAAGGAAATCAGGCCGCAAAGAATCGCGGCCGCAGGCTACTTCGACCGGGTATATTGCCATTACTGCCGGATTCCATGGTGTTCCCTCCTTTTTGAAACGATTTCCATTATTTTATCACTTGGTTTTCTCTCTGTCAATCTTGACGAAGCCCCGGAACCATCGTAAAATAAATAAAAGTGTATTTTGCACCTGAGGAGGAATGAAGATGATCCGCATTGCCATACCGGAGGATGTCCCTGCCATTCTGGATATCTATGCGCCCTATGTTCGCAACACCGCATACAGCTTTGAATATACCGTGCCCACGCTGCCGGAATTTATCCGACGTTTTGAAGAAATCACTGCCCGGTTTCCCTGGCTGGTCTGGGAGGAAGACGGGCAGGTGCTGGGCTATGCCTATGGCAGCCTGCCCTTTAAACGGGCGGCGTATCAGTGGGATTGTGAGGTGTCCATCTATCTTGCGCCCCAGGCCCAGGGAAAAGGCATTGGCCGCCGGCTCTATGGAGCGCTGGAGCATATTTTGTTCTTCCAGGGGTATCGGGTGATCTATTCCGTCGTTACCTCGGAAAACGAGCATTCTATTGGATTCCATGTCCATTTGGGTTACCGAAAGGTGGCGGAGCTGCCGGGCTGCGGCGTAAAATTCGGCCGCTGGCAGGGAACGGTTTGGCTGGAAAAACGGTTGAATTCTGTCGAAATACCTACAAATCCACCGGAGTCCTGGGGAAGTATTGTGAATAATGACAAAAAATATAGTGATATTTTAGATGCTTTGCCACTTTTTTAATTGGAAGATGTGTGCTATGATATAAGTGGGGACTCCGCAAGGATAATTGAAACATAAGGAGCTGTGATTATGTATTTCTATAAAAAGCGCTGTATTGCAATGCTTCTGGCCGGCGGTCAGGGCAGCCGGTTAAAGGTGTTGACGGAGAAAACTGCCAAACCGGCCGTTCCTTTCGGAGGGAAATACCGCATTATCGATTTTCCCTTAAGCAACTGCGTGAATTCCGGCATTGATACTGTGGGTATTTTGACCCAATATCAGCCCCTGGAACTGAATGAATACATCGGCAACGGACAACCCTGGGGTTTGAACAAGACCCGCAGCTGCGCCCAGGTACTGCCGCCCTATGAACGGCATGACAAAAAGAGTGGCTGGTATAAAGGAACAGCCAATGCCATTTACCAGAATATCGATTTTATTGAGCGCTATGACCCGGAGTATGTGGTGATCCTCTCCGGTGACCATATTTATAAAATGGACTATGCCGCCATGGTGGAATACCATGAAAAGCATGGGGCAAGCTGCACCATCGCTGTGCGCAATGTCCCCCTGTCCGAGGCCTCCCGGTTCGGTATCCTCAATACCAATCCTGACAATTCTATCTATGAATTTGAGGAAAAGCCCAAGGTGCCAAAGTCCACCAATGCCTCCATGGGTATTTATGTGTTTAACTGGAAGGTGCTGCGGGAAGCCTTGATCACCGATGAAGAAGATCCCGAGTCTTCCAACGACTTTGGTAAAAACATTATCCCATACCTGCTGAACACGGGGCACAAAATGATGGCCTATCCTTTTGACGGCTACTGGAAGGACGTGGGAACCATCGATTCCCTCTGGGAAGCCAATATGGAGCTTCTGGGTAAGAATCCGGAGTTTGATATCCGGGGAGACGAGCGTACCAGAATTTCTGCCCGAAACGATGCCCTGCCCTCTTCTTACATTGATGCCGAGGCCAAAACCGTGGGCTGCTTCATTGCCGAAGGCTCCGAAGTTTACGGCACGGTGCGCCACAGTGTCATTTCCACCGGCTGCTCCATCGGAAAGGGTACTTTGGTGGAAGACAGCGTGGTGATGCCCGGGGTGGTCATTGAATCCGGCGCCATCGTTCGCCATGCGATTCTGGGCGAAAATAGCCGGGTCTGCCGCAATGCGGTGGTGGGCGGCGCTTTCGGGCCCAAGGAACGCAAGAAGATCAGTGTCACCTCCAAGGGATCGGTGATTGAAGAAAACACGGTGCTTCTGCCCGGAGAAATGCGCTAAGGAGGAAAGAGCAATGAATGTAATGGGTATCATCTTTGCCAATGATGCATGGCTCAATGAGTTGACCGATAAACGCACCATGGCCAGCCTTCCCTTTGGCGGGCGGTATCGTCAGGTGGACTTTCATCTTTCTAATATGGCAGCTGCCGGAATTCGCCAAATCGGCATTATTTCCCGGCGGAATTATCAGTCGCTGATGAACCACATCGGCTCCGGAGAAGAATGGGGTCTGGAGCTGGAAGAGGGCGGTCTGGAGTTTTTGACGCCCTTTGCCATGAGCGCCAACGCCAGCTATCGGGGCAAGCTGGAATCGCTCTATACCGCCATGACCTTTTTGGAATGCGGTTCCGAGGACGGCTATGTGGTAATGTCGGACTCTGCAATTTTGAGCAATCTGGATTTAAGCGATGTCATTGCTTCCCATATTGAAAGCGGCAAGGACCTGACGGTTGTGACCAAGGATGGCATTGCCAACGGCCGCAAGCAGCTGGATCTGGCCCTGAGACTGGATGATAAGGGAAATATCAGCGATATGGCGGTGGACTATGTGGCACCGGAGGGGTACCTTGCCTCTATGGACGTGTTCGTGCTGTCCAAGAAACTGCTGAAAAATACCGTAAAAGAGTTCATTCCCCGGAATTTGTTCCATATGGACCGGGATCTGGTGCTGGGTCAGTGGCAAACAGGAAATCTTTCTGTGAATGTGTACCAATTTGCCGGCGTTGCCCTTTACAATGATTCTGTGGAGGAATACTTCCAGAATTCCCTTGCCCTGACGGACAGCGCGGTGCGCCATGATCTGTTTGGCGGCAATCACCCGGTCTTTACCAAGGTTCGGGACAGAGTGCCCAGCTATTACGGCGAAAACTGTGAGATGGACAACTGCATTGTGGCCGACGGCTGCTTCCTGGATGGACAGGTGACGAATGCCGTACTGTTTCGGAATGTGACCGTGTGTGAGGGCGCAAAGGTATCCGACTGTGTTATCATGAACGATACGGTGGTGGGCGAGGGCAGCGAACTGAAATATGCTATTTTGGATAAGGACGTGGTGGTTCGTCCCGGTTCCCGTCTGTATGGCACACCGAAGAATCCCGTAATTATCAAAAGAGGGGAAATTGTATGAGAATAGCCATTCTGGCCTCGGAGGGCGCGCCCTATATTAAATCCGGAGGCCTGGGGGATGTGATGGAGGCTTTGCCTGCGGCGTTGGCGCGGATTGCCGGCAACGAAGTGGTGCTGATTCTGCCCTATTATAAGAAAATCAAGGAAAATCCGGCCATTGAAACGGAGAACGTGACAGACTGGAAAGTAACTCTGGGCTGGCGGCAGCAATATGCAGGCCTAAAAAGGCTGAAAGGCCGCACCGACGGCGTGCAGGTCTGGTTTATTGACAGCGAGTACTATTTTGGTGCCCGGCCGGGGGCTCTGTACGGAGATCTGGATGACGGAGAGCGGTTTGCTTTCTTCGCCAAGGCCGGTCTGGATGCCATGGTCAAAATGAACTACATCCCCGACGTGATCCAGTGTAACGACTGGCAGACGGCTGCGCTGCCACCCTATCTGCGGACACTGTACCGCAAGGACTTCCCCAATACCCGGTGCATGTTTACCATTCACAATATTGAGTATCAGGGCTGGGCGGACGGCTACTTCTTTGATGACGTTCTGGCGCTGCCTTGGGAATACCGGGGCTGCCTTGACATGCACGGCGCGGTGAACATGATGAAGGGTGCGATTGAGACTGCGGATCTGGTCACCACGGTGTCTGAAACCTATGCCAAAGAACTGATGTATCCTTATTATGCTCACGGTCTGGATGGCGTTTTGTCCCGGGCCGGTGGAAAACTGACGGGAATTACCAATGGTATTGATGTGAACACTTTCAATCCTGAGACGGATCCTGCGCTGCCTGCCCACTACAATGCCGACACCTTCCGGCAGGGCAAAGCCGCCTGCAAGGCCGCTCTGCAAAAAGAAGTGGGACTTCCTGTGATTCCGGATGCGCCGCTGATGGTCATGGTCACAAGACTGGTGGGGCATAAGGGTCTGGATCTTTTGTGCCACATTGCCCGGCGGCTGCTAAAGGAAGAGCAGTGCCAGCTTTTGATCCTCGGCACCGGAGAGCCGCGGTTTGAGAACTTCTTCCGGGAACTGGCAGCGGAGTATCCTCACCGGGTGGCGGCGAAAATCACCTTCGATTTGGCCCTGGCATCCCGGATCTATGCCGGCGGCGATATTTATCTGATGCCGTCTAAGTCCGAGCCCTGCGGCCTAAGCCAGATGAATGCCATGCGCTACGGCACTGTTCCGGTGGTCCATGCCACCGGTGGGCTGAAAGATACCGTACCGGGAGCGGACGAATCCGGTCGGACCGGCTTGGGCTTCACCTTCCAGAGCTACAACGCAGAAGATTTTCTCGGCGCGATCAAGCGGTGTCTGCTGCTTTACCGGGGCAATCCCGAGGGCTTTGCCCAGATGGTGGCCCGGGATATGTGCCAGGACTTCAGCTGGGACAAACCGGCTCAGCGGTACATGGAGCTGTTCCGCAAAATGCGCGGATAATGAAACTTAACAGGTCTGCCCTAAGGGCAGGCCTGTTTTTTGCGCGTTGCGGAGAAATCCAGTATTCCATTTTGCCTGAAAATGGTGTATACTTTCTGTAAGAAATCAAGTCCTCAGGAGACCGCTATGCGTATTTTGTTTGACAGCAAAAAATTAGAATTTAAAACACCCTTTGGCACGTTAATGCCCCGGCAGGAGTGTAATCTGTGCATCCAGATTCCTGTGACGGTGCAGACCCAAAGCGTGGAGTGCAGGATTCAGCGGGAAGACGGCAGTTATGCCATGACCGTGCCTCTCTTTGCGCAGAAACGGCAGGGGGACTATGACTATTTTTCCGGACGCTTTCACTTTGAAGAACCGGGGCTGTATTTTTACTACTTTTATATCATCGGCCATACCGGCGGTTTCCGGCTGTTTAAGTACGGCGACGATACCAATATGGAGGACGGGGATTTCTGGCAGGTCAGCTGCATTCCCGAAGATTTCACCACTCCGGATTGGGCAAAGGGCGCGGTCATTTACCAAATTTTCCCCGACCGGTACTACCGCAGCGGTGCGTGTGATTTGACGGGAAAGCTGGAGCCCTATACTGTCCATGAAAATTGGGAGGAAGAGGTGCATTGGCAGCCTACTCCGAAGGGAGAAGTGCTGAACAACGACTTTTTTGGCGGAAATTTCCGGGGCATTACGGAAAAAATGGATACCATTGCAGCCTTGGGTACGACCATTTTGTATCTGAATCCCATCAGCAAGAGCTTTTCCAGCCACCGCTACGATACCGGCGATTATAAGACTCCCGACCCAATGTTGGGAACACTGGAGGATTTTACCGCCCTGTGCGCTGCCGCCCATAAACGGGGCATCAAGGTGATTCTGGACGGGGTGTATTCTCACACCGGCTCCAACAGCTTGTATTTTGACCGGGAGGGCTGCTTTGGCGGCAACGGCGCGTACAACAGCCAAACTTCCCCCTATTACAGCTGGTATTCCTTCCAGCAGTGGCCCAATCAATATAAATCCTGGTGGGGCTTTGATACTCTGCCCACCGTGAACAAGCTGGACCCCGGATTCATAGACTATATCATTACCGGGGAGGACAGCGTGGTGGCGCACTGGCTGCGGGCCGGCTGTGACGGCTTCCGGCTGGATGTGGCAGATGAGCTGCCGGGAGAATTTCTGGTACTGCTGAAAAAACGTATTCGGGAGCTGAAGCCCGATGCGTTGCTGCTGGGCGAGGTTTGGGAGGATGCTTCCAATAAAATTTCCTACGGTCAGCGCTGCCGCTATTTTGTGGACGGGGTGCTGGATTCTGTGATGAATTACCCCTTCCGCACCGCAATTTTGCAGTTCCTGCAAGGCTTTGACGGAGGTTGGGGACTGAAAAATACGGTTATGACCATCGCGGAGAATTATCCGCCTCAGGTACTTGCCTGCAATATGAATCTGCTGGGCACGCACGATACCCCCCGGATTCTAACGGCCCTGGTAGACAACTTTGAAGGCAGCCGGGAAGAAATGGCCCGGCGGCGGCTGAGCGAAGAGCAATATGCTTTGGCGAAGCAAAGGCTGATGCTGGCATCGCTGCTGCAGTATACGCTGTCGGGCAGCCCGGGACTGTATTACGGGGACGAGGCCGGTATGGAGGGCCATAAAGACCCCTTTAACCGCCGCACCTATCCCTGGGGCAGAGAGGATACCGAGCTTTTGGAGCATTACCGGGGCTTGGGCAAGCTTCGCAGAGAGAATGTTGCCCTAAGGCTGGGCGATATCCAATTCCTGCAGGCTGGCTCCGGCGCGGTGATGTTTGTCCGCAGCGCTGAGGGACAGACGTTGAGAATTTGTGTCAATGCCAGCGGAGAAAAACGGCAGTTTCCTGCCGGAAAGCTGCTGACTGGCCGGAATTTGCAGACGGTGGATGGAGAAATGTTGACCCTTGACCCCTTGGGGTATTGCGTTTTGGAGGATGTGTAAATGGAAGAGATCTTTCTTTCCGGTTATTGCCGCTGCCTGGACAACCACCGGATGGTGACCTTGGAGGAAGAAGGCGGGGAGTGGACAGTGGACTGCGATTTTGAAAGCTGTCCCTATCAGCCGGTCTGTCAAATCGCCCAGCAGATCCAAGTGTGCATGGAAAACTAAGAAAACGGCTGCTGTCAGGTCTTGACAGCAGCCGTAAGTTTATTTTCCGAACCGGGCGGCAACTTCTTTCAGCATATTCCGAATGGGCAGATGATAGGGGCAGCGGGTCTCGCATTCGCCGCAGCCGATACAGTCCGAGGCGGTTTTTGCCATGTTGCCGTAGCGCAACCTCGCCCAATCTTCCAAGCCGTAGCGGGTGAGATACCCGTCCATTAGAAATACACCGGGAATGGATATGCCGGCAGAGCAGGGAGCGCAGTAATTACACCGGCGGCAGAACTGCGTGCCCAAAGTATCCCGGATTTGCTGGATTTTTTTATTTTCCTCCGGGGTCAGGGGGGATTGGTCGCAAACAGCGGCCAAGTTTTGCTCAATTTCCTCCGGGGCGGCCATGCCGGGAATCACCACCGATACATTGGGGTTGGCGGTGATGTAACGCAGCGCCAGGGTAGCATCCTCAATGGCGCCGCCGGCCAGGGGTTTCATGCAGATAAAACCGATGTTTTTCTCTGCGCAGACCCGGAGCATTTCTTCTCCTTGGGTCTCTACAATGTTATAGGGGAACATGATGGTTTCCACCCAGGGCTCTTCCACCGCCAGCCGGAACAGATCCAGAGAGTGGAGGGTGATGCCGATATGGCCGATCTTTCCTGCGGCCTTGGCTTCCTGAAGAGCCTCCACAGCGCCGCCGGGAGCAATGACCTGCTGAAAATCCTTGGGGGATGGGTTATGTATTTGGTATAAATCGATATAATCCGTCCGCAGATTTGCAAGGCTGGTTTCCACATCCGCCGCCATGGTCTCTTTGGTGCGGGCCATGCTCTTGGTGGCAAGGATGAATTTATCCCTCAGACCCTCCAGAGCCTGTCCCAGATAGGTCTCGCTGACGGTATAGCCCCGGGCGGTGTCGATGTAATTGACCCCGGCATCCGCCAACTGCTGAATCAGGGGAATCGTGCCCTCTGCATCAATTCGCTGAATGGGGATGCCGCCAAAACCCATACGGGAGACTTTTAGTCCGGTTTTTCCAAGAATTCGGTATTCCATGACTTACTCCTTTTCTTTTTTGGGGGCATTTCCCAGGGCCTTGGTTTTTTGGTAGGCCGCGGCAATGCAATCCATTACCGTGCCCCGGAAGCCGTGCTGCTCCAAGGCCTGTACACCAGCGATGGTGCTGCCGCCGGGAGAGCACACTGCATCCTTCAGCGCACCGGGGTGAATGCCGGAGGACAGAGCCATTTCTGCTGCGCCGGCCATGGTAACGGCGGCATATTCCAGCGCCTTTTTCCGGGGAACACCGCAGGCGACCGCGCCATCGGCCATGGCCTCTAAAAACATGTACAAATAGGCAGGGCCGCAGCCGGAGAGAGCACTGGCGGCATCGATCAAGCCTTCGTCAATGGCATCCAGCCGGCCGGCAAACTGCAGATCCGATAATACATCTGCTAAAACCTCGTCGCCGACCAGATCGTTTCGACAATAGGGGATCATGCCTTTGCCCACTGCCACCGGAGTGTTGGGCATAATGCGGATCACCGGAAGGCGAATACCGGCAAATTCCTCGATCTGAGCAATGCTCAAACCGGCAGCCATGGTGATCAGCACCGGTTTTTTGAGGACCAGCAGAGACTGCAGGGATGAAAGTACACCGGCCATCATCTGGGGCTTGACGCAGAGGAAAAGCCGGTCACATTCTCTGACAGCGGTTTCGTTGTCGCCGTAGAAAATGGATAGCTGCTGGGCAAGCTTGGCAGCCTTGCCGGAGCGGTCCGTGACCATGATATCCCGGGTTGCCTGGGAGAGGGCTTTGGCAACTGCGCCGCCCATATTTCCACAGCCGATAAATCCGTATTTCATAATGATCCACCTTCTTCACAAATCGGTAACATCAGTATAGCATAGATAAGGAACGTTGACAAGCGAGAATGCATAGGTTTTCTTTGGCGCTCCTTTGTGGATTTAAAACAATTTTATCTTCCAAACATGGGAAAGGGAGGACATTTTGCCGAAATGTAGAAAAGCCCCTTGTAATTTCCGCCGGAAAGTGGTACGATACATAAATCATGTACACTTGTCCGCGCTTTGCGAACAAACACCAATAACAGGAGGGAATGCTATGTCAAGAGTTTATAATTTTTCTGCAGGCCCTGCAGTGTTGCCGGAGGCGGTTTTGCGCCAGGCAGCAGCAGAAATGCTGGATTACCGGGGGTGCGGCATGTCCGTTATGGAGATGAGTCACCGGTCATCTACCTATCAGAATATTATCGACCGGGCGGAAAGCGACCTGAGAGAGCTGATGGGCATTCCGGAAAACTACAAGGTGTTGTTCCTTCAGGGCGGCGCCAGCCAGCAGTTTGCCATGATTCCCATGAACTTTATGAAGAACAAGGTGGCGGATTACATCATCACCGGCCAGTGGGCGAAGAAAGCCTATCAGGAAGCAAAACTGTTCGGGCAGGCCAATGCGGTGGCATCTTCTGCGGATAAGACCTTCTCCTACATTCCCGACTGTTCGGATCTTCCCATCAGCGAGAATGCAGACTACGTATACATCTGCGAAAACAACACCATCTACGGCACGAAATTTAAGGAACTGCCCAACACCAAGGGCAAGGATTTGGTGTCCGACGTATCTTCCTGTTTCCTGTCGGAGCCAGTGGATGTGAGCAAGTATGCCATGATCTACGGCGGCGTGCAAAAGAATGTGGGCCCTGCCGGTGTTGTCATTGCCATCATCCGGGAGGATCTGATCACCGAGGATGTGCTGCCCGGAACCCCCACCATGCTGCGCTATAAGACCCATGCCGACAACGGCTCTTTGTATAACACACCTCCCACCTACGGCATCTACATCTGCGGTCTGGTGTTCCAGTGGCTGAAAGAAATGGGCGGTCTGGAGGCTATGAAGCAGTACAATGAGAAAAAGGCTGCGATCCTCTACGATTTTCTGGATCAGAGCAAGCTGTTCCACGGCACGGTGGTGAAAAAGGACCGGTCCCTGATGAACGTGCCCTTTATCACCGGTGACGAGGCGCTGGATGCCCAATTCGTAAAAGAGGCGGCAGCAGCCGGCTTCCAGAATTTGAAGGGCCATCGTACCGTGGGTGGTATGCGGGCCAGCATTTACAATGCCATGCCGATCGAGGGCGTGGAGAAGCTGGTGGCCTTTATGGACAGCTTTGAAAGCAAGAACCGCAAATAAGGAGTGTGCCAAATGTATCAGATTCATAGCCTGAATAAAATCTCTCCCAAGGGCATGGCCCTGTGGACAGAGGATTATACCCAAGTGGATAAAATTGAGGATGCCGATGCGGTTTTGGTACGCAGCGCATCCATGCACGATATGACTTTGCCGGAAAATCTTCTGGCGGTAGCCAGAGCCGGCGCAGGTGTCAACAATATTCCTCTGGATCGCTGCGCCGATGCAGGTATCGCGGTGTTCAACACACCCGGCGCCAATGCCAACGGCGTCATGGAGCTGGCCCTGTGCGGTATGCTGCTGGGCAGCCGGGATGTCGTGGGCGGTATTGAATGGGTTAAGTCCATCAAGGATCAGCCGGACATTGCCAAGCTGGTGGAAAAAGGCAAGAGCCAGTTCGCCGGCAATGAAATTGCCCATAAAAAGCTGGGTGTTATCGGCCTGGGCGCCATTGGCGGCCCTTTGGCCAATGCAGCGGTGAAACTGGGCATGGAGGTCTACGGCTGCGATCCCTATATTTCCATTGATGCTGCATGGCATCTGGACAGCAACATTATCCGCGTTAAGAGCCGGGAAGAAATCTATGAAAATTGCGACGTGATCACCATCCACGTGCCTCTGCTGGAGGATACCAAGAAGATGATCAACGCGGAATCTCTCAGCCAGATGAAGGATGGCGTGCTGATTTTGAACTTTGCCAGAGATCTGCTGGTAGATGACGATGCCATGGAGGCTGCGCTGAAATCCGGCAAGGTCAAGCGGTATATCACGGATTTCCCCAATGACCGCACTGCCAATATGGAGGGTGTCATTGCCATTCCCCATCTGGGCGCCTCCACGGAGGAATCCGAGGATAACTGCGCACGGATGGCCGTCAAGCAGCTGATGAATTATCTGGAAAACGGAAATATTATCAATTCCGTCAATTTCCCCAATTGCGACATGGGTGTATGCACCAAGGCCGGTCGTGTGACCATTATGCATAAGAACATCCCCAACACCCTGAGTAGCTTTACCGGCGCTATGGCTAAGGAGAATATCAACATCTCCGACCTGATGAACCGAAGCCGGGGAGAGTATGCGTATACCATTCTGGATCTGGATCACCCTGCGCCGGATTCTGTCATTGAAGCGCTGAGCGCCATGGACGGCGTCCTCCGGGTTCGGAAAATTCGATAAATACAGGAAATACACCTCATCTTTGAGGTGTATTTCTTTTTCTGTTGCGCAGCAGCTGATTTCGGAGTATAATGGGCATCGGGAGTGAGAAAAATGAGTATGGAACTTTGCAATGCCATGAACGGCAAAATCTGCAGCTGTGGGAAAGCACACAGCTTTGAAACAAAAGTGGTGACCGGCAAGGGCGCGCTGAAAAAAATCCCGGAGTGCCTGGCGGCGTTCAACGCCCAAAAGGTGTATGTCCTGTCGGATCAGAATACTTACCGGGCAGCCGGTGAAGCAGCCTGCAAGCTTTTGCAGGAGGCCGGCATTTCCTATGTCAGTTATTGTTTCCCGGAGGAGAGTCCCGAGCCGGACGAGTGCAGCGTGGGCGCAGCTGTCATGCATTGTCCCGCAGATTGCGATCTGGTGATGGCCGTAGGCTCCGGGGTCATGAACGACATCGGCAAGATCGTCAGCTGCCTTGCCGGAAAGCCCTATATCATCGTGGCTACCGCTCCCTCTATGGACGGCTATGCCTCGGCCACTTCTTCCATGACCCGCGCTGGGCTGAAGATCTCCCTGCCCAGCAAGAGTGCCGAGGTGATTATCGGAGATACGGATGTTTTGCGCAGCGCCCCCATGAAGCTGATGAAATCCGGTTTGGGAGATATGCTTGCCAAGTATGTGAGCATCTGCGAGTGGCGAATCGCCCATCTCGTCACCGGAGAGTATTACTGCGAAGAAATTGCCCGGCTGATCCGCAGCGCAGTCGAACGGTGCGTGGACAATGCCCAGGGTCTGCTGAACCGGGAGGAGGCCGCCGTGGAGGCGGTGTTCGAGGGTCTGGTCATCGGCGGCATAGCCATGAATTATGCCGGGCTTTCTCGTCCGGCCTCCGGTGTGGAGCATTATATCTCTCACGTTTTGGATATGCGCGCTGTGGAATTTGGAACACCGGCAGAGCCCCACGGCATCCAGTGCGCCGCAGGCACATTGATTGCGATAAAGCTTTATGAGAAGCTGGTAAAGATCATTCCCAACCGGGAAAAGGCGCTGGATCATGCAGAACGCTTTGATAAACAGGGCTGGAGCGCCGGGTTACGTACGCTTCTGGGTAAAGGGGCGGAAAGTATGATTACGCTGGAAGAAAAAGAGGGAAAGTACGATGCCCGGGGTCACAGGGTTCGGCTGGAAACGATCCTGCGGAACTGGACAGAAATTCTGCAAATTATAGAGCAGGAACTCCCGGCATCCAGCGTCCTGGAGAAGTTGCTGGAAGATATGGATATGCCGAAAGATCTGGAACAGATGGGCACTCCGAACACCCTTTTTCCGGAAATTTTCCGGGCTACCGGGGATATTCGGGACAAATACGTACTGTCTCGTCTGACTTGGGATTTGGGGATTACAGAAGAAATTGTATAACAAAATCCCCACAGCGTTTTGCTGTGGGGATTTCTTTGTTCGGTCATACCAGCGCTGCGGCGGCTTTTTGAGCCGGCAGACAGGCTTTGTAACGCTCCAGATACGCCTGGAATCCGGCAACACCTGTTGGGTCGGGATTCAGGCAAGAACTTTGGGCATCGGAGAATACCCGGTTCATGAGGTACTCTTCCATAGTTTCGCCCTCGTCCTTTCGGTACATATAGGATGCCAGCAGAGCCATACCCCAGGGACCGCCCTCGCCGGCGGTGGACATGGCGCTGATGGGAATGTTCAGCATGTCCGCAAGGATCTGCTGACCCACCCCCGGGGTTTTGAAGAATCCGCCGTGACCCAACAGGCGGTCGGTTTCCACCTGTTCTTTCTCCGCCAGAAGATCCATGCCGAATTTCAGCGTGGCAATGGCACCGTAGAGCTGAGAACGCATGAAATTGGCGATGGTCATGGGGCTGTCCGGCAGACGAAGCACCATAGGCCGGCCGGCTTCTGTTTGGGTCAAGGGTTCGGCAGAAAAATAGTTGAAGGAAATGATGCCGCCGCAGTCCGGGTCGCCCTCCAGTGCCTTGCGGTAGAGAGTGGTGTAGAGCTCATTCATATCCACGTTCCAACCCATGGCGTGACCTGCATCAGCGATGAGCTTTACCCATGCGTCGATTTCCGAGGTGCAGGTATTGGTGTGGGCCATGGCTACCGTCCTGCCTGCCGGGGTGACCACCACGTCGATTTCCCGATAATATCCTTTCAGTGGTCGCTCCAGCACTTGCATGGAAAAGGCGGAAGTACCGGCGGATACGCTGCCGGTTCTGGGGAGCACTGCGCCGGTGGCCACCATGCCGGTACCGGCATCGCCCTCCGGGGGACAAAGGGGGATCCCCGGCTGTAAAGTGCCGGTTTCGTCCAGTAAAGCAGCGCCGCTTTCTGTCAGTTTGCCGGCGCAGCTGCCCACAGGCAAAACCCTGGGCAAAATATCCGACAACTTCCAGGGAAGATTTCGGGAGGAGATTAGTCGGTCGAACTGGGCGACCCGTTTGGCATCAAAGCTGCCGGTGCGTTCGTCATAGGGAAACATGCCGGAGGCCTCTCCGGCGCCCGTTACATGATTCCCAGTCAGCAGGTAGTGAATATAGCCGCTGAGGGTGGTGAGGCGGGCGATTTGGGAAATATGGGATTCGCCATTCAAGATTGCTTGATACAGGTGGGAAATGCTCCAGCGCTGAGGAATGTTGAATTGGAACAGGTTTGTTAATTCTTCTGCGGCCGCAGCGGTGATGGAGTTGCGCCAGGTGCGGAATGGGGCAAGCTGGCGGCCATCCTTGTCAAATACCAGATATCCGTGCATCATGCCGGAAATGCCAATGGCGGCAACTCGGGTCAGCGAAATGCCGTATTTATTCTGTACATCTTCCCGGAGAGCCCGGTAGCAGCCCCGGATGCCGGCGATGGCTTCGTCCAGAGGGTAGGTCCAGACGCCGTCTTCCAGTCGGTTTTCCCAACTATAGGCGCCGGATGCCACGCATCCGTGGTCTTCATCGATCAATACTGCTTTGATCCGGGTAGAGCCCAGCTCCAGACCCAGCACCCAATTTTCCGGGTTGAAATTCATAGAAATCCTCCTGTTGTCTCCGCGGTTTTAGGAAAAAGGTGCGTTGCAAAGACACTTGCAACGCACCGGATGTATTAGATGGATTTGGCGTTGGCCAGCAGATATCTTTCTGCCTCGGGGCTCCACAGATTGTTGTGGGCCTTGCAGATCTTGTCCAGCTCGGCAAACAGGGGGTCGGTTTTGCCTGCTTCTTCAAAATCAGCGATGGCAGTCAGGGGTAGGTCAATGTGGTTGTAGATCAGCTTCTTGCCGCCGGGAATGGAGGGCAGGTTCAGTACGGTGTCTACAACAGCATTCAGACCGCCGATGTGGGTGACCAGAGCGGCAGGATTCAGCTTGCCGGCACTCATCATCTCAATGGCTTCCCGCAGATCGTCGTTGTTGCCGCCGGAGGTACCCACCACGTGGGTGTACAGATAGTGAACGTTGTACCAGTTAAAAGGCGCCTTGAACTGATTGTCGGTGGGGCCTGCAAAGAAGTTCAAGCAGCCGTCAAAGCCCAGAATGTCGCCGGCCTGCTCCACCAGGGGACGGACAGGGGCGAAGCAGATGACATCGTCATAGCCGGTGCCACCGGTAAGGCTGCGCAGGTATTCAGTGGCGCCTTCCATCTTGGTGTTCACGTAGTGCAGCTCAATGCCTTGCTTCTTGGCCTCTTCCACGGTGTAGATGGAGGCAGCCCGCTCCAGTCTGGCATCGTCGATATCGGTGACGACCAGCAGGCTGGGACGGCGGTCGCAGTGCAGCGCGTAGTCGATGGCGCCCAGACCCATGGGGCCCACGGAAGCCAGCATAGCCATTTTGCCGCCCTCCTTAATGCCCATTTCATGGACATAGGAGCCGGCCTTGGTGTGATACATGGCGTGGAACGTGCCGATGACACAGCTGATGGGCTCAGCCAGAGAGCCGTAGAAGTAAGCATCAGCGCTGTAGGGCAGCAGGCAGTCCATCAGCAGGGTTTCGATGGGAATGTTGGAATAGGTGGAAGAGCCGCCGCAGTAATTGTAGGAATAGCCGGGAGCCATCTGAGAGCCTTTGTAATAGTGGGCAGGCTGAATGGCAAATTTGTCGCCTACCTTATACTTATGCTTCCAGTTGTCGCCTACCGCCACAATATCGCCGCAGAACTCGTGACCGACGATGGTGGGGTTGGTAGCGCAGTCATCGGGAACACGCTTGTGGTCGCCGCCTTCGATGGCAGCCTTGTAGGTGGACATACAAACGGAGTCGGAAATTACACGGACCTGCACATCATCAGGGCCAACTTCGGGCAGAGGGAATTCCTCCAGCCGCAGATCCTGCTTGCCGTAGATTCTAACAGCCTTGGTATTCATAATAAATCCTCCTTTAAGAGTTGAGATTACTTGTTTTCGTGTTCGATCAGTTTCCAGGTGGCATCAATCAGGTTCTGGAACATGGGGTTTTCCATGGCCTTAATGATGAAGCTTTGCCGGGGGGTGTTGATATCCTCACCGGAGATCTGGAACATGCCGTATTGATCACAGAGACTCCGAAGCCGCTCCAGTTGAGCCGGTGTATTCCGGGTAGGCATATAGGTAACGGCTTTGACACCCTCTTCTTTCAGACATTCGAAAACGTCTTCCAGATAGTCGTCTTCAAATTTCTGAGCTTTTTTGTCGCCGGTGACGCTGTCGCCCACATCGCCCAGATAGGCATAGCACAGGTAAGCATCCACGTCTTTGCACAGCCTGACCACTTCCTGCAGCTTGGGACATTCCTCTGTGGCATCGATGAAAATCTGGGGAACAAACGCCCCCTTGAGAATGCCCAGAAGGTCATACTCGTAGAAGGGATACTCTGTGTCCAGCATCTGGGATTCCTGCTTGGAAGATAGGCTTAGGCCCATATCGGAAAGCTTTTTGATCATGGCCTGGCCTTTTCCCACTTGCTTCACCAGCTGGATTGCCAAAGCGTACATCAAATGCCGTTCGGTGACACCGCCTTCCTCGGCGGCCATGGAAAGAGGCAGTACATCCCGGTTGTAGTCTAAATCGATGCCCGGGAGCAAAGTGTTGATTTTTTTCACCATCTTCCGGTTGCGGGCATGGCGATGGGCCCGGTAGGGACGGAAAAATTCGGTGAGGGTATCGATCTTATCGTGGGGCACGGACTGAATGGTCATGTAGCTGACACCCACCTGGTCCGGATTGTTGGTGCGGCGGCCTTCCAGACGAGTGCCGTCCATAGAAATCCGGGCTTCCATACCAATGGTCACAGGGATATCCACGATCTTTGCCGCTTCCAGGAACTCCTCAGCGCCGGAAATGGAATCATGGTCGATGATACCGGCAGTACACAGCCCCTCCATCCGGGCGGCATACACCGCAGCAGTGGGGGAATAGGGGGAGAAGGAATAGGTGGTGTGAATATGATTGTTGATATACTGAGACACCATGGGAGGGAACTGGGTCTGAGGCAGAATCGCCTTCAGATTTGCCAGACGTTCTTCCTTGGTGGGAGCGTTTAGCTGCTCCAGAATGGAAATGTCAATCATGAAAAGCTCCTTAGTTCAGCATAACCTGACCGCCGGTAACAGGCAGAGCCTGTCCGGTTTCGTATTTCTGCTCTACGCAGTAGATCACGGCGCGAGCTACGTCGATGGGCAGGCAACCCCGGTTCATGGGAGCCTTGGCTTCGTAGAACCGACGGACATCCTCTACGGTTTTGGCGCCGGGTACCTTGCCGGCATTGAGGTACTGGACGAACAGACCCCGCTCCGGGTCGCTCCACAAAGGACCGTCCAGATAGTTGCCAGGGCAGATGGCGTTGACCTTGATGTTGTAGGCACACAGTTCCAGAGCCCAGGACTGAACCAGACCGATGGTGCCAAACTTGGAGCCGGCATAGGCAAAGTTCTTGTTGGAGCCCTCCAGACCGGACTTGGAGGACATGGCGATGATATCGAACATGGCGGTGGGGTCGGCTTCGTGCTGGGCCTGCATGATGATAGCGGCATACTTGCAGGTCAGGAACAGACCGGTATAGTTAACCGCGGTAACGAAGTCCATATCCTTTTTCTCAAAGGTGGCAAGAGGGCCGGAGCGGACTACACCGGCGTTGGCCAGCATAATATCCAGACCGCCAAACTTTTCCACGGTTTGAGCTACCATGTTGGCGCAGCTTTCTTCGTCAGATACGTTGACGGCGATGGCCCATGCCCGATCGCCCAGCTCTGCAGCCACAGACTCTGCCAGAGGCAGGTTCATATCGGCGATGATCACGGTTGCGCCTTCCTTGTACAGTTCCTCAGCAATACCTTTGCCGAAGCCCTGGGCGGCGCCGGTGACGATGGTAATTTTACCGGCCAGACGGCCTTCTCCAGCAGGACGGTTATGTACGTTTTCCTTGGCGATTTGCGCCCACTTTGTCATATCTACGCTCATAAATACATCTCCTTATTTTAAGAAAGTAAGTAACTTTTGGTATGCATTTTCCCACTGGGGCGTGTGGTTCGGCGTCCAGGTTTCAACGGACTCGGAATTGCGGACTACCTGGCGAAGACCATTAAGATCTGCGATATCGCCCAGTGCCATGGCCTGGGTCAGCAGGTTGCCAATAGCAGCGCCTTCCACAGGGCCGGTGACCACTTCCCGATCCAGAGAATCAGCGATCAGCTGATCCAGGAATCGGTTGTTGATAGGACCGCCAACGATGTTCAGAGAATCGATTCTCTGCCCCTTCATTTTTTCCAGTCCTTCCAAAGCGTGGCGGTACTTCAGCGCCAGAGATTCGTAAACACACCGGGCGATTTGACCAATGGTCTCGGGAATAGGTTGGTTGGTGCGGCGGCAGAATTCCTGGATCTTCTTTTCCATGTTTCCGCCGGCATAGAACTCGGGAGAATCGGGGTCAATGATGGAACGCAGAGGTTCGGCCTTTTGCGCTTCCTGCACCACACCGTCCCAGGAAATGTTGACGCCGTTTTTGATCCAGTCCCGGCGGCATTCCTGAATGATCCACATGCCGATAATGGTCCGCAGGGGGCGGAAGCCGCCCTGAATGGTGCCCTCGTTGGAGAAACCGGCAGCAGCGATCTCAGGGGTCAAGCCAGGCTTATCCGTTTCTGCACCGAACAAAGACCAGGTGCCGGAGGAGCAGAAAGCGAAGCTGCCCTTGCCGGGAATGGCTGCTACGGCGGAAGCTGTGTCATGACTGCCCACAGCCACAAAGGCGGCAGGATTTAAGCCCAGTTCCTCGCAAAGCTCTTTCCGCAGGTGACCGCGGATGGTGCCGGTTTTATCAATTTTGGTGAAAATCTTTTTGGGCAGGCCCAGCTCCTCGATGGTTTCCCAGTCCCAATCTTTGGTGGTGGGGTTATAAAGCTGGGTTGTAGTGGCAATGGTATATTCCGTACCCTTTTCTCCGGTGAGGAAATAACCCAGTAAATCGGGAGTCAAAAGCATGGTGTCTGCCATCTCCAGAGCCACATCGCCCTCTCGTTTTCTGCGATAAAGCTGATAGAGGGTATTAAAGGTCAGGCTGGTATCGATGCCGCTGCGGGAATACAGAACGTTGGCGGGGATTTTCTCCTGCACTGCATCGATATCTGCCTGCACACCCAGCCGGTAGGAACGGGGGATGCCGGCCAGATGGCCGTTCCTGTCCAGAAGACCGTAGTCCACGCCCCAGGTGTCGATACCGAAGGAATCCAATTCGCCGAAGTCGCCCTGCTTGAAGGCCAAAAGACCTTGTTTCAGCTGGTTGTACAGGTAGGGCGTATCCCAATAATAGACGCCATTCATTTCTATGTAATTATTTTCAAAACGGTGGAGTTCCTGCATGGTGATCTTCTCGCCGTCAAACCGACCGAGAATGGCGCGGCCATTGCTGGCACCCAGATCAAAGGCGATCATATTTCTGATTTTGTTCATAACGCTACCTCCTGATTTACAGTTCAACGCTACAAGCTAATTATACAGCTTGTACTGTTCAACTGTCAAGCAAAAGCGGGTATCTTTTAGGAAACCGGCACCACCGAAGTGGTGCCGGTTGGTTTTAACAGTAAGTATTCAGTTAGGGAAGAATCAATTAGCCTTCGTAAACCAGGTTCTTGGAGATCATCTCGTCGATGTTGGTAGCGTCGTACCAAGCGCCGGCGATGTCAACCTGCTTTGCGGTGCCGCCTTCAATGGCGATGATGCACTGCATAACAGCGTTGTAACCGATGTTGAAGGAGTCCTGAGCAACAGAGCCAACCAGCTTGGGACCGGAAGTAGCCCTGATCCAGTTGATCTGCTTGGTGCCAGCGTCGAAGCCGCAGAACTTGATGGCGTCGTACTTGCCGGCAGCGGACTGGGTTGCGTCGTAAACCTGCTTAACAACACCCTCATTGCACATGAAGATGGCGTCAGCGCCCTTCTCGTACAGAGCTTCCAGAGCAGCAACGTAAGCGTTGTTGGCGTCGCCGTCCTTGATCTCGTGTTCGATCTTGTACTTGCCCTTGGTGGTAGCGTCGGCATCAGCCAGCTCCTTGAACTTGTCGATGAAGCCCTTGGCGCGGTCAACGCCAGTCTGGGTCTGGTCGTGCTGGATAACGCCAACAACATAGGTGTCGGAAGCGGCAGCGATGTCAGCCTTGATAGCGGCGAACAGGTTCTCTGCAGCAACAGCAGCAGCGGCAATGTTGGAAGTAGCAACATTAGCCAGGATGGGGTTCTTGCCAGCATTGTTCAGAGCGGCAACGTCGTCTGCCCAAATGCCGGAGTCAAAGCTGACAACAGGAATGCCCTTGTCCTTAGCCTGGGTCAGCAGATCGGTAAAACCAGTGCCGATGGTGGCCAGAACCAGGCCGCTCACGTTGTTGGACAGAGCAGTCTGAACCATGGTGATCTGGTTGGGGACGTCAGCGGCGGTCTCAGAAGCGGGTCCCTGGAAAGTGACGGTGTAGCCCTTTTCTGCGGCAGCAGCCTCTGCGCCGGCCTTAACAGCCTGCCAGAAAGCGTGGGACTCGCCCTTAGCGACGACGGCGATGGTCTTGTTGCCGTCCTGATTATCGCCGGTCTGAGCACAAGCGACCAGGCCGATAGCGAGAACCAGAACCAATGCCAATGCGATGAGTTTCTTCATTTTTTTTCCTCCTTGATTTTAAGGTGTATTCTAAGCGGACCTTTCGGTTCGCGCTTATTCAAAATAATTACTGCTTGGGGGCGGCTTCCTGCTTGGTAGCGGCGACCTTTTCAATTTTGACCTTGTTCTGGTTGTTGGTCTTGATGATGTCCATCAAAATAGCGATGACAACGATCAGGCCGGTGAGAACGTAGGTAACATAGGTGGAGTTCAGGTTCAGACCCAGCTTAGCCAAAACCATGTTCAGACCGCTGCGGATGACCACCAGCAGGATGGCGCCGATGACAGAACCGGAAACGGAGGCCACACCGCCTGCAGAGGAGGTGCCGCCAATGTAGACACCGGCGATGGCGTCCAGTTCCATGCCGTTGCCGGAAGCACACTGCACAGTGGGGAAGGCAGCGGACCAGAAAATAGCAGCGATACCACAGCACAGACCTGCGAAAGTGTAAGCAAAGATTTTATAGGTGTCGGTGTTGATACCGGACAGGCGGGCGGCTTCTTCATTGGAGCCAATGGCCAGGATGTAACGGCCGGCCTTGTTCTTATACATCAGGTACATGCAGATCAGCATCAGAGCAATGACCCAGAACAGACCTACGGGAATGGCACTCATGCTGCCGATGGACAGGCTGGAGAAGGCCTTGTTGTACCAGGTGCCGGTGGGGTAGAAGATGTTGGGAACACCGGCAATCAGAGCGGACAGACCGCGGGAGACCATCATGGTGCCCAGAGTGGCGATGAATGCGGGAATCTTCAGTTTCGCAACCATCAGACCGTTCAGGAAGCCGCACAGGGTGCCGAGAGCCATCATCACTGGAATGGTTGCCCAAAGGGGGATGACACCGATGGTGTACAGTTTACCAGCCAAAACAGCGGAAGCAATACACACAGTACCCAAAGACAGGTCAATGCCGCCGGTGGCGATAACGAAGGTAACGCCCAGACCCATAATGGCATAGGGGGCGAAGTTCTGAACCATACTCAGGATCATGTATTTATCTCTGATCAGGTTGGGGTTTACCAAGCTAAACAGGCCCAGAAGAACCACCGTGGCGATTAGCATAATGATATTCTGTTGAAGTTTAAAAGGTTTTTTGTTGTTAAGTTTCATTGCAATCTATCCCTTTCCTTACGATCACTCACGCATGGTGGCGTATTTCATAATTTCTTCCTGAGTTGCGTCGGCGATGTCCAACTCACCGGTAATCCGACCCTCACACATAACGACAACCCGGTCACTCAGACGCTGAATTTCTGCCAGTTCGGAAGAAATCATAATAACGGACTTACCTTTGGCGGCCAGGTCTTCCATCAGAGTGTACATTTCACTCTTGGCACCTACGTCAATACCTCGGGTGGGCTCATCGAAAATGAAGATATCGCAGTCTTTCATCAGCCAGCGGGCGATGATGACCTTCTGCTGGTTGCCGCCGGAGAGGTTCTTCAGCAGCTGCTCCATGGAGGGGGTCTTGGTACGGAGCTTTGCGTTGGTTTCTGCAGAAACCTCGGCAATCTTCTTGTCGTTGATCCAGCCGGCGTGGATGAATTTATCAATAGAAGCAATGGCGGAGTTCTCGGCCACAGACTTGGCGAGCATCAAACCGAAGCGTTTGCGGTCTTCGCTGAGATAGCAGATACCGTTCTTAACAGCCTGCTCAGGGGTTTTAATGTTGACCTTCTTGCCGTTTATGTAGATCTCGCCGGTTTGCCGGGGATCTGCGCCGTAAAGAGCACGGGCAACTTCTGTCCGGCCGGCGCCCATCAGACCTGCAAATCCCAGAATTTCGCCGCGGCGAAGCTGGAAGCTGACATCCTTGACTTCTTTACCGGCGTTCAGATGCTGAACATCCAGAATCACAGGAGCGTCAGCGGGACAGGCGCTGCATTCTTTTTTATCGCCCATGATCACGCGGCCGACCATCATCTTTACGATGTCGTCCTTGGTGACCTCGGCAGTGTTAACGGTGCCAACGTACTCGCCGTCGCGCATGACGGTGACGCGGTCGGAGATCCGGTTGATCTCGTCCATGCGGTGGGAGATGTAGATCATGCCGATGCCTTTTTCTTTCAGCTCCAGCATAATTTTGAACAGCTCTTCCACTTCCGGTTGGGTCAATGCAGCGGTGGGCTCGTCCAGAACCAGCAGTTTGCATTCCCGGGAAACTGCCTTGGCAATTTCGACCATCTGCTGTTTACCAACGGTCAGCTCACCCAATTTCACTGTGGGGTCAATTTTGACGCCGATTCTGTCAAACAAAGCCTTGGCGTCGGCGATCATCTTCTTGTCGTCGATCATGATGCCTTTTTTGGGCTCACGGCCGATGAACATGTTCTGCGCCACGGTCAGATGGCCCATCATGTTCAGCTCCTGGTGGATGACGCTGATGCCGGCCGCCTGAGATTCGGCAATATTATGGAAGTTGACTTCCTCACCGAAATACTCTACCGTGCCTCCATCTCTTTTGTGAATGCCACAAAGCACTTTGATCAATGTGGACTTACCGGCTCCGTTTTCACCCATCAGTGCATGTACTTCGCCGGCGCGCAATTCAAAATTGACACCGTTAAGGGCATGCACTCCGGAGAAATACTTCTGAATGCCTTGCATTTTCAGAATTGTTTCGCCCATTCCAAATATCACCTTTCTCAATTCCTTGGTCTGTGCCGCCTGAGAAAATTCACCTGCGAAAAGGTCTGCCATTCCCTTACAGAGAGCACAATTTTGCCTGCCATTGGAAAGATGCACAAAAGCGAAACGTTTCGTTTGTGTACCTTGCCGAGAAGCAGGGCGTTTTCACAACAAACAGGGAGGGAGATTTTGTTGGAATTGACAAAATAGACTGAATCCCTTCCTCTTTCCTTGTTGATTATAATAAACTTTCACAAAAAAATCAAGAACTTTTTTAAAAATTTGTATTGACAGCACAACGAGGATTTTATATTATAGGTATAAACTTAGGAGCGCAGAAGGCAGAAAAAACGCGAAACGTTTCGTTTTCATTGGAACTGGAGGGAAGCTATGGCAACAATACGGGATGTAGCCAACAAAGCCGGGGTTGCCATGTCCACGGTTTCCAAATATATAAACGGCGGCAGCGTACAGCCGGACAAGGCCAAAGTCATCCGGGATGCCATTGATGCTCTGGATTATCGGGTTAACCCCTTCGCCCGGGGATTAAAAACCCAGCGAAACCGCTCCATTGGCATCCTTCTGCCGGATATGACGGCGCCTTTTTATGGCAGCGTCATTTCCGCTTTGGACAGGATTTTTCGGGAAAAGGGCTACCATACCTTAATTTCCTGTTACGGCTCCAACCACGGTCTGGAGCGGGACAACCTGCGTTTTTTACTTAACACCGGGGTAGACGGCTTGATTTACGCGCCGGAAGATCTGTCCATGGAAGAGTTTTATGAACTGACAGCCAACTGCTCCATTCCCGTGGTGCAAATAGACCGAATGATTCAAGGCGTGGATAGCGATGCGGTGCTGGTGGATAATGCTGAAGCAGTGTACCATGCGGTTTCTATGTTGATTGCCGACGGACATTGCCGGATTGGGATTATTACCGGACCTAAATCCGTTTTTTCAGCCAAGGAACGGCTGGTGGGCTATTTGCGCGCCTTATCGGACAATGATATTTTGTATGACGACGAGCTGGTGATCAGCGGTCAGAATGAATTTGCCACCGGCTATCGGGGATTTGAGGCCTTAATGCAGAAAGAGCAGCTTCCTACCGCAATTGTTACCACAAATTACGATATTACCATTGGTTTAATTACGGCAATCCGGGAGCGGGGGATACATATTCCGGAGGATGTGGCGGTCTTTGGCTTTGACTGTGTGGAAATCTGCACCATGATGAAACCGCCGCTGCCGGTGGTGCATCAGCCCGAGCAGGAAATCGGTCAAATTGCTGCCGGCTATTTGATAGAGCGGCTGGAGGGTTATCGGGGAGAGCCCCGGATTACCCGGCTCAAGTGCAGCATCCAGCCGGAATGAATCAGGTTAGAGTGCCTTTGGCATTTTAATATTTAATAATGTATATTCGCTGCGAAAATCGCAGCAAACAATCAGGAGGAATGATTATGGCAACTAACAGATACGTTGGCGATTACCCCGTAATCGGCATTCGCCCCATCGTCGATGGCCGTCGAGGCCCTCAAATGATGCGTGAATCTCTGGAGCCCCTGGTTTGGGCTATGGCAGAGTCCGCTAAGAAGCTGTTCGAGGAGAACCTGTTTTACTCCAACGGTGAGCCTGTAAAGGTTGTTATGGCAGATACCTGCATCGGCCGCGTGCCCGAGGCTGCTGCCTGTGCTAACAAGTTTAAGAAGGAAGGCGTGTCCATCACTCTGTCCGTCACCCCCTGCTGGTGCTACGGCTCCGAGACCATGGACATGGATCCCCACACCATCAAGGGCGTATGGGGCTTCAACGGTACTGAGCGTCCCGGCGCTGTGTATCTGGCAGCGGTTCTGGCCGGACACGCACAGAAGGGTCTGCCCGCCTTTGGCATCTACGGCCACGAGGTTCAGGATCGGGATCAGGTTACCCAGATGCCCGAGGATGTAAAAGAGAAGCTGCTGCGCTTCGGCCGCGCTGCTGTTGCCGTGGCTACCATGCGTGGAAAGTCCTATCTGCAGATCGGCTCTCAGTGCATGGGTATTGCCGGCTCTATCATGGATCAGAGCATGATGGAAGAGTACTTCGGCATGCGCGTGGAATCTGTGGACGAGGTGGAGATCCTGCGCCGCATGGAAGAGGGTATCTACAACGAGGAAGAGTACCAGAAGGCTCTGGCCTGGACCAAGGAGCACTGCAAGGAAGGCCGGGACGATAACCCTGAAGAAGTGGAATTCCTGGGTGAAAAGGTGCGTATTAAGTTCACCCCCGAGGAAAAAGAAAAGCAGTGGGAATTCACGGTTAAGATGTACTGCATCATCAAGGACCTGATGGCTGGCAACAAGAACCTGCCCGATGCCTTTGAGGAAGAGAAGGTTGGCCACAATGCTATCGCCGGCGGTTTCCAGGGCCAGCGTCAGTGGACCGACCATTGGCCCAACTGCGACTATCCCGAGGCTCTGCTCAGCTCTAGCTTTGACTATGAAGGCGCCCGTGAGCCCTTCACCCTGGCTACCGAGAACGACATTCTCAACGGCATGGGCATGCTGATGATGCGTCTGCTGACTCACCGCGCACAGATCTTCGCTGACGTTCGTACATATTGGTCCGGCGAGGCTACCGAGCGGGTCACCGGTTATAAGCTGGAGGGCAAGGCTGCGGAATCCAACGGTATCATCCACCTGCTGAACTCCGGCGCTGCCTGCCTGGATGCTTCCGGCGTCTGCACCGACGAAAACGGCAATGCTACCATGAAGCGCTGGTGGGAAGTCACCGAGGAAGATATTAAGAAGATGACCGAAGCCACTGTATGGTGCGAAGCCGGTCAGGATAACTTCCGCGGCGGCGGCTTCTCCAGCCACTACACCACCAAGGCTGAAATGCCCTGCACCATGATCCGACTGAATCTCATTAAGGGTCTGGGCCCCGTGCTGCAGATCGCAGAAGGCTGGACTGTCAACCTGCCCGACGAGGTTTCCGACACTCTGATGGAGCGCACCAACCCCACCTGGCCCTGCACCTGGTTTGCTCCTCGCTGCGACGGCAAGGAAGGTTCCCCCTTCAAGACCGCTTACGAGGTTATGATGAACTGGGGCGCCAACCACGGTGCTATCTCTTACGGCCACATCGGTGCTGATCTGATCACTATGTGCTCCATGCTGCGCATCCCCGTGTGCATGCACAACGTTCCCGAGGACGAGATCTACCGTCCTGCCTGCTGGAATGCATTTGGTATGGACAAGGAAGGCCAGGACTACCGCGCCTGCGCCACCTACGGCCCCATGTACAAGTAATTTTCCAATAAAAAGTGGCGGTCTTTATGACCGCCACTTTTGAAAGCGCTGATTTTGCCTCCCTCTGATGAGGGAGGTGGCACGAAGTGCCGGAGGGAGAGAACTACCCCTCAGTCAAAAATCTATTTGATTTTTGACAGCTCCCCTGACAAGGGGAGCCTTTAAAGGTGATTCCTTATTGCAAGGGTCTTGGCAAAATTCTCCGCTGCTTCCAGCAGACCGATGGCATCTTCCAAATCTGCCCCCACGCAGACCACACCGTGTCCGCCCAACAGAGCAACCGGGCGACCGGCCAGCGCATCTTCGATGCCGTTGTGAATGGCATGGGTGCCGTGAGCGCCGAAGGGCAGGCAGGTTATGGTGCCGAAAATGTCGTGGAGAAAGGTGTCCGACGGGGTTTCAAAATCCCGGTAAGAAAGGGCATAGGCAGTCAGATACGGACTGTGGCAGTGAAACACCGCCCCGATATCCGGCCGGGCCTGATAGGCCGCCTCGTGGAGGAAAAATTCCGAGGATTTCTTTTCCGTCCCGCCGATTTGCGAGCCATCGGGGGCGATGACACAGATCTGCTCCGGTTTCAGAAGAGATTTCATCTTGTGGGACGGGGTGATGTAAATGTTTCCCGTGGCTCGGTCGATCATGGAAAGATTCCCTTCCAGGCTGTTGACCAGCCCTTTTTGCTCCGCAATGGCGGAAAATTTCGCGACTTCTGCTGCAAAGTTCATAGAAATACCTCCGGCTCAGTTTGTATCATCATAAGCCGGTTTTTCAAAAAAGTCAATGTTTAGGAGGCTTCCCGTATGTTAAAAAATATTCCCAATATTCTCTCTCCCGAGCTGCTGAAGGTTTTGGCAGAGATGGGTCATTCCGACCGGATCTGCATCAGCGACGGAAATTTCCCTGGCGCAGCCATGGCTAAGGCCAAAAATGCCATTTTTCTCCGGGCAGACGGACACGGTGTGCCGGAGTTGCTGGATGCGGTGCTGCAGGTGATCCCCCTGGATACTTATGTAGAAAAGCCTGTAACCCTTATGGAAACCATGGAATGCGATAAGGATATGGAAATCCCCATTTGGGATACCTATAAGGAAATCGTAGCCAAGCACGATGACCGGGGCGCCGCAGCCGTTGGCAATATCGACCGCTTCAAGTTCTATGAGGAAGCGAAGGACTGCTACTGCATTATCCAGACCGGAGAAACTGCCGTGTACGCCAATGTGATCGTGCAAAAGGGCGTTATTAAGTAATGGATTTCGTAGGGATTTTGCAGGCGGCGCTGCCTGTTGTGATTGCTTTGGCGTTGGGCATGCTGTGCCGAAAGACCGGGTTTTTGTCCCGGGAGGCTGTGGATGCCCTGAAAAAGCTGGTCATTAACATCACCTTGCCTGCGGTGCTGCTGAGCGCCTTTGCCACTGCGGAGTATTCGGCATCCACTTTGGCACTGCCGGTGCTGATGTTTGCTCTTTGCTGCGCAGCGCTGGCGCTGGGCTTTTTGGTGATTCGCATAAGCAAAATGCGCAGCCGTTTGACACCGTTCCTGGCTGCCGGCGCGGAAGCCGGAATGCTGGGCTATGTACTGTTTGCTCTGCTGTTTCCGGAGAGAAGTGCGTCAGAATTTGCGATTCTTGACATCGGGCAGACCCTGTTTGTGTTTACTCTTTTCAAGATTTTGATCAGCGGAAAGAAAGATCTGAAGACCATTGGCAGAGATATGGTCACTACACCCATTCTTTGGGCGGTGGCTGCCGGTGTGCTCATTGGCGCTACTGGTCTGTACGGCACGATGACGAAAACCGGCATCAGCAATATCTTTGACGGTGTCACATCCTTTATTTCCGCTCCCACCGGCATGGTGATTTTATTAACGGTGGGCTATGACTTGGTGCCAAAGGAAATTCCCTGGAGAAAAACCGCCGGCTTGCTGGCAATGCGGCTTGGCATTATGGTGGTGATCTTCGGACTTGGGGTACTGGTGAACCGCACACTGCTCCAGAGCAGAGTGTTTGAGGGCGCGTTGCTGCTGATGTGCATCTTGCCGCCGCCTTACGTCATTCCGGTCTTTGCCGATGAGCCTGAGGAGCGGGTACAGATTTCCGCCTCTCTTTCCGCCATGACGCTGACGACCATGATCCTGTTCGGTGCGCTTTCCGTTTGGCTGGGAATTCAATAAAGAAAGAAAAAACCGCCCATTTGGGCGGTTTTTTGTTATGCATTTTTTTGCAGCTTGCGTTCTTTCCGCTCTTCTTTTGTGCGGCAGAACTTTTCCAACTGGGGTACAAACATCAGACAAATCAGCGCTGCGGTGAAGCCTCCGTTGTACAGCAGGAAACCGCCGTGCATATCGGGCACAGCTGTCACCAGCAGGTAGTGCAATCCACCGGCCAGAATGCCGTAACCAAAGCCGTACTTGCCGGCAATGGGGGAAAGACCGTTGGCGTAGCATAGGCCAATGAGAATGGACTGACTGCCAATGGTAAGGGCGTAGCCTTCGCCGCCCAGCAGCTTGAAAATCCAGCCGAAGAGGAACGATGTCACCAGATAACCGATCATAATTGGCAAAACATTTCTGGGGTGGCTGCCGGAATTACAGGTGGCCAGCATACAGAATACAATGCCGAAGGTCATGCCGGTCCAAACATTTCTGCCGTCGATGGCGCCGGCCAGGGTAAAATAGCCAACAATCATTAGACCGAATATGCCCACATTCATCAAAAAGGGAGCGTAGCCGTACTTCGTGGTGAAGCTGACGCCATGACCGGAATCTTTCATCAGATTCCAGTAGTCCTTGGGCTTGCAGCCCAGCAGCAGAGCAAAAACGATGCACAGACCGAACAGCACAAAACAGAAAATGTTGGTGTTGTTCCAGGAAGCGATATCCAGAGCGCCCATGGTAGAAAGCTTGCCCAAATCGCCGATTTTCCAGCCCAGCATCACATTGTACAGAGCAGCACGCAGGAAAAATGCGGTCATGCCAATAGGCAGGGCAGCGGAATAGTGGTCATATCCCTTGTGCACATTGGGGGCATGGGCAAGACCGGCCGGCAGGAAAAAGCCGATAATCAAGCCCACAAACAGGCCAATGCCAAGGCCCAGCCAGTTAAAGCCGATGTATTCCACGCCGGGATAACGGAACAGCAGATCGGAGATCAAGGGCGCAATGCCGGTGGAATAGAGCATGGCGTTGGACACAGCGCCCAGCTTTTCCTTCTTCACAGCGGCATACAGCACGACACCCAAGATGGTGGGGATCATATTAAACAAATTCATGCCCCAGGAGCCAAAGCCGATGGTCAAAAGCACGCCCAGGGTAGTTACGTTGTTGGGCTTACTGCCGGGCAGGCAGCACAATCCGGTGCAAAAAAGTCCAACCAGACCCATGTTCAGGAAAGTGGCTGCATAGCCGCCCAGAGCGAAATAGTTGGTGGAGATTTTGCAGGTTTGCGTCATGATCTTCCAGACACCGGAGAACATGGTGCTGCGGTCCGGCATAAAGAATGCCGCTGCCACAAAGCAGACAGAAACAAAGGCAAAGAACAGCCGGAGGAAATTGCTTTCAGACAGGTTGTTGATCTTTTTCATAATCCACCTCTTAAATATAAATCTGGGCAATCCGAGCCCATAAAGTTCGAATTGCCCAGACGGTCGGCATATCAAGCTTGCACTCCATCGCAGTTGTCTGCGGTTATCCGTCAGTCATGCAAGCAGGTTATTTATTTAGATCTTCTCTGCGGCCTCTACCACATGCTTCATCAGCACGGAGGTGGTAACGGAGCCCACACCACCGGGAACGGGGGTGATGGCGTCTACGATGGGCTCAACCTCGTCAAACTTGGCATCGCCTGCGATACCGCCCTTGCCGCCCTTTGCGTTGATCTTGTTCTCATCCCAGTTGATGGAAACGTCGATGACTACCTGGCCGGGACGGACAAAGTCAGCTGTCAGGGAGTTGAGCACACCGGCAGCGGATACGATGATGTCTGCATTCTTGCAGATCTCCGCGGTGTTGACGGTGCGGGTGTGGCAGGTGGTAACGGTGGCATTCTTGCCCATGAGCATCATGCCGGCAGGCTTGCCAACCACCAGGCTGCGGCCAATGACCACTGCGTTCTTACCCTTGCAGTCAATGCCGTAGAAATCCAGGATTTCCATACAGGCAGCGGGGGTGCAGGGGGCGTAGCCCAGATCGTTCAGACCCTCGAAGACACCGGCATTACTCATGTGCGTCATGCAGTCCACGTCCTTCTTGGGGTCTAAGCGGTTGCAGATCTCATTTTGATCGTTTTTCAGATGCTTGGGCAGAGGACGGAACATCAGCACGCCGTGGATAGAATCATCGGCATTGACCTGATCGATCACGGACAGAACATCTTCCTTGGAAGCATCTGCAGGCAGGACAAAATTCTTCACATCCACGCCTACCAGCTCAGCCCGCTTGGTAGCACCCTTTTCATAGGACAGGTCGGAGGGGTCTTCGCCCACGCGGACGATACCCAGGGTGGGGACAACACCCTTTGCCCGGAGGGCAGCGGTGCGCTCCATGAGTTTTGCATTCAGGGCATCGGTAACTTCCTTGCCCAATAACAGCTTAGCCATAGTATGTAATCTCCTTTTCTTATTGACCGAAGATAGCCTTCACTTCGTTGAAAATGCCGTCTGCCATGGCGCAGTACTTGGTGAGCATGCCGTTGGCCTTTGCGTTCATTTCTTCAGCAACCTCACGGTTTTTCAGACTCTTGGTGTTGATGAACACGTTCAGAGAAGCAGCCTGCAGCGCAGCCTTGCAGCACACGGCACCGCAGCCAGCGTCGGAAACAGCCAAACGGCTGCCCTTAGCGGCAAAGACGGCAATGTGCTCAATGGCCTCGCAGCACAGCTCCATGATCTTCATGGGAGTGGAGCAGGCGATGATGGTGGCTTCTTCCATGACAGCGTCCCGGTTGGGATCGTCCTTGGGAATGCCATAGGCCTTGGCCAGAGGCAGGAAGTTCACTTCATCGGCTTCCACCTGATTCAAAAGCGCTACCTGCAGCGCGTCGCACTTAGCCTTCAGCGCAATGATCTCGGCTTCCACCTCGGCATACTTCTTCTTGCCGACGGTGAGAGAACCAACCATGTTGCCCAGAGCGGTGCCGATGGCGCCAACCAGAGCAGCTGCGCCGCCGCCGCCGGGGGCGGGAGCATCGGAGGCCAGAACCTCCACAAACTTACGACAGGATTCCAATGTCATATCCATGACCGATCATCTCCTTAAATTCCACAAATTTGCGCAATAGATGCTGCGCATTTCGGTATATCCATACTGAATAAAATTTTACCACTTTTTTTCTGCTCTGTCAATCTTTTTGTTGTGAATCAAATATACAACATTTGTTGGATTTTTTGTGACTTTTCTGGTTTGTTACACAAACAGATTATGGTTGCTTTTTTGCGAAAAATTCGGTATGATATGGACGTAAAAGGATATCTTTCGGAAAGGATGGCTGCCATGTATCGACAAGAGGCCCGGGAAGAGTACGCACAGGCTCTGCGGCTGGGACAAAGAGAATATAAGCTGGCCCTTGCGGACGGCAAGCATCCCCATCCCATAGTGCTGGATGATCTGCTGGAAGACCCCTCTTTGGAAATCGTGCAGGAGGTGGGTCTGGTAGAGATTCCGTCGGAGAAGATCGTGGGTGTCAGATCCGCAGGAAGAACCGCCGCTTTTTCCACAAGTTTTCTGCCCTTGCTGGGAGAAAACAGCGAGTTTGCCTATAAATGGATTAATTTGTGCCAAGCTCATTTATCCGAGGGCATCCGGGATCCTATTTTGTGCTATGAATATCTGGGCGAATTCTATGTCCAGGAGGGAAACAAGCGGGTCAGTGTGCTGCGCCATTTGGGCGCGCCCCGGATCGCGGCGCAGGTCAAGCGGATTTTGCCCAAAATGTCCGAAGAGCCGAGAATTCTGGCATATTTTGAATTTTTAGAATTTTACAAATCCACCGGGCTTTATCAGGTGCAGTTCCGCAAGCCCGGGGATTACGGATTGCTGCTGTCTTATCTGGGGAAAGAACCGGGGGACAAGTGGCAGGAGCAGGAGATGCGCACCTTTTCCGCTTACTTCCAGTATTTCCGCCATGCTTTCCGGAGTCTGGGGGGCGAAGCATTGGGGCTGATTCCGGAGGAAGCCCTGCTCATTTGGCTGCAGGTGTACCCCTTCCGGGATCTGGGAACCATCACCGATAAGGAGCTGAAGCGCACCATTACCTCCCTCTGGGAGGATCTGGCGGTACAGGCGTTGCCGGAGCCGGTGGATGTGCATACCGAGCCGGTGGAAACCCATGGGAAGTCCGGCGTGCTGGGCCGGTTTATGACCGGCGCGCCCACCCATTTGAATGTTGCTTTTGTCCATTCCTTAGACCCGGAGAAGAGCGCCTGGATTCGGGATCATGATCTGGGACGAGCCCATCTGGAGCGGGTTTTGAAAGAACAGGTTACGGTACGAAGCTATTTCCATGCAGATAATGCAGAAAAAGCTGAGGAATTGCTGGAGCAGGCTGTGGCCGACGGCGCAGACTTGGTGTTTACCACCACGCCGCCTCTGAGCCGCATTACCTTGCGGCTGGCGGTGAAATACCCCAAAGTCCGGTTTTTGAACTGCTCGGTGGATACGCCATACCCCAGTATCCGCACTTATTACGCTAAAATTTACGAGGCGAAATTCATTACCGGCGCCATTGCCGGCGCTATGGCCGACGATGATGAAATCGGCTATGTGGGTCTGTCGCCTATTTTTGGAGAGGCGGCATCCATCAATGCCTTTGCCCTGGGCGCGCAGCTGACCAATCCCCGGGCGAAGGTGGTGCTGCGCTGGAGCTGTCAGGCGGGCAATCCCAATGAGGAATTTTTGAAGAACGGAATCTGGGTGATCTCCAACCGGGATGTGCCGGCTCAGGAACGGGTGCATCTGAATTTGTGCAACTACGGCACGTATATGCGGGATGAAAACGGTAACATGCAGGCGTTGGCATCCCCGGTGTTGCTATGGGGAAAGTTCTATGAGAATATTGTCCGCTCCATACTGGCGGGCACCTGGGATAAAGATAAAGATACCCATCGGGCCATCAATTACTGGTGGGGCATGAGCAGCGGCGCGATTGATGTGGCGCTGGCAGATCATCTGCCGGACGGTCCCAGAGTGCTGGCAAAAATGCTGCGCCTTGGCTTAAAAACCGGAAAGCTGGATCCTTTCCGGCGGAAGATTGTGGCGCAGGACGGCTCTGTTAAAAATGATGGCCGCCACAGCTTTACTGCCGATGAGCTGCTGCATATGGATTGGCTCTGTGAAAACGTGATCGGCTCCATTCCTGAGTTTGACGAAATCGAACCCTACGCCCAGCCCATGGTGCGCCAGCTGGGCATCTACCGGGATCGTATTCCGGTGGAAAAGGAGGGATCGCTGTGAGAATCTTAGCCGTGTCGGATGAAGAATGTGCTGCTTTGTGGGATTATTATGCGCCGGGAAAATTGGATGGCTATGATCTGATCATCTCCTGCGGCGATCTGAAGCCAGAATATCTGTCCTTTTTGGTGACCATGGCAAAATGCCCGGTGCTGTATGTCCACGGGAATCACGACGCAAGATATGCAAGCAGACCGCCGGAGGGCTGTGACTGTATTGATGATCGGCTGGTGGTCTATAACGGTCTGCGGATTCTCGGGCTGGGAGGCTGCCGAAGGTATCGGCCCGGCCCTCACCAGTACAGCGAAAAGCAGATGCGCCGCCGTATCCGGAAAATACGGTATCATCTCTGGAGAGCCGGCGGAGTGGATGTTGTGGTGACCCATGCCCCGGCTAAGGGGTTGGGGGACAGCGAGGATCCTGCCCATTGGGGCTTTGAATCCCTCCGGGAGCTTCTGGATAAATATCAGCCCAAGGTGATGCTCCATGGCCATGTGCATTTGCGCTATGGGGAGAATCCCACCCGGGAGCGCCTTTACGGAAATACTACTGTGATAAATGCCACCGAGCGGTATGTTTTGGAAATGCCGGAGGTTTCTTTCCGGGAGAAGGACAGAAACCGGCTGATTTGGAAAAACGGAGCGCCAAAGTTCCACAATGGGCATTCCCATTTTTTTGGCTAAACGAAAGGAGGGGACAACCTTGTTTCAAGGCTTTACACCGGAAACTGTGGATTTTCTATGGGGAATCCGCATGAACAATAACCGGGAATGGTTCTTAGCGCACAAACAGCAGTATGTGAAGACTCTGTACGAGCCGATGAAGGCCTTAGGAGCAGAGTTGTTTACGCCTTTTATAGACAGGCCGGGGAATTTGCTGAAGGTCAGCCGGATTTACCGGGATACCAGAATGCACCATCCGCTGCCTTATAAGGAAAGTCTTTGGATCTGCATCCGCAGAGATGTGGAGTGGTGGGCAGAAAATCCCTGTCTGTTCTTTGAAATCAATCCCGAGGGTGTGGATTATGGATTCTGTTTCTGGCGGCCCCGGCCGGCAGTGATGAAGACCTTCCGCCGCAGCATCGCAGAAAAACCGGGTGAATTTCTGAAACTGATCGCAAAAACGGAAAAGGATTCCGGAATGCAAATCACAGCGCAGTGCTATAAACGTCCGGAGATGTGTCCCGATCCGAAGCTGGAGAGATTTTATCTGTGGAAATCCAATCTCACCGTGATCCGGCATGAAGATTTCAGTCCCGAGCTGTTCAGCCCGAAACTGAAGGACCGGGTAGGAAGTTTTTTGGAATCGCTGATTCCAATTTATGAATACTTTAACCAATTTCAGGTTTAATGGGGGTATCTAATTATGAAAAAGACGATTTTTAAGGGCATGGCCAGCGCGCTCATCACTCCGATGAACAAAGACGGCGTAGATTACGAAACCCTGGGAAGATTTATTGATTTCCAGATTGAAAACGGTATCCACGCATTGGTGGCGGTGGGAACCACCGGCGAAAATGCCACTCTGGAGCCGGAGGACCAGAAAGAGGTCATCCGTTTTACTGTGGAGCGGGCTGCCGGTCGGGTGCCTGTCATTGCCGGTACCGGTACGAACAACACAGAGCACGTGCTTCAAAACACCCGCAATGCCTGCGAAGTGGGCGCAGATGCGGTATTGGTGGTGACTCCTTATTATAATAAGGCCACCCAGAATGGCCTGATTGCTCATTTTACCGCGGTGGCGGATGCCTCCACTGTTCCTGTCATCCTGTATAATGTTCCCGGCAGAACCGGCTGCAATCTGCTGCCCAAGACCGTGGCAAAGCTGGCGGAGCATCCCAACATTGTTGCCATTAAGGAAGCCACCGGCAATATGAGCCAGATGGTGGAACTGATGGCGCTCTGCGGGGACAAGCTGGACATTTATTCCGGCGAGGACGCGCTGACCGTGCCCTTCCTGTCCATGGGCGCGGCCGGTACTATCAGCGTCCTGTCCAATGTAGCTCCTAAGCTGTCTGTGGAAATGGTGGAAAAGGCTTTTGCCGGAGATTATGCCGGGGCAGCAGAGCTGCAGTGCAAGCTGCTGCCGCTGATCAATGCCCTGTTCAGTGAGGTCAACCCCATTCCTGCCAAGGCGGCGGTATCTGCCATGGGCTTTGGCGAGAACTATCTGCGGCTGCCCCTGACTCCCATGGAAGCTGATCATGAGGCGGTGCTGCTGGCAGAGATGAGAAAGCTGGGGATTTTGGCATGAAAGCAGTCATTTGCGGCGCCAACGGCGCTATGGGAAAACTGATTTGCGGGATTTTAGGCGATGAGGTAGTTGGCCGGGTCAGCATTGACGGCGAAAACGGCGTACCCAAGACTTTTCAGGAACTGGGCGCTGTGCAGGCGGATATGCTCATCGATTTTTCTCACCATACCGCGGTAGAGGAAGTGTTGCGCTACGCAGAAGAAACCGGCTGCGCTGTGGTTATCGGTACTACCGGTCATACTCCGGAGGAAAAAACTAAGATTTATGAGGCTGCTAAGAAGCTGCCGGTGTTCTATTCCGGAAATATGAGTCTGGGCATTGCGGTGCTTTGCCGGTTGGCCCGGCAGGCGGCCTCCTGCTTCCCGGAGGCGGATATTGAAATCGTGGAGGTGCATCACAACCGGAAGGTAGATGCCCCCAGCGGTACGGCGCATATGCTGTTCAATGCCATCCGGCAGGTGCGTCCCGATGCGGTGGAAGCCTGCGGCAGAGCGGGAGAGGGCAAGCGTAAAAGCAATGAAATCGGCATTGCCTCTTTGCGGATGGGCAATGTGGTGGGTGTTCACGAGGTGCACATCTGCACTCCCAGCCAGACTTTGACACTGCGGCATGAAGCCGGTACTCGGGCCATGCTGGCCGAGGGCGCGGTGGAAGCGGCCCGGTTTATGGTGGGTAAGGCCGCCGGCCTTTACACCATGGACGAGCTTTTGGAGGAAAAATAATGCAGTGCTGGTATATGAACGGCGCAGGCAACGATTTTATGGTCATGGATGTCCGGGATGCAAAGCTGGATCTGGCGGAAATGGCCAAAGAGTTATGTAAACTAACCGGCGCCGACGGATTTATGGCAACGGATGTGTCGAACAAGGCGGATTTTAAGCTCCATTTCTACAATGCGGATGGCTCCCGGGGCGAGATGTGCGGCAACGGCGCCCGGTGCATCTGCCGGTTTGCCTTTGACAACGGCATAGCCGGCGCAGAAATGACGGTGGAAACAGATGCGGGAATCGTAGAGGGTAAGCGCCTGTCGGAAAGCGACTATCTGGTGAAGCTGAATAACCCTTCTATTGTGGACTTAAACCGCAAGGGGGATATCGCTTATGTGGAACTGGGAAATCCCGGTGTGCCCCACGCGGTGCAGGAAATCAAGGGTCTGCGTTGGGCTATGGGAGAAGTGCTGCGAGAGCAAGCTCAGCAGCTGCGGTATGATCTTGCATTCCCCAAGGGGGCAAATGTGAATCTGTTTTCCCGGCTGAATGAAAATACGGTGCGCATCCTCACCTATGAGCGGGGCGTGGAGGATTACACTCTGGCATGTGGCACGGGCTCTGCTTCTGTTGCGGTGACATTGTGGATGAAAGGTCAGCTGCCCGGAGGAAAGCTTACGCTCCAGAACCGAGGCGGTGATCTGAAGGTCACTGTGGAGGGAAAAAATAAAACCGTGGAAGCCCTCTGGTTGGAGGGCCCCACGGAAGTGACAAAGATCATGGAAGTATAAAAAAGAGATGCCGAGAGGCATCTCTTTTTTATATTATTTGGAATTAGTCTTCCTTGCCCTTGGAGAGCATTACGTTGGCCAGAATGCCCAGGATCAGAGCGCAGGCGATGGTGGTCAGGGTGATCTTGCCGAAGGAAACGCTCAGGCCGCCAATGCCGGGGATCAGGATGGCGGAAACCACAAACAGGTTCTTGCTGGCGTTCAGGTTGACCTGTTGGATCATTTTCAGACCGGAAACAGCGATGAAGCCATACAGAGCTACACAGACACCGCCCATGACACAGTTGGGGATGGAAGCCAGGAAGGTGACAAAGGGTCCGAAGAAGGAAATCACGATGCACATAATGGCGGCGGTGGTGATGGTCACCACGGAAGCGTTACGGGTAATGGCAACGCAGCCAACGGACTCGCCGTAGGTAGTGTTGGGGCAGCCGCCGAAGAAGGCGCCGACAGCAGAGCCAACGCCGTCGCCCAGCAGGGTGCGGTGCAGGCCGGGCTCTTCCAGCAGATCGGTGCCGATGATGGAAGAAAGGTTCTTATGGTCAGCAATATGCTCAGCAAAGACCACGAATGCAACGGGAACATAGGCGACGGCTACGGTGGTAATGAATGCGCCGTCGATTTCCTTCACGCCCTTCAGGGCTTCCACAAAGGTGAAGTCGGGGATTGCAAAGATCTGCATATCCTTAAAAGCAGCGAAGTTGATGACCTGCAGAGCCACATTGTCGGTGGCGATGCCGATGACGGTGAAGATGGAGGCTGCGACATAGCCAACCAGAATACCCAGAACGAAAGGAATCAGCTTCATCATCTTCTTGCCGTAGACAGAGATTGCGAAGATGGCAAACAGAGTAATGATGCCGCAGATCAGAGTCACATAGGGGCTGGCGGCGGAAACACCGTCTACCATGACCTTGCCCAGCTTCAGGTCGTTAACTGCGTTGACAGCCAGAGAAAGACCGATGAGAGCAACGGTGGGTCCGATAACCACGGGGGGCATCAGCTTGTTGATCCAGTTAACGCCAACCAGCTTGACCACGATGGCGATGACCACATAAACAAGAGCGGCAAAGACTGCGCCCAGGATCAGACCGGTATAGCCGGCAGAAGCGGATGCAGCGCCTGCAAAGGCGGCGCCCATGGAACCGATAAAGGCGAAGGAAGAGCCCAGGAACACAGGACTCTTAAATTTGGTGAACAGCTGGTAAACGATGGTACCCACACCTGCACCCAGCAGAGCGGCGGACTGGCTCATGCCGTGGCCGATGATAGCGGGGACAAGAATGGTGGCTGCGAGGATTGCCAGAACCTGCTGGAATGCGAACAGGAGCATTTGGCCGAACTTGGGCTTGTCTTTGATACCGTAGATCAAATTCATGTTGTTTCCTCCGTTTTATGTTGTTTCAAATAAATCCCAGATACTGGAAGTTTATTTCTGTAAAAAGTATACCCCTTTTTTCGACAAAAGGCAACCCTAAATATAAATTATCTGTATCTTTTTTGTACAACACGCATGGGCAAAGAAAAAGACAGAATAATAAGACTATTGCATTTTTTCGGCGCGGATGTTAAACTTATGGAGAATCATTGTGTGAAAAACACAGAGGAAGGAGGGCAATTGGATTATGCAGTCGGAGTACGTAATCGAAATGCTCAACATCAGAAAGGAATTCCCGGGAATTGTCGCCAACGACGACATTACCCTCCAGCTTCGCCGGGGGGAGATTCATGCGCTGCTGGGCGAGAACGGCGCAGGAAAGTCCACTTTAATGAGCGTTCTGTTCGGTCTGTATCAGCCGGAGCAGGGCATCATCAAGAAAAACGGCCAGGAGGTAACAATCAACGATCCCAATGATGCCACAGCCCTGAATATCGGAATGGTGCACCAGCATTTTAAGCTGGTGGATGTGTTTACGGTGCTGGATAATATCATTCTGGGCGCGGAGGATACCAAACTGGGCTTTCTCCAGAGAAAAGAGGCCCGGAAAAAGGTCCAGGCCCTGTCGGAAAAGTATGGGCTGAACGTGGACTTGGACGCGAAGATCGAGGACATCAGCGTGGGCATGCAGCAGAGAACAGAGATTCTGAAAATGCTTTACCGGGACAACGAGATCTTGATTTTCGACGAGCCTACGGCGGTGCTGACTCCTCAGGAGATCGACGAATTGATGGAGATCATGCGGGGCTTCGTGAAGGAAGGGAAGTCCATCCTCTTTATTACCCATAAGCTCAATGAGATTATGGCAGTAGCCGACCGGGTCAGCGTTCTGCGGAAGGGCAAGTATATCGGCACGGTCAACGTCAAGGATACCAGCAAGCAGGAACTGTCCAACATGATGGTGGGCCGTCCGGTGCAGCTGCAGGTGCAAAAGGATGCAGCAAAGCCTGCGGATGTGGTGCTGGACGTGCAGGATATGACGGTAGCATCCAAGCTCCATAAGCACAATGCGGTCAAGGGCGTCAGTTTCCAGGCCCGGGCAGGAGAGATCCTGTGCATTGCCGGTATCGACGGCAACGGGCAAACGGAATTGGTTTACGGCCTTACCGGTTTGGAGCGGGTCACTGGCGGAAAGATCACCTTGTGCGGAAAGGACATCACCAAAGCCCCCGTTCGGAGAAGAAATGAAGCCGGTATCAGCCACATCCCGGAAGACCGACATAAGCACGGTTTGGTGCTGGACTTCACGCTGGAACAGAATATGGTGCTTCAAAGCTTTCAGGACCCCCGCTTCCAGAATATGGGTTTCATTAACGGACCTGCCATCCGGCAGTATACCGAGGAACTGATTGAGCAGTACGATATCCGCTCCGGCCAGGGCGCAGTGACTGTGGCCAGGAGCATGTCCGGCGGAAATCAGCAAAAGGCCATCATTGCCCGGGAACTGGATCGGGATCAGCCACTGATTGTGGCGGTGCAGCCCACAAGAGGTCTGGACGTGGGCGCCATTGAACACGTGCACAGTGAACTGGTTGCCCAGCGGGATGCCGGAAAGGCAGTGCTGCTGGTTTCTCTGGAACTGGATGAGGTCATGAACCTGTCCGACCGGATTTTGGTAATGTACGAAGGAGAGATCGTGGGCGAACTGGATCCGAAGACCACTACCGTGCAGGAACTGGGACTTTATATGTCCGGTGCCAAGCGCAGTGAGAAAGGAGCCCAGGCATGAAAAATACGTTATTGGATTTTTACCGCAAGGACGGTACGAAAAAAGTGCTGGCATCCCTGCTGTCTATTCTGATCGGTTTGGCAGTGGGCGCAGTGATTGCGGTGATCGTGGGATTGTGGAAGGACACCATTACACCTTCAGGAATCTGGGACGGTGTGCGGCTGGTGTTCGCGGGCATTTTATCCACCGGGCGGGATGCGGCAGGCAACCTGACTTGGGGCTACAATTCCCAAAATCTGGGCAATATGCTTTTCCGCGCCACACCGCTGATCATGACCGGCCTTTCTGTGGCGGTTGCCAATAAGACAGGCTTGTTCAATATTGGCGCGCCGGGGCAGTATTTGATGGGAACCATGGTATCTTTGATCATTGCCCTGGGCATTCCCTCTACTTCAGTTCCGACAGGCCTGATCTGGGTGCTGGCATTCCTGGGCGGCTGCCTTGCCGGCGCGCTGTGGGGCGCGATTCCCGGCATTTTGAAAGCGTTTTTAAATATCAACGAGGTGCTGGCCTGCATCATGACCAACTGGCTGGCTGCCAATTTGGTAACCTGGGTTTTTGACGGAAGCGTTTACCGGAACATGGTGGAGAACACCAAAGCCGGCTATATCTACAAGACCACCTATAACGGCGTGGCCACCCCGAAGCTGGGGTTGGATGCGCTGTTTCCCGGCTCTCAGGTGAATGCCGGTATTCTGGTGGCCGTCGTTATTGCAATTTTAGTGTATATTCTTATTAATAAGACCACCTTTGGCTATCAGCTGAAGGCCTGCGGCGCTAACCGCCATGCCGCCCGGTATGCCGGTATCCAGGATAAGCGGAATATCGTACTGAGCATGGCCATTGCCGGTGCTTTGTCTGCCGGCGGTGCAGCTCTCTACTGGCTCTCCGGCAATACGGAGTTCTACTGGTCCACTTATCAGTCCCTGCCTGCCACCGGCTTCAACGGCATACCCGTGGCGCTGCTGGCGGTGAACAATCCTGTTGGCGTGGTGTTCTCCGGTATTTTCATGGCCATGCTGGATATTGTGGGTCTGCAGCTGACGGGGCATACCGCTTATAATGAATATGTGACCGATGTGATCATCGCCGTTATCGTTTACCTCAGCGCATTCTCTCTGGTGATTCAGATGTGGCTGAAGGGTAAGAAAAAGCCCGCTGTCGCAGAAGTGACCAATGTTTCTGCGGAAGAAAAAGAGCAGGAAGGAGGTCAGCAGGCATGACATTTGTGATTCAACAAACCTTGCTTTACGCAGTTCCGCTGATGATCGTGGCGCTGGCCGGTGTCTTTGCGGAGCGAAGCGGCATCATCAACCTGGCGCTGGAAGGCATCATGGTTTTCGGCGCGTTTGTGGGTGTATTTTTCGTCAATCAAATGCAGAGCATTGATCTGTTTGTGCAGGCAGCCCGCTCCGGCGAATGGCTGACCCTCCAGGGCCTGATGCTGATGGCCATGCTGGTGGCTGCTATTTTGGGCGCAATTTTCTCTCTGTTGCTGAGCTTTGCCTCCATCAATCTGAAAGCAGACCAGACCATCGGCGGCACTGCGCTGAATATGCTGGCTCCTGCGCTGGTGCTGTTTTTGATCCGGATTCTGGCCAATCAGAATACCTTGCAGATGGCTACCGGTGACGCGGCCTCCTGGTTTATGATCAAGAAGTCCACTTTTGGTGTGGATAAGAGTGTGGATTGGGGCTTCCTGGGAGAGACCCTGCTGAATAAGGTGTATCTGGCAACCTATATCTGCCTAATTATCTTTGTGGTGCTGTCTATCATTCTCTACAAAACCCGCATGGGCTTGTGGCTTCGCGCCTGCGGTGAGAATCCCCAGGCAGCGGATTCTCTGGGTATCAATGTGCATAAGATGCGCTATATCGGCACTACCATCTCCGGAGCGCTGGCCGGCATGGGTGGCTTTGTCTATGCACTGACTACCGTGAACTGCAGCGCCAACGGCGACGTGGCCGGTTTCGGTTTCCTGGCATTGGCGGTTATGATTTTCGGCAATTGGAAACCCCTAAATATTGCTGGCGCGGCATTGTTGTTCGGCCTGTTTAAGTGTATTGCTGCGGCCTATGCAAGCATTGATATTAACGGTGACGGCGTGTTCTTGCTGGCGGAGCTGGGAATCAGCTCCCACCTGTATCGGATGCTGCCGTATTTGGTGACGCTGGTAGTGTTGGCCTTCACCTCCGGTAAATCCCGGGCACCCAAGGCCGAGGGCATTCCCTACGACAAGGGCTCCAGATAAATCAAGATAAAATGCCCCCATTTGCGAAAATGCAAATGGGGGCGTTTCTCAATAAAAATGCGCCCCGGCCTTACGGTCGGGGCGGTTATGCATGTTAGAAATTACTTGCCGGCGTTGGCAATCTGAGCTGCCACTTCGTCAGCAAAGTTCTCTTCCTTCTTTTCAATGCCTTCACCCTTGATGTAGTGGATAGCATCGACGAAGGTAACCTTGCCACCCAGCTTCTTGGCAGCGTCGGCAATGTAGCCGGCCACGTCACCCTGGAACAGGTCGGAGCGGACGAAGTCCTGCTGCAACAGGCAGATTTCCTTGAAGAAAGCGGCGATCTTGCCCTGAGCGATCTTTTCCTTCACCTGAGCGGGCTTGGAAGCCATCTTGGGGTCGTTGTCCATAGCGGCGACCTGAACGGCCAGCTCGTGGTCAACGTCAGCCTGGGGAACCAGGCTCTTGTCCCAGTACTTAGCACCCATAGCAGCGATCTGCATAGCAACGTTTTTGCCGATTTCGGTAACGTCGATGTCACCTTCCACAGCCAGGTTTACCAGAACGCCGTGGGTACCGCCGGCGTGGACGTAGGATACGCTGGTGTTGTCAGCAAAACGGGCAAACCGACGGATCTGCATGTTTTCACCGATGGACATGACCTTCTCCTGCATGATCTCAGTGACGGTCAGGTTGGAGTTAGGGTAGGTACAAGCCTTCAGAGCGTCCACATCAGCGGGGTTCTGAGTAGCAACCACTTCAGCCAAGTTCTTGACCAGATCCAGGAAAGCGTCGGTCTTGGCGGCGAAGTCGGTTTCGGAGTTGACCTCGATCACGACACCTACGCCGTTTACCACGGTGGCGTAAGCAACGCCCTCAGCGGCAATGCGGTCAGCCTTCTTGGCAGCCTTGGCCAGGCCCTTTTCACGGAGCCAGTCCACAGCCTTGTCCATATCGCCATCGGTGGCAGCCAGGGCAGCCTTGCAGTCCATCATACCAACGTTGGTCATTTCACGAAGTTTCTTAACATCCAGTGCAGTAAATGCCATTGTAATGTTCCTCCTCTGTATTATTCAGCGACGGGAGCTTCGACCTCAGCCTCTGCAACCTCAGCCACAGCGTCTTCACCCTGACGGCCTTCGATGGCAGCGTTAGCCATGGCGGCGGCGATCAGACGGATGGCGCGGATAGCGTCGTCGTTGCCGGGGATCACGTAATCGATCTCGTCGGGATCGCAGTTGGTGTCCACGATGGCGACGATGGGGATATTCAGCTTGCGGGCCTCAGCAATGGCGTTGCGCTCCTTGCGGGGGTCAACGATGAACAGGCAAGCGGGGATCTTCTTCATTTACTTAACGCCGCCCAGATACTTTTCCAGCTTCTCGATTTCGCCCTGGTGCTTGATGACTTCCTTCTTGGGCAGCATAGCGAAGGTGCCGTCCTCTTCCATCTTCTTCAGCTGAGCCAGACGGTCGATACGGGTACGCATGGTGCGGAAGTTGGTCAGCATACCGCCCAGCCAGCGGGCCTTGACGTAGTAACCGCCGCAGCGAGCAGCCTCTTCTTTGATAGCATCCTGGGCCTGCTTCTTGGTGCCGACGAACAGGACGTTGCCACCGTTGGCGGAGCACTCACGAACGAAGTTGTAAGCCTCTTCCAGCTTCTTAACGGTCTTCTGCAAGTCAATGATGTAGATACCGTTACGCTCGGTGTAGATGTAGGGAGCCATTTTGGGGTTCCAGCGGCGGGTCTGGTGACCGAAGTGTACGCCGGCCTCCAGCAGGTTTTTCATAGATACGACAGCCATTTTGATATTCTCCTT
>JAZOUU010000047.1:0-1985 GCA_045658365.1 Faecousia sp. | reverse complement strand
AAAAATCACTATTAAATCCATATGAATAACCTCACAAGACCTGGTACCAGCGGGAGATTTCCTTTGTTTTTATAAACCCCATCCGTTCGTAAAGCCGCACAGCCCTCACGTTTTCGCCGGCAACCACGACCCGGACTGTATCTTCTGTCAGCACACTGCTGAGGGCCTGTAACACCGTCTCCCCCATCCCCGGTTCTGCAGCGATGACAATGTCGATGTAATCCTCTGCCGCCTTGCCAATCCCAAGGAGTTTTCCATCTTTGTGGACGAAATAACAGTCCCCATTTTCCAGAAATTCTTTTCCATCCCTGCTATCAAGATACGCAGCATTGGGTACATCGGCCATGCGCTGATTATAAATCTCCAGCCAGCGTTCCACCGTCTGCTGTGTCATCGGAAAGATACAGGCGTCTGTCTGCCCAAGGCTCTCCCGATTGCCGGTCATCAGCCACATTGGCGTGCTCAACGAATATTGCTCCAGAAATTCATGCCCCGAAGCATCGATTCGCTCTGCGCCGCAGGCCCGGCAAAAGCCGATGCATTCCTCCAGCAGTTTTACCGGATCCGATGCGGACTGTATCTTAATATATGCCCGCTGCCTGTACGGAATCTCCCGGAGCGTTAAACTGGCAATACCATACTCCGTGGTAAATAAAGGGATATCTTTCATATACACCCTCCTTTTGCGCCATTATACCACTACTTTCTCTATGGAACAAGGTATTTGCCGCCAGATTTTCCATTTCCCCTTAAAAACACTTGCTTTTTTTGAAAAAGTCGCTATAATATCCCCATTGCTCTTTACGAAAGGAGGCCATATGCATGAAGAAAACCATCTGCAAAAAGGATTATGACACCGAAACCGCAACACTGGTGAAAAAATATACATACAGTTATTTCGGTGACCCCTGCGGCTATGAGGAAACCCTATACCAGACCCCTGCCGGCCTGTATTTCCTGTATGTTTGCGGCGGTGAAGATTCTCCCTATCCCACGGAAGACATTCTGCGGCTGGCAAAAACCAAGGTCAACGACTGGCTGGAAAGTCACAATTAATAAGTACATTTTTTCGGAGACTGCTACATGGCAGTCTCCCTTTTTCTTGACAGATATGGTATGATTACAATAGAATTTTAGAAATCAGGTGGTCTCCCATGAAACGTTTTATTGCCCTTCTGGGGCTAATATTGACGGTACTGTTCTGCGCCGGCTGTCAGCCAAAGGAAGCACCGGCCCAGGTTGCCGCCACGACCCTGCCTGTTTATGAATTTACCCTGCGGCTATGCCAGAACACCGGCATCACCGTCACCCGTCTGGTAACGGAAAACGTATCATGCCTGCACGATTACTCCCTCACCGTCCGGCAGGTGAAGGCTCTGGAGGGCGCGCAAACGGTGGTGATCTCCGGCGGCGGCCTGGAACACTTCTTAGCGGATGCTCTGCAAAATTCTGCCCCTGTCATTGACAGCTCTGAGGGTATCTCTTTCACCCATTGTGAAGAAGATCATGACCACACAGACCTCCTTCACAGCCACGAAACCGACCCTCACATTTGGCTCTCCCCCCGGTATGCGATGACCATGGCCACCAACATCTGTCACGGACTGCAAAACGCCTATCCCCAACACAAAGAGGTCTTTGCCAAAAACCTAGATTCCCTTTTGTCTGACTTACTCGCCTTGGAGGAATACGGAAAACAGCAGCTATCAGAACTATCCTGCCGGGAAATTATCACTTTCCACGATGGCTATGGCTATTTTGCAGAAGCCTTTGACCTAACGATTATCAAGGCTGTGGAGGAGGAATCCGGAAGCGAGGCTTCCGCATCTGAATTAAAGGAACTGATTTCACTTGTCAGAACCCACAACCTCCCTGCCATTTTCACCGAGAAAAACGGCAGCGTTTCTGCCGCGAACACCCTGTCAAGTGAAACCGGCGTCAAGGTATTTTCCCTGGATATGGCCATATCCGGGAGCAGTTATATT
>JAZOUU010000046.1:0-11908 GCA_045658365.1 Faecousia sp. | reverse complement strand
AAAGCGTAGTTGCCGGACTTCATGACCTGCTGCTTGGCCATCTTAAAGTGCTTGGACTTGGAACCCCAGTAGCCCTTGGCCAGCTTCAGGGTAGCATTTCTTCTCTTGCGCGTCATCATCGCGCCTTTAACTCTTGCCATTTCTTATATCCTCCTATTCTGCCTTACTTGTACGGAATCATCTCTTTGATTGCGCTGACATTGGTCTGGTCAGCGTAAGCGGTAGCACGCAGATGACGGGTACGCTTAGTGGTCTTCTTAGTGAGGATGTGGCTCTTGTAAGCGTGTGCTCTCTTAACCTTACCGGTCTTGGTCAGGTTGAATCTCTTCTTGGCACCGCTATGGGTCTTCAGCTTGGGCATAGGTAGTTCTCCTTCCGTATCTTTCGTTATAAATAGCTTACTTGCTGTTTTTCGGGGTTAAGAACATCGCCATAAAGCGACCTTCCAGCTTGGGATTCTTCTCCATGTTTGCGATCTCGGCGCAGGCCTCGGCAAATTCCATCAGCAGCTTCTCACCCAGATTGGTATGTGCCATCTCACGGCCCCGGAAGCGGACGCTGACCTTAACGCGGTTACCGTCTGCCAGGAACTTCATGGCGGCCTTGACCTTGGTATTGAAGTCATTGGTATCAATACTGGGGCTCATGCGGATCTCCTTGATTTCCACAACCTTCTGGTTCTTCTTGGCATCCTTCTCCCGCTTCTTCTGATCGTAGCAGAATTTGGAATAATCCATGATTTTACAGACAGGGGGAACTGCATTGGGAGAAATTTTCACCAGATCCAGCCCCTGCTCCTCGGCCATAGCATTGGCCTCTGCAGCAGACACAATGCCCAACTGGGCACCGTCCGCACCGATCAGGCGGATCTGACTGTCGCGAATCTCCTCATTGAGCTGATGATCTAACTTTGCGATGGTAAGCACCTCCAAATTAACAACAAAAAAGCGGATGCCAAAGCATCCGCATAATTCGCACAATTTCCCCGCAAGGGAAGGTGGAATATGAACCGCTTTGCTCCAGGCTTGCGGTGAGGCGGATGTTCAGCCTTCTTTATTACCTGTGCATTCTACCACAGCATTTATGGGTTGTCAAGGGGTTTTTACAGTATTTTTTCTTTCTTTTTCGGAATAGTATACCCCGTTTCCGGCAACACTATTCCGTGACCATGGTTCCAGGACCGGGCCGGAAAGAAGACAGCACCTGGATCGGCACCTTATAAGCCATTGCCAGTTCTACGCATTTGTCATGAAGCACCTGTGCGCCCTGCCGGGCCAATGCCAGCATATCTGCGTAGCCAATACGCTCATATTTCACCGCATCCGGATATTTCCGGGGATCTTTATCATATACGCCATCCACATCGGTATAGATCCTGCAAAGATCGGCCTGCAAAAACGCCGCCAGCGCTACGGCTGTGGTATCCGAACCGCCACGACCCAGGGTGGTAATATCACCCTGCTCATTAACGCCCTGAAAACCGGTGACTACCACGATATTGCCCTTTTCCAGCTCTGTGCGTACCCGGTTATTGCACAAGCCCCTTACCTTGGCATCACCATGGACATCATCGGTCAGCAATCCCGCCTGCCAACCGGTCAGACTGACAGCCGCCTGTCCCAATGTTTGAATGGCCATAGTCATTAAGCCTGCAGACAGCTGCTCACCGGAAGCCAAATAAGCGTCCATTTCCCGTTTGGACGGTTGCGTATCCATCTGAAGCGCATCCGCAACCAGCCGATCTGTGGTGTGACCCTGGGCGGAAACCACGACCACCACCTGATCACCCTGCCGGGCCAGTTCCACAGCCCTGCGGGCTGCCGTCAAAACCCTGTCATGATCCTGCAAAGATGTACCACCGAATTTCTGCACGATCAGCATTTCCGTCACCTCCGTCCCATTCTACGCGCTGCATTGACAGATTGTGCAAAAAACCGCCCCGCAGGAGCGAGGCGGTATACGCAGATCTCAGCCTGCCAAGACCTCTGCCTTGATCACGCCGGACACCTGGCCCAGCAGATGCAACAGTTCTTCCAAAGTCGCAGGAACTTCGGAGGTTTCCGCAGAGATCGTCACCAGAGCGCAGCCGTTGGTGGGAATGATGGAATTAATGGTCAGAATGTTTGCCTTCTGCTGTGCAAAGATACCCAGAATCAGCGACAATACTCCCGGCTCATCGTGCAGCAGAAACTGGAAGGTAATGATTCTGCCGGTCATCATATTCTGAAAAGGAAGGATTGCATCCCGGTACTTATAAAACGCGCTGCGGCTGATATCGGTCATCTGTGTGGCCTCATTCACCGTAGACGCCTGACCGGTAGAGAGCAGGCGCTTAGCTTCTGCCACCTTCAAAAAGACTTCAGGAAGCGCGGATGCTTCGATAATATAATATTTCGGCTTTTTACTCATGAACGGTCCTCCCTGTCTGATTGTGTACTTTGCAATAATTTCAACCAGATACCAAGAGTATTGTAACATATATTTAAAAAAAAGCAACCCCTGTATCATAATTCCAACCCCGAAAGGAGCAGCCTATGAAACCCCGCAATCTGCAAAAATACCTGCTTCCAGCCGCAGCGCTGCTTATCCTTTGGCTGGGTGTGCGTTACATTCTTCCCCTGGCGCTGCCCTTTCTGCTGGCTGCCGTCCTCGCGCTGGTCTCCGAACCGCTGGTACGGGTCTTTCAGCACCGGCTGCACCTGCGCCGCAGTATCGCCTCCGGGATCGGTGTAGGGATCTCACTGCTGCTGACTGTGCTGATAATGATTACATTGTGCGCCTTTTTGCTTCGAGAGCTGGGTGAGCTTGCAGGTGTCCTTCCGGATTTGGAGGACACCGCTGCCACAGGCATCGCATCTTTGGAAGGCTTTTTCGTTTCCCTTGCGCAAAAAGCACCCTCCAGCGTCAACACCGTGCTGACACGCAGTGTGGAAAACCTGTTTTCCGGCAGCTCTCAGGTGCTGGATCAAGTTAGCAGCCGGCTTTTGGATATGGCATCCGGCATCCTCAAAGCCCTGCCGGACAGCGCCCTGGGACTTGGAACCTGGGTACTGGCATCCTTCATGACCTCTGCCAAACTGCCAAAAATCAAGGAATTTATCCGACAGCGGCTAAGCGCCCAGTGGCAGCAGGAATACCTGCCCGCCTTAAAGCACCTGCGGCATTCCCTTGCAGGCTGGCTTCTGGCACAGCTAAAGCTCACCGGCATTACCTTTTGCGTACTCACCGCAGGCTTTCTGGTGCTGCAGATCCGGCATGCCCCATTATGGGCAGCCCTGGTTTCTTTGGTGGATGCCCTGCCGATCCTGGGTACCGGCACGGTCCTGCTCCCCTGGAGTCTGGTGTGTTTTCTTCAGGGGGACACCCTGCAGGCGGTGGGTTTGCTGGGGACTTACGCCGTGGCGGCGCTGCTGCGCTCTATCCTGGAACCAAAGCTGGTTGGCAAGCAGCTGGGATTGGATCCACTGGTAACCCTGATGGCGCTGTATGCCGGTTATCACCTCTGGGGGATCCTGGGTATGCTGCTGGCACCATTATTGGCCGTAACGCTGACCCAACTGCTTTGGAAACCAAATGTCGATGTTATGTAAACTAATAAGCAGAACAAACCGGGCAGGTTTTCCTGCCCGGTCGTTTTTTGCAATTAGCCGTTGGCGCGCATCTGAGCGAAGCACTCGCTGCAGAACACGGGACGGTCGGACTTGGGCTCGAAGGGAACCTTGGCCTCGCCGCCGCAACGGGCGCAGGTAGCGGTGAAGAACTCACGGGGGCCACGGGTGGCGTTCTTGCGAGCGTCACGGCAAGCCTTGCAGCGCTGGGGCTCGTTCTGGAAGCCGCGCTCAGCGTAGAACTCCTGCTCACCGGCGGTGAACACGAATTCGTTGCCGCACTCTTTGCAAACTAAAGTCTTGTCTTCGTACATGGAAAATACCTCTCTTCGGTTGTTTGCCCCGTGAAAGCCCACCAAACTGACTGGTTGTAACGCGGAGTCAAATAGTAATTTTGTGGATATACCACAAATTGCATTATACACATTCGGAAATTAAATGTCAATGCTAAATTCACAGTTTTTTTACAAAAAATTCCGAAAATCCGAACTTCTGGCAACTTTATGCCTATAGTTCGAATTGAGTTTGCCCATCAAAGGGGATATGCAGATGCTCGTAGGCCAGATGGGTGACGCAGCGGCCCCGGGGTGTTCGGGTCAGGAAGCCAAGCTGCATCAAATAGGGTTCGTAGACATCTTCCAGCGTGACCGCTTCCTCACCGATGGTGGCGGCAAGTGTTTCCAGGCCTACCGGACCGCCGCCGTAGTTGCGGATGATGGCGGTGAGCATCCGCCGGTCGATGTTATCAAGACCCAGGCAGTCTACTTCCAGACGGGATAGGGCCAAATCGGCCGCTTCTTTGGTGATGGTTCCGTCACCCAAGACCAGCGCGAAGTCCCGCACCCGGCGTAAAAACCGGTTGGCGATTCGGGGCGTGCCCCGGCTCCGGGAGGCGATCTCCATGGCGCCGTCTTTGTCAATGGGCATGCCCAGAATGGTGGCGGAGCGGGTGACGATTCGGGCCAACTCTTCCGGGGTATACAGCTCCAGCCGAAGGGACACGCCGAACCGATCCCGCAGGGGCGCGGAGAGCTGACCTGCCCGGGTGGTGGCGCCAATCAGAGTGAATTTGGGCAGATCCAGACGGATAGAGTTGGCGCTGGGGCCCTTGCCCACAATGATATCGATGGCAAAATCTTCCATAGCGGGGTAGAGAATTTCTTCTACCACCCGATTTAGCCGGTGAATTTCGTCAATAAATAAGATGTCACCGGGGTTTAAGTTGGTGAGTAAGGCCGCCAGATCACCGGGCTTTTCAATGGCCGGGCCGGAGGTGATCCGGATGCCGGCGCCCATTTCATTGGCGATGACACCGGCGAGCGTGGTTTTGCCCAGACCCGGAGGGCCGTAAAGCAGGGTGTGATCCAGAGGCTCATTTCTGCGCCGGGCAGCCTCAATATAAATAGAGAGATTTCCCTTGGCCTTTTCCTGACCGGTATAGTCGGAAAGCAGCTTGGGGCGCAGGCCGATTTCTCCGGCATCCTGGGGGGCAAAGGTGGGGGAAATGATGGGGGAAGGATTCAATCCTTCGGAAAATTCAAGGCTCATACCAGTACCTTATCCTTTCATTACCATGGCCCGGAGGGCATGGCGAACCATTTCCTCGGTGGAGGCAGTGGGATCTACGCCCTTTAGTGCAGCGGAGATCTCTGCCGGGGAATAGCCAAGTTCCTGAAGGGCGGCGTGTGCCAAAGCAGCATTATTGCCCTGGGTGGCAGGGGCATTGACAGCCGGACCGGAGAAGTCCAATTCCACAGAGCTGCCGCCAATCTTATCCTTCAATTCCAAAATGATCCGCTGGGCGATCTTCTTGCCGATGCCCTGGGCAGCGGTGAGCATTTTTTCGTCCCCGGTCATGACGGCCAGAGTAAAGTTCTGAGGGCCTGCAGCCAGGATGGACATGGCAGCTTTGGGGCCAACACCGTTGACGGAGGTCAGCAGCTCGTAGCAGCGCTGCTCCTCCCGGTTAATAAAGCCGTAGAGGTCAAAAGCATCCTCCCGGATGGATTCGGTGATGTAGAGTCGGGCATTCTGATTTAATTTCAGCTGACCGGCGGTATAGGCAGTCACACGGCAGCCGTAGCCCACACCGCTGCAGTCAATGACGGCAAGACCGGGCTCCAGAACAGTAACCGTACCGGAAACATAATAAAGCATGAAAATCCTCCCTGTTATTTATAAATCTGGGAAAGAAGTGAGGTGCTGGAACGGGCATGGCACAATGCAATGGCGATGGCATCGGCGGCATCATCGGGCTTGGGCATTTCTTTCAGATTCAGAAGCCGCTTGGTCATATCCTGCACCTGATGCTTGGTAGCATTGCCATAGCCGACCACCGCCTGCTTTACCTGCATGGGCTTATAAGAGGTGACCTCCAATCCTGCCTGACGAATGGCCAGCAGAATTACACCGCGGCTTTGGGCAACACCGATGCCGGTGGTAACGTTTTGTCCGAAAAACAGCTCTTCGATAGCCACCGCATCGGGTTTGGATACCTCCAAAAGCTTTCGCATATCTTCATAGATGATTTCCAGCCGGGCGGAAAAATCCATACCTGCGGGTGTTGTGATAGCACCGCACTGCAGCAAACGGGAAGCGCCTCGCTGGGCCTCGATCAGCCCAAAGCCGGTAATGCCATAACCGGGATCGATTCCGAGAATTCGCATCACAGACCTCCGGTGGCGATTTGGTACACGTAAAGCAGGAAGCCCACAACGACGATGGCGATGCCGATCCATGCGCCCCAGATCTGCCAGGCAGGGCGGGGAACATAGGGCGTTTCCTGTGTGCATTCTTCCGCTTCTTTGCGCTGCTCATCCATGTTATATCACCTCAAAATATATGATAGCACATTTGTTCCAATTTTCCTACCTATTTTTTGCAAAAACCGGAAAGAATCTTTGGAAAGCATTACATGATTTCCTGCGATTGGGGAATACTGCCTATGAAAAGGCGGTGGAATTTTGAAAGAATTTTCCTGCAGAACGAAGATTATAAGTGGTACCGGGGCGGTGGCCGCGCTAAAAGAGCTGGGAATTAACCGATTGTTTTTGGTCACAGACCCGTTTTTTGCAAAAAACGGAACCGCCCAGCGCATGGCATCCCAGGCTGGAGCCCGGGATGTGGAGATTTTTCAGGACGTGGCGCCGGACCCAACAGTGGCACTTGCGGCGGAGGGGACGGCAAGAGTCAAGGCCTTCCAGCCGGATACCATCGTGGCATTGGGCGGCGGCAGCGCTATGGACTGCGCGAAAGCGATGCTATATTTCAGTGGACTGCCCATCCGCCTGGTGGCGATTCCCACCACCTCCGGCTCCGGCTCGGAGGTTACAGATTTTGCGATCCTTACCCATGAGGGGATAAAGCATCCTCTGGTGGATGCCAAATTGGCGCCGGAGCTGGCAATTCTGGATGACGAATTGCTCCAGGAACTGCCCCGGAGCTTGGTGGCGGATGCGGGCTTTGATGTGCTGGCTCATGCGCTGGAGGCCTATGTGGGTAAACGCGCCAGTCCCATGACGGATGCGCTGGCAAAGGATGCGTTTTGCGATGCGTTCGGAGCGCTGCCGGCGTCTTTCGCAGGACGTAAGGATGTTCGACTGAAAATTCATAGCGCAGCCACCATGGCCGGCATGGCCTTTACCCAGGCAGGTCTTGGCATGTGTCATGCCATCGCCCATGTGCTGGGGGGTATGTATCATTTGCCCCACGGCCGGCTCAATGCCATTTTGCTGCCGGCGGTGATTGGGTGCAATGCCTACACAGCGGGCAGCAAGTATGCCGATCTTGCCCGGGCAGCGGGCTTAAGCGGCAGCGCCGATACGGTGGCGGTGCGAAATTTGCGCAATGCCCTGGTACGGCTGCGCAAGGAACTGTCTCTGCCGGCAACTTTGGCCCAGGTGGGAATCGCCCCCCAGGTGTTAAGGAACGATATGAACCGGATCGTGCAGGCGGCATTGGCTGATGGCTGCTGCGAAACCAACCCTATAAAAGTGGAGGATTTTATGATACGGCAGGTGCTGGAAGAGGTGACGGGCCGTGTCTGAACGGCTGAAAAGCGTGGGGTTGGACATTGGAACTTCCACCACTCAGTTGGTGGTGTCGGAGCTTCAGGTGGAAAATCTGGCCGGTAGCTTTTCCGTGCCCCAAATGCAGATCGTTGACCGGAAAATCCTCTACAAAAGCCCGGTGCATTTCACACCGCTGCTGGATGAGAGCCATGTGGATGCCCCGGAGCTGAAGAAGATTGTGGAATCAGAGTACCGCCGGGCAGGAATCGAGCGGCATCAGGTGGATACCGGGGCGGTGATCATCACCGGAGAAACCTCCCGTAAGGAAAATGCTCAGGCAGCGCTGAATGCCTTGGCGGAATTTGCCGGGGATTTTGTGGTGACCACCGCCGGGCCGGATTTGGAAAGCATTTTGGCAGCCAAAGGCGCCGGGGCGGATGCCTTTTCCCGGGAGACCGGAGAAACCGTGCTGCACATGGACATTGGCGGCGGCACCAGCAATCTGGCACTGATGCGGGATGGGGAGATTCTTGCCACCGGCTGCTTAAATGTGGGCGGCCGGCTGCTGAAGATGGATAAGCAGGGGCGGCTGACCTATATTTCTCCTGTACTGAGGGGAATATTCGATTTGCAGGTGGGAGATATCGTTACCCGGGAGCAGGTGCAGACTCTGGCAGAAACTCTGGTGCAGGCCTTGGAAATGGCCGCAGGGCTTCGGGAGCCGACAAAGCTGCTTGCCATGCTGACCACCGAGGGGACGGCAATGGAGATCCCGAAAGAGCCGGTGTGCCTTTCCTTTTCCGGCGGTGTGGCGGACTGTATCGAGACAAACCACGATTTTTTAACCTTTGGGGATTTGGGGCCGGAGCTGGGTCAGCGGATTCGCGTCAGCCGCCTGTGCGCAGGCAAATACCGGCTGGGGAAAGAGACCATCCGGGCCACGGTCATCGGTGCAGGCTGCCACAGCACCCAGCTGTCGGGGAGTACCGTGTTCTGCCGAAATGTGACCTTTCCAATCAAAAATCTGCCGGTGGAAATCCTGACCCAGTGGGTTTTGCCCCAGGAGGCGCTGGCTGCTCACATGAGAGAGAGGGAAAAGCGGCATGACGGTGAAGTTTTATGGTATTTAACAGGGGCTTTGCCGGAAGACTATGCAGGAATCCGGGCGCTTGGGCAGAAACTGGCCCGGGTCATGGGGGAGAAAGCGCTGCTGGCGCTGGAACGGGACATGGCAAAAGCCCTGGGGCAGGCGGTGGCATTGATGCAGCTTGAGAGCGCCACCTGTTTATGCATGGATGGTCTGCGGCTGAACAGTGAGAGCTTTTTGGACATCGGCATGCCGGTAGGACCGGCCATTCCGGTGGTGATTAAGACCTTGATTTTTTCTCATTAGGAGGGAACCTATGAAACTGAAAACAGTAATATCCGGGAAAACATACGCCTTCCGGGACATTAAGGATGTGTTAGCCAAGGCCAACGAAGAAAAAACCGGTGACAAGCTGGCCGGTGTGGCGGCAGAAACCGCTCAGGAGCGAATTGCCGCCAAGGTGGTGCTGTCAGCGCTGACACTGGGCGATTTGCGTGAAAATCCCGTAGTGCCTTATGAAAAGGACGAAGTAACAAGAATCATTCAGGATGACGTCAACGAAACCGTATACGCAAAAATCCGCAACTGGACGGTGGCGGAGCTTCGGGAGTGGATTTTGTCAGAAACCACCTCCGGGGACGATATCCGCAAGCTCAGCCGGGGGCTGACATCTGAGATGGTGGCGGCGGTGGCCAAGCTGATGAGCAATCTGGATTTGATTTACGGGGCCAACAAAATCACCATTACCGCCCACTGCAATACCACCATCGGCTTGCCGGGAACATTATCCTGCCGGCTTCAGCCCAACCACACCACCGACGACCCCGAGGGCATTACAGCTTCGGTGCTGGAGGGCTTGAGCTTTGGCGCGGGCGATGCGGTGATTGGCTTAAATCCTGTGACGGATTCCCCGGAACAGGTGGGAAAAGTTCTCCGCAGATTCCAGGAAATCAAGGAGCATTGGGCCATTCCCACTCAAATCTGCGTACTCGCCCATGTCACGGCACAGATGAAAGCAGTACGTGACGGTGCGCCCTGCGACTTGATTTTTCAGTCCATCGCGGGCAGCGAGGCGGGCAACGCTGCCTTCGGCTTCAATGCCCAGACCATTGCGGAGGCAAGAGATCTGCTTCTTCGTGACGGTACGGCGGAAGGGCCAAATGTGATGTATTTTGAAACCGGACAGGGTTCTGAACTGTCCTCCAACGCCCACCATGGGGCGGACCAGGTGACCATGGAGGCCCGGTGCTACGGCTTTGCCAAACGTTTTCAGCCCTTTTTGGTCAATACCGTGGTGGGCTTTATCGGGCCGGAATATCTGTACGATGCCCGGCAGGTCACCCGGGCAGGCCTGGAAGACCACTTCATGGGCAAGCTGACGGGAATCTCTATGGGCTGTGACTGCTGTTACACCAATCATATGAAAGCAGACCAGAACGATATTGAAAATCTGGCGGCGCTTCTGACCATGGCCGGCTGCAATTACTTCATGGGCATTCCCCATGGGGACGACATTATGCTGAATTATCAAACCACCGGCTTCCGGGAGACTGCCACCTTGCGGGAACTCACCGGCAAGACAGCCATTCCTCCGTTCCAGCGTTGGCTGGAGAAAATGGGTTTTGTGGAAAACGGGCGCTTGACAGCAAAAGCCGGCGATGGGTCTTGTCTGCTGTTTTAAAGGAGTGAAGTCATGAACAAACAGGAATTGACCGCCATGGTGGCGGAGATCTTGGGGAGTCTGGGGCAGGAACCCATGGTCAAGGCAAGCGATTACCGCCCGGAAAATCCCGGCCCGGAGAAGGCGGATGCAGGCTATCGGGATGGGGATTTTGTGCCGGATGTTACCCAGCTGGATCTAAGAAAGCTTTACCTGGTGGACAACCCTAAGGATGGGGATGCATACCGAAAATTGAAGGAGAAGACTCCCGCCCGGCTTGGCTCCGGCAGGGCAGGCCCAAGATACAAAACCTTGACCATGCTCCGCTTCCGTGCGGATCATGCCGCGGCCCAGGATGCGGTATTTTCCCAAGTTCCGGAGGATTATGCCCAAAAAAACGGACTGGTGGCGGTGCAAACCTGCTGCCGGGATAAGGACGAATACTTGACCCGGCCGGATCACGGGCGGTGTTTTGACGAAGAAAATCAGAAGATCATTCGCCAGGCGGTAAAGGGTAAGCCCAGAGTTCAAATCGTAATTGGCGACGGCCTTTCCTCTGCTGCCATTCTGGCCAATGCCATGGACTGCATGGCGGCCATGAAAGACGGCCTGAAGGTTCGGGGAATCGATACGGACACACCACTGTTTGTCCGCTATTGCCGGGTAGGCGCGGGGGATGCGGTGGGAGATGTGACCGGGTGCGAACTGGTGTGCGTACTGGTAGGGGAGCGGCCAGGTTTGGTGACGGATAAGAGTATGTCCGCCTATATCACCTATCAGCCCCATACCGGTGTTTCGGAGTCAGCCAGAACGGTGGTTTCCAATATCCATGCCCAGGGTACACCGGCGGTGGAAGCGGGGGCCTATATTGCGGAATTGATTGACACGATTCTGAAGAAAAAGGTGTCCGGCGTAGGATTGCACACGGGAGGGAATCCATGATTCCGGTAAAGATTCTGGCTGTGCGTTATCTGCCCGGGGCAGAGCCGGGGCTGGCAAAATCTCTGGGCGCGCCCGAGGGGTATCCCAGTTTGGGAATGTTAACCACCGACAGCGACGATGCCACCTATATCGCCCTGGATGAGGCCACCAAGGCAGCAGATGTTAAGGTGTGCTATGCCAGAAGCTTCTATGCCGGCGCTGCCAATGCCACTACCCCAAATGCCGGGGAGGTCATTGGAATCCTGGCAGGCCCAACACCGGGAGCGGTGAGAAGCGGCATGGATGCCGCCATTTCCGCCCTGGGGCGTCTGGGTTTTGATGAAGTAAGCGGTGTTCCCTTTCTTGCCCATACCGTCAGCAGTGCCGGGTCATATCTCGCGCAAGAAGCAGGGATCAAGCCCGGGGCAGCGCTGGCTTATTTAATTGCTCCACCCCTGGAGAGTATGTATGCCTTGGATGCGGCGCTGAAAGCAGCGGACGTAAAGTTATGTAAACTATACAATCCCCCCAGCGAAACCAATTTCGGGGGCGGACTTCTAAGCGGAACCCAGTCTGCCTGCGATGCTGCCTGCAGCGCCTTCGCCCAAGCGGTGGCAGAAGT
>JAZOUU010000045.1:0-10749 GCA_045658365.1 Faecousia sp. | reverse complement strand
GATGTGGATCGGTTCCTGTTTGGTTCCCGGAATGTGGGCGGCCTGAAGGTGTTGACAGTGACGGTTCCCGATGCGGATGCCAACAAGTTGCGTCAAATGGGTGACCTGCTCCGGGACAAAGACCCCAGTGTGGCTGCGGTGCTTGCTTCCAGCAATGGGGAAAAGCTGACCTTCCTGGCTGTTTGCGGTAAGGAAGCCGTCAGCCGGGGAATCAAGGCCGGCGATCTGGTTCGTGAGGTTTGTACCTTCTGCGGAGGCAGCGGCGGCGGCAAGCCGGAATCTGCAATGGGCGGCGGCAAGGACGTGACAAAGCTGGACAATGCTCTGGCTTTGGTGGACGATTACGTTGCTTCCAAGCTGAGTTAAATGATAGATTGGGACGTCGCCGCTTAGGCGGCGTCCTTTCTGCGTGAGGGGTGATGATTTGCGTAAGCTGATGTGGTTTGCCATTGGTTTTGGCAGCGCAAGTATCGTAGGCAGTTATTTTTATGAACTGTTAAGTTGGCCTTTGGCAATCATCCTCTTTGTTTGCGGTTGCGCGCTGATCATCGCAACCCATTGGGTTCGATCACTAAGAATCCTTGCGGCTTTGACCCTTTCTTTCTCCATCGGCGTTTTGTGGTTTCTTGCCTATGATAACCTCTATCTGAAGGATGTAAGAGCTTTTGACGGTGAGACCCGGGAATGCGTGATCGAAGTCTCAGACTTCAGCTATCCAACGTCCAAGGGGAGCGCCGTGACCGGATGGACGAAGGTGGAGGCCAAACCCTACCAGGTGCTGGTCTATTTGAACACGGATTCTACATACAAGCCCGGAGATCAGATCAGCGGTAAATTCTATTTGTCCTTTACTGCCAAAACAAATGCTGACGAAGCCTCTTATCGGCGAAGCGAAGGCATCTTCTTAATTGCGAGTCAAAGAGGGGAGATTGCATCTGAGGTTGCCAAAGAAATACCTATTTATGGATATCCGGCGATGTGGAGGAAAGGTATTACGGATCGGATTGAGGAGCTTTTTCCCCAGGATGCTGCGGCCTTTGCAAAGGCACTGTTGCTGGGTGACCGAAGCGGCATCACCTATGAAACCAGTACGGCCTTTAAAGTCTCTGGGATCAGCCATATCGTTGCGGTTTCCGGATTACACGTATCCATTTTGTTTTCTGTTGTTTATTTGATTTGCGGCAGAAAACGGATTCCTGTTTTCTTAATCGGACTTCCGTCGCTGATCCTTTTTGCTGCGGTGACCGGATTTTCACCCTCTGTTACCCGGGCGTGTATTATGCAGGCGCTGGTACTGCTTGCTATGCTTACAGACAAGGAGTACGATCCGCCCACAGCCTTAAGCTTTGCAGCTTTGACAATGATGGTGGTCAACCCAATGGTGGTTGCGTCTATCAGTTTTCAGCTGTCGGTGGGCTGTATGATCGGAATTTTCCTCTTTACCCCCAGAATCAAAAATTGGCTTTTGGAAAGTACACCGCTGAAGAAAATAAAGGGCAAGGGATTACTTTCCCGGCTTAGGAACTGGTTTGTTACCTCTATATCGGTAAGCATGGGCGCTTCGGTGATTACTGCGCCGCTGGTTGCCTATCATTTTGGTACGATCAGCCTTGTTAGCCTGCTTACCAATCTGTTGATTGTCTGGCTGATTAGCTATATCTTTTATGGGATCATATTTGCCTGTGTCATCAGTGCCGCAAATTTGCTTTTTGGGAAACTGGCGGCATGGCTGGTGGTGCTTCCTATTCGGATTGTGCTGTGCACAGCCACCCAGCTATCCCGGATTCCCTTGGCCGCGGTCTACACGGAGAGTATTTACGTTGTTGTTTGGCTTGTTGGCGTGTATGTTCTTTTGGCTATCTTCCTACTGATGAAGAAGAAGTCGGTTTGGGTATTTGGCAGCTTATGCGTGATCGGTCTGTGCGTTGCACTTTGTGCCTCCTGGACAGAACCTTGGATGACCTCCTGCCGGGTGACTATGCTGGACGTAGGACAAGGACAGTGCATCCTGCTGCAAAGTGAAGGGAAGAGCTTTCTTGTTGATTGCGGCGGTGACTGGGATACCGACTGCGCAGATTTGGCAGCGGAAACCCTGCTCAGTCAGGGGATTCAGAGACTGGATGGACTGATTGTGACCCACTATGATAAAGACCATGCCGGCGGTGTGTCATATTTACTGACCCGGATTTCTGCCGACCATGTTTACTTGCCGGAAATCGTGGATCCATACGGCATTTCGGATCAAATCCGACGCTCTGCCGATCTCAACGCATGTATATCAGTTTCCGATGATTTGGTATTGACCTACGGAAAAAGTAAATTGACTATTTTTGGCCCGGAAAATTACAATTTAGAGAATGAAAGCAGTTTATGTATCTTGTTCCAGAAGGAAAATTGTGATATACTGATAACGGGTGACAGAAGTGACTTTGGGGAACAGTTGCTGTTAAGCAGAACCGAACTTCCGGAACTGGATCTTTTGATTGCAGGTCATCATGGCTCCGGGAAATCCACGGGGGAAAAACTGCTTTCCCGAACCTGTCCCCAATATGTTTTTATTTCGGTAGGCGAAAACCGGTACGGGCATCCGGCCGAGGAACTGCTTCAACGGCTGCAGCAGTTTGGCTGCTGCGTCTACCGAACAGACCAAAACGGAACGATTGTTTTCAGGAGGTGAGAACCATGGCGAAAAAGACGGATGATCAATTGGTGCATCGAAAAGCCTTTCAAACGCTGAAAGAGGATCTTCGGGCAAAGACAACGAAGGGGCTTTATTTCTTTTACGGCGAAGAAGTGTTTCTTCTGCACCATTATTTCGGACAGCTGAAAAAACAGCTGGTTGAGGAACTGACGGAGTCTTTCAACTTTCACAAGCTGAACAGTGAAAATTTTGACATTCGCGCTTTTTCTGATGCTGTGGAAAACCTCCCTATGATGGCGGAGCATACCATGGTTCACGTGGACGAAATTGACCTGTTTAAACTGCCTGAGAGTGATCGGGAAAAGATTGCGGAGATTCTTTCTGATATCCCGTCTTACTGCACGGTGGTGTTTACCTATGAAACTACCCCTTGGAATCCGGACAAGCGGATGAAGAAATTTTACGATGTGATTATGAAATATGGTACTGTCGTGGAATTTCCCAAGCAGGAAGCCAGGGATTTGGTGGCTTGGATCACCCGGCATTTTGTCGCCAAGGGAAAACAAATTTCCACAGACCTTTGTTTGTATTTGATTGAAATCACCGACGGCACGATGACCTCTTTGGCAGGTGAAATTCAGAAGATTTGCGCCTATTCCGGCGCGGATGCGATTTGCCGCAGTGATATTGACGCAGTAACCGAGCCTGCGCTGGATGCGGTAGCCTTCCGGATGACGGATTTCTTGGGGCAGGGGAACTATGCCGCCGCGCTGGAGGAGCTGCAGAAAATGCTGAAAATGCAGCAGGATCCGATATATATCCTGGGTACAATCGGTTCTAATCTTCGCAGAATGAGCGCAGCCAGAGTGCTGCTGGACAATGGCAAGGGCTCTGCCGATCTGGCGAAATTATATGGGATGAATGAATATGTCGCCCGAAGAACCTTGGATGCTGCCCGGCGGTTTCAGCCGTCCTTTTACAAGAAGGCTTCCGTATTGCTCCTGGAAACCGACAACGGCATGAAGACCTCCTTTGATGACCCAAAACGGCTTCTGGAGCTGTTGATTCTGCAGCTGGCGCAGGAGGCACAGAATGGTTAAAATACGGGAAGCCATTGTCGTCGAGGGAAAATATGACAAAAATACCCTCTCTCAGATCGTAGATGCATCGATTTTGGAAACCTCCGGCTTTGGCATTTTTAAGGATAAAAAGCAGATGGATTTGCTGCGGAAAATTGCGCAAACCCGGGGACTAATCGTATTTACAGATTCGGATGGCGCGGGTTTCGTGATTCGCAATCACATTAAAAGCGCCATTGATGGGAAGTACCTGAAACACGCCTATATTCCGGATGTTCCAGGAAAGGAACGCAGGAAAAAAACCTCCGGCAAGGAGGGAAAATTAGGCGTGGAGGGCATGACACCCAAGGTGATTTTGGATTGTCTGCGCCGGGCTGGCGCAACCTTTGAGGACGGAAAAGCCACCAAAGCGCAGCAAATCACGAAACAGGATTTTGTAGCCCTTGGACTTTCCGGTGGAAGCGGCAGCAGCGCGCTTCGGGCGACGTTGATCAAAAAGCTGGATTTCCCGGAGCATCTCAGCGCCAACGGCTTGCTGCAGGCGTTGAATATGCTGTACAGCCTGGAAGAGCTGGAACTGATTGTAAGTTTGTTGGAGTTAGATCATGGTTGATATTTCGGTAAAGAATCTAACAAAATTCTTCGTCATTGGAGAATATTTATTGGACGGACTCTCCTTTGATATTCAAGAGGGAGAGCGAGTGGCAATTCTTGGCCGTAACGGCTGCGGGAAGACCACGCTGTTCAAAATTCTCACAGGAGAAATGGATTATGACGGCGGCGAAGTCTATGTGAATCCGTCTAAGCGGTTGGGGCTTATTTCGCAGATCCCCCGGTTTCCGGAGGGTTATTCTGTGGATGATGTGCTGCGCACGGCCTTTACTGAGGTAACCGGTGTCCGCCGGAAAATGGAAGCTCTGGAGCGGGATATGGCCAATGGTGCGACTGCCCAGCAGCTTGTGGAATACGACAAGCTGGTAAGTAAATTTGAGGCCGGCGGCGGATATGACATGGATGTGGAGATGGACAAGGTCTGTAACGGCCTTGGAATCTCTTCTCAGCAGAGAAGCCAGACCTTTGACAGCCTTTCCGGTGGTGAAAAAACCCGGGTAAATCTTGCCCGGCTGTTGCTGGAGAAGACGGATATTCTGCTCCTGGACGAGCCTACGAATCATCTGGATCTTCGCAGTGTAGAATGGCTGGAGTCCTATATTCACAGTTTTAAGGGTACAGTATTGGCCATCTCCCATGACCGGTACTTTCTGGATCAGATTGCCCAACGGGTCATTGAAATTACCGAGGGTCACGGAGAATTTTATTCCGGAAATTACTCTTTTTATATGGATGAAAAGCAGGCGAGATTCGATCTGCAGATGAAGCAGTATCAGCAGGAACAGGCAAAGCTGAAGCAGCTTGGCTATACTGTGGAACGAATGAAGGGTTGGGGCATCAATAACCGAACTCTGTATCGCCGGGCTATGTCCATTCAGCACCGTATGGAGAGAATCAAAAAGACTGAGCGGCCCAAGACGGAAAAGACCATGAAAGCCACGTTTGGCGAAAAGGATTTTTCCGGTGATGTGGCCTTTAAAGTCAAAAACATGGCAAAGCAGTTTGATAATCGGATTTTGTTTTCCAATGTTAACTTGAATGTGGAGGGCGGAGAACGGATCGCCATTCTGGGTGACAACGGCACAGGAAAGTCTACATTCCTGAAGTGTTTGCTGGGGGAGGAGGACTGTACCGGCAAGATCCAATTCGGCCCTACGGTAAAATGGGGGTATTTGCCTCAGATTATCCGGTTTGCGCATCCGGAACGTACTTTGTACGATACCATGCTCTATGAGAAAAATTGCACCCCGCAGACAGCTCGTGACCGGCTGGGTGCCTTTTTGTTCCAGGGCGAGGATGTGTTCAAGAAGGTAGGGGAGCTCTCCGGCGGCGAGCAGAGCCGTCTCAGACTGTGCATGCTGATGGATGAAAAAATCAATCTGCTCATTCTTGACGAGCCTACCAACCATCTGGACATCGCCTCCCGTGAGTGGATCGAGGCGGCAATCGAGGAATTTGAGGGTGTGTTGCTCTTTGTTTCTCATGATCGGTATTTTATTGAGAAATTTGCGGAACGGATTTGGCTGTTAGAAGATGGAACGATGCGGGATTTTCCCTGTGGATATGCAAAATACCGCTCCATTTTAGAGCATGAAGCCGCAGCGAAAGTTCCTGTAATCCCGACAGCAAAGCCTAAGCAGGAAAAGCCTAAGGGCGGCACCAAGGATTTGGAAAAGCAGATTCGCAGATTGGAGCGGGAAATTGAAAAGCAGGAATCGGTCATTGCTGCATTGGATACAGCTATTGAGGCGGCCGGCGCAGATTACGTGGAGCTGGCCCGCCTGCTTTCCGAAAAAGAGCAAGCGGAGGCTGTATTGATGGAACAAATGGAACAGTGGGAAATGTGTAGTGAGGAATTATCCCAATAGAAAAGATTCCATTTCCTGCGATAATGTGATATACTAAAGGAAATGTGAATAAAGGAGTTTTGAGAAATGAGTTCTTGTAGCGGTAATTGCTCTACCTGCGGTTCTGATTGCAGCGATCGCAAGGCAGAGAGCTTGCTGGCGAAGCTAAATCCTAAGGCCAGTGTAAGAAAGGTCATTGCTGTGGTTTCCGGCAAGGGCGGCGTGGGTAAATCCACTGTGACATCCTTGCTGGCAGTAGCTATGGCCCGAAAGGGGAAGCGTGTCGGCGTTCTGGATGCCGATATTACCGGACCTTCCATTCCAACGGCCTTTGGCGTGACGGAATGCCAGGGCGCAAATGAAGATGGCCTGTATCCTGCGCTGAGTCGTGGCGGCATTCAGGTCATGTCCATCAATTTGCTGCTGGATAACAGTACAGACCCTGTGGTATGGCGCGGGCCTGTGATTGCCGGCGCGGTGAAGCAGTTCTGGACCGATGTCATCTGGGAAGATGTGGACTATATGTTCGTGGATATGCCTCCCGGAACCGGTGATGTGCCCTTGACAGTCTTCCAAAGCCTGCCGGTGGACGGCATTATCATTGTCACCAGTCCTCAGGACCTGGTGTCCATGATCGTGTCCAAAGCCGTAAAGATGGCTAATATGATGCACATCCCTGTGCTGGGCTTCGTGGAGAATTACAGCTATCTCCAGTGTCCGGATTGCGGCAAACGTCTGGAAGTCTTTGGAAAGAGCCACCTAAATGAGGTTGCAGCAGAGTTTAACCTGCCTGTTCTTGCCCGGCTGCCCATTGATCCTAAAGTTGCCGAGGCCTTTGATGCTGGACTCATGGAAACTGTGGACAGTGAAGCTGTCAACAATGTTATTTCTGTAATTGAATAAGAAAAAACAGGGTGAGAAAATCACCCTGTTTTTATTTATAGTTTACGGCCAATGATATACCACAGAACCAGCAGGAGGATCAGTAGTGGGATATATGCGGCCAAGGCAGCTGCGCCCACATAGACTACAAGTATCTCAAAATAGTTCAGCGCGGCCACCAGAGCGGCGGCAAACACAGTGGTAAGAATGGCTTTTGATACCTGTTTTCCCAATATGGATGCGAAAAAGAATGTATATAAGACAGCAATCAACGGATTGATGGTGGTAAGCACAGCGCCAACCACCAGCTTTAATGCGCCAAGGAGCAGGGAGCTAACCAAAATGACCAGCAGGATTACCGGCGCCCATTTAAGAAAATCACTGGGAAGATAGGCTTCCATTAAATAATTTGCTACGGCAAACAGCACCATAGCGCCGGCTACGGACAGACAGCGGAATAACAGCCATGCAAACACGTTTTTCTTGGTGGGCAGCCAACCGTTGATCAAATTTACAAGGAAAGCCAAAATAACCATGTTCAGCAGATGCCCGCAGATGGCGGTAAAATCTGCTGTCAGAATGGGAAAAATTGTCAGATAATCGTTACTCAGCGCAACAAAGGGCAGGGGAGAAACAAGAAAAGACAAGTCAATGCCGTAACTGTAAATCACGATGGTGACAGCATAGATGAAAAGAATTCCAATCAGCCCGGATACACTTTGATTCAGCGTGGATTTTTTACCAAACAGCAGGCGGCCAACAATGGCAACAACGGAAAAGGCCACAAAGGAAATCAGAATTGTGTGTAGATAGGACTCATAACCGGCCGGCAGATATTTGCTCAGCAGCTGGGTGAATTGTTCCATAGATTACCTCCAAATAAGGGGAAAAACGGCCGCCAGAATATTGGCGGCCGTTTCTGTTTCTTAAAAACTGAATTACTTCAGCTCGGCGGTAGCGCCGGCTTCCTTCAGCTCGGCAACCAGCTTCTCGGCATCTTCCTTGGAGATAGCTTCCTTCAGAGTCTTGGGGCAGCTGTCAACCAGATCCTTAGCGTCCTTCAGGCCCAGGCCGGTAGCGGCGCGGACAACCTTGATGACGTTCAGCTTGGAAGCGCCGGCATCCTTCAGGATGACGTCGAACTCGGTCTTCTCTTCAGCAGCCTCAGCAGCAGCGCCGGCAGCGGGAGCGGCAACGGCAGCAGCAGCGGCAGAAACACCGAAAACTTCTTCCAGGGTGTGTACCAGTTCGGACAGCTCCAGAACGGTCAGACCCTTAACTTCCTCAACGAGAGCAGTGACTTTTTCACTAGCCATGATAATAATCCTCCTAAAAATAAGTTAAGTTAATGATTTGTTGATATTTACGAATGAATTATGCTTCTGCTTCGGCAGCAGGGGCGCCGCCTTCCTTCTGGATACGAACCTGATCCAGGACGAAAGCAAGGCTGGAGATAGGTGCCAGGAAGGTACCGAGGACGGATGCAACCAGAGCATTCTTGCTGGGCAGTTCGCCGAAGCCGTTCAGCTCAGCGGCGGACAGGACACTGCCTTCGACAATGCCGCCCTTGATGGACAGGTTGATACCCTTGTTCTTCTTGGCGAACTCGCATACGATACGAGCAGGGGCGATGGGGTCGCCGGTGGTGGAAGCCATGGCAGTAGTGCCGTTGAGAACAGCGCTAAAGTCGTAGCCGACATTCTTGGCAGCGAAATTAGTCAGAGTGTTCTTAACAACGGAGTACTCAACACCGGCTTCGCGGAACTGCTTACGCAGCTCAGTATCCTGAGCAACCGTGATACCCTTGTAATCCACGAAAACCACGGAAGAGGCTTCCTTGATTTTGCCGGACAGGGCGTCAACAACGGCCTTCTTGCTCTCAAGAACCTTTGCGTTGGGCATGATTTTTCACCTCCGAAAAATAAAAATGTCTTCCTGCCAGAAGACAGAAAGACACGCAAACAATCAAAATAATTGGCGCACCTCGGTAGGATTTACGTCTTGCGACACCTACTGTCTTTGGCAACAGATGAATTTTAGCATAGATACGACATTTTGTCAAGCATTATTTTATGGAATAAACTATTTCACCCAGATATTTGTCAGATTATATAAATATACACTTAAAACATTTATCATTATGACATGTTGAGTGGAGCTGACGGATATGGTAAAATGAAATTACAGGAAAATGTGATGTATAGATAGGAGGTAATGATATGAAAAAACTGTTGTGGATTTGTGTGCCTGTTTTACTCTTGATTCTGTTTACATTTTTGGGAACGCAAGATTTTCAAAATGAAAAGACAGAATTAAAGAATGCGTTCATTGCACAATTTGGCTCAGACTCCGAAATTAAACCGGAGGAACTTACAATCGAAGCCTATGGTACCTATGATGGCTGTACAGTAACATATATTTATGTCCCCCGTGAGTATAATATTTTGCTGGGATGCGATGAGGGGGTAGGAGGCTATTGCTTTCACTATCCCAGAGGTGAACAGATGATGGCATATAAGGATGGTGTGTATAAATCGTTGCATGAAGCATATGCGGAAGGCTGGTTCAACGATGAGGATGTAGGATCAATACGCCAGATATATAAATGGTTCTATCCATCCTGTGTATGTTGAAAATTTAAGGGGAGTTAATATGAAGAAGTGGCAACGCAATCTTTCGTTTATAGTTTTGGTGCTTGTTGTTGTATTTGTCTTACTATCGATTGCGGCCTACACGAAGCAGGGGATGAAGACTGTTGTAAAATTATGGGAAGAACAGTTAACATCCTATGCAGAAACCTTGATATCTGAGGGCGGGAGTGAGAAATACCTGCCTGAGAAAGCAAATGGCTTTGGCTACTCGGTTGACGTTTGTCCGCTGTCTCAGTGTGTGTTCTTCAAGCATTATACATTTAAGGAAACCGGATTCTTTTACAGCGCAAGTGGTGCCCCCGTCGGCTATTTGGGTCAGGATGTGACCTTTGAAAAGAGCGGAAACGGCTGGTTATGGAATGAGGGAGCCGGCAGCGACAACTTGTTTTATACAGAGCATATCGTTGGAAATTGGTATTGGTATGAAATGCATTATTAGATGTACACAGCAAATTCGTTAAAATCAAGGAGGCGTTAACATGAAGAGATATTTGTTGATTGTGACAGTAATGGCTGCGCTGCTTCTGACAGCCTGTATACCCACTGTGACGAATCCTGCCAGCTCTGCGCCTACCACGACGGCATCGCAGCCAACGACTACGGTTCCCGTGTCTACTGCTACTGAACCACCACCTACCACTACCGCACCTCTCCCCACCACCGCACCTCCCCCCACTACGGAGCCTATAAACGCGGAACTGGAGTTTTTTAATGAGTTATTTCGTAGGGGTCAAGAGAGGAATCCATATGCCTATGCTCTCGGCTTTGAATACGCCTCTCCCAAGGAATTGAACTTGCATTTCTTCTATAACGGCGGCTTCCCCGGTGAGCACAAAATTTCTGATACAGAGTGGGCTGAGCTCAGCCAGCTGCTTCCTTTTCCTGAATATGTTGTAGGCGATTTCAACCGTCTTCCAAAGGTCTTGATGGAAACGGAGCTACAGGCAGTCTTTGGTATTTCTCTGGAGGATTTGTCGGACAGTGCTCTCAGTAGGGTGTATTATCTTAAAAGTTCCGATTCCTATTGCTTCTACCAA
>JAZOUU010000044.1:0-1296 GCA_045658365.1 Faecousia sp. | reverse complement strand
TATGACATAATGTCATTGGGTGATGTTATGCAGAACAGGCTGAAGGAGCTGCGCAGAAGCAGAGGGTACACACAAGTTTCCTTGCAAATGCAAACCGGTATTGAGCAAGCACTTTTGTCAAAATTTGAAAATGGTGAAAGAATTCCACCGACAGAAACCCTTATGCGCTTAGCTGAGTTCTATAACGTAAGTATAGATTATATCCTCTGTCGCACGAACAGACCGGAGATTAACAGATAAAATGACCATCGATGATACCAATTGTATCGTCGATGGTCAACCAATATGAAAGCCGCGACCCCAACATGGGGATCGCGGCTTTCATGGTGCGGATGACAGGACTCGAACCTGCACGCTTGCGCGTTGGAACCTAAATCCAATGAGTCTACCAATTCCACCACATCCGCATATATTAAGTTGAAAGTTGAAAGTGCAAAGTGGATAGTTAATTCTCTTTCGAGGTCTTTACACTGGCAACTAACATTTTTTCAATTTCGATACAATCACAGAGAATAGAACGATATTCCGGCTCTGTCAAGTATTCCGTTGCAGACAGCAGTCTAAGCCAATGTTTGGTTTCGGTTGTTTCTTTTAAAGCGATGCTAAGCTTAGAAATAAAGTCTGCCTTGCTTTGCGCTTGCTGTGCTTCCGCGATGTTTGCTCCAATGCTGGTGCCGGAACGCAGAAGCTGTTTTGAAAGAGTGTATTCTTTTTTGGCGTTGCGCAGATGCTTGCATAGGTTGACGGTTCGTATAGCAAATTGGAAACTCTTTTGCTCTAAGATACTATCCATAACTTTCCACTTTCCGCTTTCAACTTTCCACTTTATAGCTACATCGCCTCTACATCCGCGTGGGGTTTATTGTATCACGGGAGCGTTTTCCTGTCAACCCAAATCGGCGGCCGTAGGCGGATGGTCGGCAATGTAACGATCCAAAATTTCTCCGGCCAAAAGCACCATCCGGGCGCAGGGTCGCTGTTTATAATACTCCGCCGTCCGGGGGGAGGGGTTGGGGTCTGAAGGGGGATTATCCAGCAGCTCCCGACAAATGATGCTCCCGGCCTTTTCCCGGAATTCTCCTGCCAGCGATTGCATAAGGGCGTAGAGTTCTCTTTTTCCGCCGTCATCCTCCGGCGCACTGTATCCGTAAAGCATGCTCACCACAAAGCACATTCCGCTGACAGCGCCGCAGACCTCCCGAAGCCGTCCCATGCCGCCGCCAAAGCCGCTGACCATTCTGGCAGATGCAGATTCTTTCAAACCTGTCATATCCGAAAAGGCCACCGCCACCGCCT
>JAZOUU010000043.1:0-5329 GCA_045658365.1 Faecousia sp. | reverse complement strand
AAACTTGCCTTGACAAATGAAATATTTGGGTGTATAGTAAGTACAACAGGCAATTGTATCCAAAAACAGGTCAAAACAGCTTTTGTTTTATGTAACTTGTGTAAAAGTGTTTACTACATCATGGTTATCAAATTGCCAAATCCCCCCCGCGTTATAGGAGGTACCCCAGCGTGAACGAAAATAACGAAAACAAGAAAAATTCCAATAAGATATTGATTATCTTTTTGATTTTTATTACCGTAGCTGCTATCGGCGTTACTGTGTGGGCGCTGTTCTTCCGGGAAAGCGAGCCCCCCACGATTCTCGCTCCCGACTATGCTCCGGTAGAAACGGAAGGCAACGCAGAGAGCATCCCCGGCGATAATACCGAGGGCAGAAAGGATAATGAGGAAGGCAGCGGTTCTGTCAGCATGAGTTATTCCCCCGAGGCCACCATAGACCTCAGTGACGAAAAGGTAACAAGAATGTTCTTCGCTAACCCCGGTAAATCCAACCAGGATATGGTGGTCCAGATCGTGATCCGGGATCTGGTCATTGTCCAGTCCGGCACACTGAACCCCGGCAAAATGGTCACCAAGCTGGATCTGCTGGAAGGTGTGGCCTCCCGGCTCACCGCAGGCACTTATGAAGGAATGTATGTTATACTGTACTATGACCCCACGACAGGGGAGAAGGCAGTGGTGAATACGCAAATGCCCATCACCATCACTGTGCAGGAGTAATGCAGCGGAGGTGTTACATATGAAAAAGTTCATTTCACTTCTACTTACACTTCTGATTCTGACAACCCTTGCAGTACCTGCCCTTGCTGCTGACGGCAGCGGCTCTCTTGACGGCTTGGGAACTGGTCAGTACGATATTCCCGTCGCTGGCGAATTTAAGGATGGCCTGCCCTCCGCACCTACTATCGCGGTGGATATCGCCTGGGCGAACTTGAACTTCGTCTATAAGGTTCAGGGCACCAACGTCTGGAACCCCCAAACCCATGAATTCGACGTGGTGGATAAGATCGTCGGCTGGGAAGGGAAGGGCACTGTCCTTGTGGCCAACCATTCCAATGTTCCCGTGAATGTCGGATTCATCTTCCAGGCAGAGACCAACATGACCGGTCTTACCGGCAACTTCACCAAGCCTACATTCGAGTTAGCAAGCCCTGTTCGCGGCTCTGCTCAGTCAGAAGCCCCCAACGATTTCACCGAGCTGACCCTGTCCGGCGGCGCTCTGAGTCCCGAACAGACTACCGAAGTAAAAATCGGTACCGTAACCGTATCTATCAGTGCTGTAAGCACTGTAGAATAATTTAACCGAAAGGAAATGAAGAAAATGAAGAAAATCATCGCAATCGCACTGTCCCTGATCCTGGTTCTGTCCCTGTCCGTTATGGCTTCCGCTGAGAGCTACGGCACTGACAGCAATGCCCCCACTATCCCCGACGCACCCGTTTCCGGTACCTACAAGGAAGGCGACAAGGCTGCCAAGCTGATCGTTGTTGACGTTGAATGGGAACTGTCCTTCGAGTTCACCGCTGCTCAGAAGTCCTGGGATCCCGCTCAGCACAAGGACGTTGATACTACCGAAGGCACCTGGACCAAGAAGACTGGTACCATCTCTGTTGTGAACCACTCCAACGTGACCATCACCGCTAAAGCTGTATGGGATAAGGAAGAGTATACTGGCAATGCTGTTATGACCCCCTCCGCAGATCTGGAACTGGGCGTTGCTAGCGAGGGCCCTGACGGCACCCCCGGCACCATCACCGTGACCGCTTCCGGCACCCTGGAGAAGTCCGCAGAGGCTGTTGACCTGGGCGTCTTCGTCATCACCATCGAGGAGAAGGTTGCTCAGCAGGGCTAATTCTAATTTCTAACCTCTATGGGTAGTGCGCCTTTGGCGCACTACCCACCAAGTCATTGCTGAGCTCTCTTCACTGAGCCAGCAGTGGGGAAAGCTCAGCAATGAGAAATCGCACATACCCCAAATTATCCCCATTCGGAAGGAGAAATGTGATAATGAAACGTAGATTCCTAGCACTTGCAATGGCACTGGTCATGGTCGTTGGATTACTGCCCGCCTCCGTGCTGACTGCCAATGCAGTTACCCTTGATATCGATGATGTAAAATACGATATCCAGGAAACCAAGCAGGACCTTAGCTCTTATGTTGAAACCGACACTGAAGAAGTTCTTACCGTGAACGGCAATTCCGCTGTTTGGGATGCCACCACCGCGGTTTCAGAGGCCAAAGTAGATAAGACGTATGTCTTCGGTGCAACAGAGGACGATTACGTTGTTTTGGACCTCAACATCGAAAAAATGCCCGTGTTTAATGCGGCCAGCGCTATTAGCACTCACCGAGCCAACGGTTTATATGTAGCCTGCATGCGTAATTACGTCAGTGGCACGGGTGACTACCTGATGTTCAACATTCTGCGCCTCGATGAAGAGGGTAACCTCTATATCGGCGTTGCTAAGGATGGTACCAGTGATGCCTTTGTGGATCATGTTGAACCTCTGGGCAAAAAGGTTGGCGACGACGCCTTTAAGCTGATCGTTCGCTGGTGCGATGACAACTCGGTGGAAGTCTACTGTGACGACAATCTGATTGCTTCCTATAGTGATGTTGCCTATACTGCCGGCGATAAGAGCCGTAGATCTATGATGCGTGTCGGCTACTGCTCCACTGAGGCGAAGACCACTGATACTAGTGTCCCCATGGATGTTAAGATCACCCTCAACAGCATAAGCTTGGGTGAAAAGGTAGAGCACGTCCACAAGGGCGGCACTGCTACCTGCTCTACTCAGGCTGTCTGCTCCGATTGCGGCGCGCAGTACGGCGATTTTGGTCTCCATGTCCCCGGCAATGACGGTGTTTGCACACTCTGCCAGGCTACTGGATTCATTGACTATACCACATACACTCTTGTAGAAACTCCCATTGACTTCTCTACCTTTACAAAGGCTGGCTCTGCCATGGAAAAGGGCACTGACACTACTACCGCGACTGTGATTCAGGAAAAGATGGATACTGCGAACAAAGATGATGGTACAAACCATTATCTGACGAATAAGACATTTGCAGCTGCGGGAGAAAAGATCTACTCCCAGGATATCCGCATTAATAACATGCCCATCTTTACCTCCTATGCCATGGCTCAGAGCCGTGTTGCTAACGGCCTTTACATGCTGGTCGGTAATGATGCGAACGACGATTCTACCTATGAGTGTACTGTAATTTCCATTTACCGCGTGGATGAGGAAGGTAACCTTTCTGTTGCAATTGCGGATAGTGGTTACACTTTTGCTGCAACCCTGCACCCCCTGGGGGTGAAGGTTGGCCAACGCTTCAAGCTGATGGCAGTCTTCAAGGAAGACGGCAAGCTGGACATTTACTGTAACGGTAATCTGGTGTTCAATTCCACTGAATCCGTTGAGTATACAAATACTCAACCCCCTACCTGGAATGCCCTGCGTTACGGCTACAACTCCACCGGCGCAACCGCTCCTGCAAACGGCGATGTTACTACCAACATTGAAATCTTCAGCGTGAACGTAGTTACCAAGGAAGTTCACGAGCATTCCGGTGGCAAGGCTACCTGTAGCAATAAGGCTGTATGTACCGGCTGTGGTCAGGAATATGGCGAAGCTGACGGCCTGCATACCCCTGGCAGAGACGGTAAGTGTACCGGTTGCGGACTCGAAGGCTTTTTGGACTATGTCAATTATGATGTCATTGAAACTCCCATTAATATCTCTGAGTTTGAGACAAAGTACGGCTCTGCTCTGACTCCTAATGGCTACACAGCAATCATCAGCCAGGATGCATTTGATGCTACCAGCGACGTTAGCAACAAAGAAAAGGGTACTCACACTATTTCTCAGAAGTCTTTCGCTTCCGGTGGTCTGAAGATCTATTCTCAGGACATCGAGATTCTTAAGATGCCCATCTTCAGCACCTATTCTGTCTACCAGAGCCGCTCTGCCAACGGCTACTATATGCTGGTAGGTAATGATGCAGATGATGATGCTAATTACGAAATCTCCATTATTTCTATCTACCGTGTTGACGAGACGGGCAACCTCGCTCTGGGTATTGCTGACATTGCCAAATACACATTCAGAAGCCCCCTGTACCCCCTGGGTAAGACCGTTGGTCAGCGCTTCAAGCTGACGACAGTCTTTAAGGAAGACGGCAAGCTGGATGTATACTGTGACGGCGTTCTGATTTGCTCTACTACTGAATCCGTTGAGACTACAAACGGCACGGGTGATATTTGGAATGCTCTGCGTATCGGCTACAGCTCCTATTCGGCAACAGCTCCTGCTAGCGGCGACACTTCCACCCTCATCAATATCTACAGTCTGAACGAGGTTACTCAAGAAGTGCACGTACACGCTCCTGCTGAGGATGATTTTGACTGCACTACTGGTTACACCTGCGCCTGTGGCACCGAAATCGCGGGTGAGGCTAATCACGTTCGTCCTGAAGACGACGGCAACTGTGCTACCGATATCGTCTGCTCCAACGACGGCTGTAATGTCGTATTGGAAGAAGGCCACACTCTGACTCATGTTGATAGAGTTGAGCCTGATGGTGCGACCCCCGGTATGAAGGAACACTGGTACTGCCAGACCGATGATGCCTACTTTGCTGACGAAGCTGGTACTCAGAAGGTCAACAGAGAAGATCTGATCATCTCCTCTGTGGTCGATGTCGAAGACGGCAAGGCTACCGTGAAGGACGACTTCGCTGGTGTTGTTAATGGTTCTGAAGGCCAGGTCGATCTGGAGGTTCCCACTGTTTCCGGTGTCGAGCTGCCCGCAGCTGTTCTGGATGCTCTGGAAACCAAGGGTCTGCCCCTGGTCATTACCACCGGCGAAGGCAAGGTTACCCTGAATGCGGACTTCCTTGCAGCCATTCAGAATGTAGCCGGCGAAAGCGGCGCTCTCTTCGTTGATGTGAAGGCTGGCGCTACTCTGGAAGCAGCTCAGGAAACTGAACTGGCTAAGAAGGGTACTGTGAAGGAAGTTATTTCTGCCGAAATGCTTGCAGGTGGCAGTGACCTTCATGACTTTGATGGTACTGTTACCATTGAGATTCCCTTCGAGCTGGCTCCCAATACTACTGCCAATGACTACCAGCTTTGGTATGTTAATGATGAGGGCACTTCCTCTAAGCAGATCGAGGCAACCTTTGCTGATGGCAAGATGACCGCTACCCTGGAGCACTTCTCCAACTACGCGATTGTCACTACTGCTGCTGAGCCTGTACAGGGCAATGACACCATTACCTCCAACGGCGGCTCTGCTACCGCTACCGTTACCGGTACTTA
>JAZOUU010000042.1:0-6345 GCA_045658365.1 Faecousia sp. | reverse complement strand
AAAAAGGAGGCGGCGTTTATGTATACCGACAGTCATATCCATATGGTGCTGGACGGCATTGACTGGCGCAGCGCCATCGCCCGCCATGCAAACGGGCCGGATGAAAATTATATCCGCAGCGTTTTGAAGCATTATCAATTTCTGGGATATACCTATCTCCGGGACGGCGGTGACCGCTGGAACGTAGGTAAAACCGCCCGCTCCCTTGCCCCGGAGTATGGCATCACCTACCGCACTCCACTGTCCCCCCTTTGTATGGCAGGGCATTACGGCAGCTTCATTGGGGAAACCTATGAAACGTTGAAAGATTACGCCGCCCTGGTGCAAAAACACCGCCAAAACGGCGCTGACTTTATCAAAATCATGATTTCCGGCCTTATGGATTTTAATCAATTCGGCATTCTTTCGGAAGCGGGTCTTCCCCCGGATATCATCCGGGAACTGATCCATATTGCCCACGAAGAAGGTTTTTCCGTCATGGCCCATGCCAACGGTGCCCGAACCGTAGAGTTTGCCGCTGCTGCCGGAGTGGATTCTGTGGAGCACGGCGCATATCTGGACGAAGATTCCCTTGCTGCCATGAAAAATGCCGGCACCGTCTGGGTCCCCACCCTGTCTACCGTGGGTAACCTGCAAGGTACCGGCCGTTTTTCGGAAACCGCTGTTTCCGCCATCTTGGATTCCGCTCTTGAAAACGTCAAATGCTTTGCCGAAATGGGCGGTCTGCTGTCTGCCGGCACGGATGCCGGCGCCTGGTCCGTCCCCCACGGAAGTCAAACAGAAATTCCCCTGCTCCGCATAGCTCTGGGAGATGCCACGAAAAGCATTCTCGAAGCCGGCGAAGCGATTCTCCGCGCCAAATTCTAACGAGGAGCGTTGCTCGCCCCTCGTTTTCTAGTTTGATAATTTTACCGCCACAATCCGGCAATATCCCGGGGCATACCCCGCTGCTGAAATTTCGCGGCTCTCCCCCGCTGCCAAATGCTCCACCAGGGTCTGCCCTGTAACACCGCCAAGATAAAAATCTCCCTCAGTAATGTACTGCTTATAGTATAAGGTAACGGTCTTATCCTCATTGTAGAAATTCACGATTGCCAACCCATTTTCGCTGTCCGTCACCTGTATGGAAGATGGCTGAGGCGTTTCCTCGGTGAAGGACAGACATAGGCAGCTGCGTACCGGCTCAGAAGAATACAACTGACGGTTTTTCTCCAGCACCAGCACCCGACTCTGGGGCGGCAGACAGGTAAAGAAAAACCGGAGGGTTCGCCCTCCCTGGGTCAAAACCAGCTCTGCCGAGGAGATCATCTTGCTTCCCGGATTGTAGATCATCAAAGCCGCCACCCTGGCTACAGGTTCCTGATCCTCTGCTTCCAAAAACGGGCCTTCGTATTGGGCCATATTTTGTACGATCAGTTCCGTGCCGGAAACCACAACGGGAAATTCCAAGACTTTTGGGATAGTCGATTCTGATTCCACAGAGGTCTCCACGGGAGAAAAAACATTTATGACCCTGTCTTCCGGTCTGTTTCTCCCGATTGCCACCCACAGCGCAAGAAGTATTGCCAGTCCTCCGAAAATCCACTTATTTTTGCCCATTCGCGCCCGATCCTCTCTTTTGTGATTCCGCCCCAGGGGCGTGGAAGCATTATATAAAAAGGATCGTGACCGATTCAAGGGAATCTCCGCCGATTCCGGCAGTTAACAAACTTTTTCCATCGACAAAAAAGCACCCGAACCGGGTGCTTTTTACTCTAAAACGTGTTCCAGTCCCATTTCCAAAATGGTTCTTACATGGTCATCCGCCAGAGAATAGAGGAGGTTCTTGCCCTCCCGGCGATACTTGATCAGATGCATCTGCTTCAAAATTCGGAGTTGGTGAGAAATGGCACTCTGAGACAGTTCCACCGCTTCGGCAATATCGTTAACACAAAGTTCCTCCTGAAGAAGGGACAGAATCTGCACCCTGGTAGGATCACCAAAGGCCTTAAACAGCTCCGCGATCCGCTCCAATACTTCCTTATCTGGCAGTTTATCCATGTCCATCCCTCCTTTTTCCTTATATTACTTCAAATAATTCTCAATTGCAACTATTTTCTCATTGCTTAAAAAGGGGGCTGCCAAGGCAGTCCCCTTTTCTTTTTTTACAAATGCAGTACCCGATCCTTGATTTCCTGAGTGCGTCCCTGATTCCAATACTGCGTACCGATATAACCGCAGGTGCGGCGGGCCACATTCATCTTGCTCTGGTCCGTGTTGCCGCACTGGGGGCAAACCCAAATCAGCTTACCGTCATCTTCCCGGATCTCGATTTCCCCGTCAAAACCGCACTCCTGGCAGTAGTCGCTCTTGGTATTCAGCTCGGCATAGATGATATTCTCATAAATGAACTGCATGACCTCCAGAACCGCATCGATGTTCTGCTGCATGTTGGGCACTTCGATATAGCTGATGGCGCCGCCGGGGCTCAAATGCTGGAACTGAGCCTCGAAGGCCAGCTTGGTGAAGGCATCGATCTCCTCGGACACATGGACGTGGTAAGAGTTAGTGATATAGCCCTTGTCGGTAATGCCGGGAATCAGACCGAACCGCTTTTGCAGGCACTTGGCAAACTTATAAGTAGTAGATTCCAGGGGCGTGCCGTAGAGGGAGAAGTCAATATTGCTCTCAGTCTTCCACTTCTTGCAGGCGGCATTTAAGGCGTCCATGATCTCCAGCGCAAAGGGCGTTGCCTCCGGATCGGTATGGCTGCGGCCGGTCATGTACTTAACGCACTCATATAATCCTGCATAGCCCAGAGAAATAGTGGAATAACCGCCGTAAAGCAGCTTGTCGATGGGCTCGCCCTTTTCCAGTCTGGCCAGCGCGCCGTACTGCCACAAAATGGGGGCGGCATCGGACAGTGTGCCCTTCAGGCGTTCATGCCGGCACAGCAGCGCTTTGTGGCACAGCTCCATACGCTCGTCAAAAATCTTCCAGAACTTGTCCTTATCCTTTCCGGAAGACAGGGCGATGTCCGGCAGGTTGATGGTAACCACACCCTGATTGAACCGGCCGTAATATTTGTGCTTGCCCGGCTCATAATTGCCCGCATTGGCGATATTCCCCACCCCGGCATCGGTGAACCGGTCCGGTGTCAGGAAGGAGCGGCAGCCCATGCATACATACACGTCGCCCTTCAGCTCCAGCATCTTCTTTTCGCTGATATAGTCCGGCACCATCCGCTTGGCAGTGCACTGGGCAGCCAGCTTGGTCAGATACCAGTAGGGAGAATCCTCTGTCACATTATCCTCTTCCAGAACATAAATCAGTTTGGGGAAGGCAGGGGTGATCCGCACGCCCTTTTCGTTCTTCACGCCCTCATAGCGCTGACGGAGCATTTCCTCGATGATCAACGCCAGGTCCTTCTTCTCCTGCTCATTTCTGGCTTCATTCAGATACATAAACACAGTGATAAAGGGCGCTTGTCCATTCGTGGTCATCAGGGTAACCACCTGATACTGGATGGTCTGGACGCCTCGGCTGACCTCATCGCGCAGCCGCTGCTCCACCACTTCATTGATTTTCTCCTCGCAAACCTCCACCCCAAAAGTTTCCATTTCTTTTTCCACATTTTTGCGGATTCTTTCCCGGCTGACCTGCACAAAAGGCGCCAGATGGGTCAAACTAATGGACTGACCGCCGTATTGATTGGAGGCTACCTGGGCAATAATTTGGGTGGCGATATTGCAGGCGGTAGAGAAAGAATGTGGCTTTTCGATGAGCGTGCCGGAAATGACCGTGCCGTTTTGCAGCATGTCCTCCAGATTCACCAGATCGCAGTTGTGCATGTGCTGGGCGAAATAATCGGAATCGTGGAAGTGGATAATGCCGGCTTCATGGGCCTGCACCACCTCCTGGGGCAGCAGAATCCGGCTGGTAATATCCTTGGATACCTCACCTGCCATGTAATCCCGCTGCACCGCGTTAATGGTAGGGTTCTTGTTGGCATTTTCCTGCTTCACTTCTTCGTTGTTGCATTCGATAAGACTGAGAATCCGGTCGTCGGTGGTATTGGATTTCCGAACCAGGCTGCGGGTGTAGCGGTATGTAATGTATCCCTTGGCCACTTCAAAGGCGCCATGCGCCATAATAGCCTTCTCCACCAGGTCCTGAATCTCCTCCACAGAGGGGCTGCGGCCCATTTCTTCGCAGGAAATCTCCACGCTCCGGGCGATCCGCTCGATCTGCAGCGGGGTCATGCGTACTTTTTCGTCCGCGGCCTCGTTGGCCTTTGTCAGCGCATTTTTGATCTTTTCAATGTCAAAAACCACTTCCGCGCCGTTTCTTTTAATGATTTTCATATATATCCTCCTTCACAAGGGAATTCTCACTTTTGCGGTGCAGGATTTATTATACAACATTTTTTCGTTTTTGCAAGAGGAAATTACAAGATAATGTGTATTTTTTTATTTTTAACCACAATATATAGTATTTTAGCCGTTTGGTAACTTCCTCCACATCTGGCGAAAAACACCAATATTTTTGTAAAACTGTCGGAAAACATTGAAAACGGGAACGCTATATTGTATAATCCCGTTTATGTACGTTTTCTCCGTCCCCAAGAAAGGAAGCTCTATGAAAAAACAGTTTGGCAACCTGCCCGATGGCAGGGAAGCATTTTTATATGCCCTCACCGGCGGCGGTCTCACCGCCGAGGTATCTGACCTGGGCGCTACACTTGTTCGGCTGTTCGTCCCCGACCGCAGCGGCCGTATGGCCGATGTGGTTCTGGGCTTTGATGATCCCAAGGATTACATTGCCAGCAATACCTTTTTTGGAACCGTGGTGGGCAGAAATGCCAACCGCGTTAAAAATGCCGTCTTCTCCATAGGTGGTCGGATGTATCCTCTCTCCCCCAACGATAACGACCGCAATAATCTTCACAGCGGGCCTAATGCCTTCAAAAACCGGCTCTGGTCAGTGGAAGAAGTGAAAGAAAATCAAATCACCTTGCGGCTTGACAGCCCCGACGGTGACCAGGGCTTCCCCGGCAATGCAACCATTCGGGTCACCTATGTCCTGGAAGCGGATGCCACCTTGCGGATTCGCTACACAGGTATCTGCGATAAGGATACGGTCTTCAATTTTACCAACCACAGCTATTTCAATTTGGCCGGCCACCATCAGCCGGAAAAGGCCATGTCCCAAATGCTCACCCTGCCGGCCCGGGTATTTACTCCTGCCGACGAGCTGTCCATTCCCACCGGGGAAATCCGCAGTGTCAGCGGAACGCCCATGGATTTTCGTGTCCCCAAGCCCATTGGCAGGGATTTGGATGCAAATTACGATGCGCTGCTTCTGCAGGGAGGCTACGACCACAATTTTGAAGTCTTCACCTCTCCCTGCGCCATTCTCAGCGACCCGGAATCCGGCCGCACCATGGCGGTGTCCACGGACTGCCCCGGCATTCAGTTTTACTCCGGCAACTATCTGGCTGGGGAAACCGGCAAGGAAGGCGTATCCTACTGCCGCCGGGGCGGTATATGTCTTGAAACCCAGTTTTATCCGGACTCTGTGAACCGGCCCGAATGGAAACAGCCTTTCACCCCCGCCGGAACCCTCTACCGCTCGAAAACCACCTACCGATTCCGATGATATTTTTGGGCTGCAGCGTGGTCTGCAGCCCTTTTTCTGCACTTTCGTGGGAGGATTGCATAAACTGTCCTGTAAGCATTTTGCTTGATCCCATCTGATATCGGGAGGTATCAATTATGTCTGAAAACTGTCAGGACACCCTGCGCTGCAATCCTCAGGATCTGCAGCATGCCATGTCCATTCACACCAGAAAAATCACCGACAGCTGCCGCGACAAGGACTGTATTGAAGACCTGCGTGTCTATTTGACCAGAGGTTCTCAAAGCCTTTTGGACTCCTGCGCCGCCGCAAAGGTGCGCTGCGCGGAATTACTTTACACATATATTGATGTAGAGCCGGTAGCCTTTGACCGCAACCACTACTGCATTGATGTAACCTTCTATTACCGCATTTTGGCCGACGGCACTGTGGGCAATTCCCGGCCTGCCGCCCTGTACGGTCTGGCCGTATTCACAAAACGGGCCGTTTTGTGCGGGGAAGACAGCCGCGCCCACATCTACCGCAGCGATACCCGGCTATGCGAAGCCGACGGCATGCCCCGCCGCTACGCCAATCGCCCCACCGCTGTGGTGGAAGTTCTTGACCCCATGGTCCTCAGTTCCCGGGTGCGGGAAGTCTGTGAGGATGCCTGCAGAGAAGAGTGCGCCCTTCAGATCCCCGGGGTAATTCGGGAGATGTTCGACGATGATCTGGTCATGGCCGGAGAGC
>JAZOUU010000041.1:0-1242 GCA_045658365.1 Faecousia sp. | reverse complement strand
GCATCACCGGATTCAGGCCGGTGTTCAGCACCGCAACCACCTTAGACCGGGGGTTATGCCTGGTGATATGGTCTAACACAAAGCAATAGGCAGGCAGAACCTGGAAAAGGTCTTCCTCCGTCCAATCGGCAAACTTCGGTTGGCCCACAGTGCGTTTCAGCCAACTGTCGTTGGTGCCACCGAACACAATTATGTAGTCAAGGGTTTGCTCTGCGGAAAAGGATTTCTTTGCCCGCTCCGTAAAGGCCGAAGAAAAGGGCTGACCATCCCGGGTATTGGTGCAAACAGTGGCACCGGAATAGCTATCGTTGACCAGCAGCTTCATGCCATGGCGCACCATCAGCTGATGCCACCAGGTATCCTCTACCTGCAAAACATCAGCCACATTGGTGCTGGGATAGTAGCACGCCTGTTTCTCCGGAATGTACCCCTGGAAAGTTGAGTAACTGTCACCCAGAATGCCAAAGCTGCACCCGGCCAGCGACATCTTTTGATTCATAACAAACTCCGATTCGTGGGATTTTCTGTGCGGAGTATAGAACTCCTATATAAATTATTCACTGGTGTCCATCAGTTGTCAACATACGTCTACCAAATTATCGATATATATTTAGCGATACAAAATTATTTTAGACCGAAAAAATACCGGGAAGGCATTTGCCTTCCCGGTACGAAGATTATGCAATTTGTTCTGAATTACAGATCCAGGTAGGAGTCGGAGTACAGAACGTTGTTCTTGAAGATGTCGCAAGACTTGATGGTCTCCATCAGGCGGCGATCGTTGGGGTTAACGATAGCGGAGGTCAGACCCTGCATCATGCACATTGCAACCAGAGTTGCGTCCATGATGGGACGGACTTCCTTGGGAGCGCCGTTGGAGTTGTTGGACAGACCACCGGTGGACTTCAGGCCCTTGTCGGAGAACATCTTGATGGCTTCCAGAACTTCCATCTGCTTGTCCTGCATACCCTTAACAACCAGGAACAGGGGGTCGAACCACAGGTCGTCGGAAGTCATACCCAGGGACAGGCCACGCTCCAGCATGTTGTCGCAGTGCATCTCGCGCTCAGCGTTATCCTTAGCGATACCGTCAGCGGAGCACAGAGCGATACAGATAGCGTCGTTGGCGGCAGCCAGGTCGATGTAGCCGATACGGGAGCCGGCGTCAGCAGAGTTAACGATGGGCTTGCCGTTGGTACGGTTGTAGACCTTGATACCGGCTTCGATAGCCTTCATGTTGGC
>JAZOUU010000040.1:0-1077 GCA_045658365.1 Faecousia sp. | reverse complement strand
AGTATCAGCGACATGTGTCTGAAAGGAAAGTTCCCTATGTTCCACACACTCAATTCTATGTGTTCTTTGTTCCTTTACAACAGCATCAGGGAGTATGTGTGAATAATAGATCGTCAGTTCTTCAAGTGTTTGTTCGCTCCTAATCAGCATAGCACCGAAATACTGCATACCATTGCCGTTTCCGACAAGTTTGCCAGCCTTGGATAGGGATTCAACTATCTCCGTGTTATCCGGAAGGGGTATTTCCGTAAGTTGTTTCGCAACATTCTTTGCCGAGAGGTCGTTAACCAGCGGAACCGACACGAGGAAGCTAATGAGAAGAACACCTATTACGATAGGGATAATCGCTTTTTTCATAGCCGGCACACTCCTTTGTCAAATTCAATTTCACCTAATAATAATTATACTCCAATGACAGACAGAAATCAAGTATTTCTGTGATTACCCGGTTTCGCTCCCCAATATGACGCAAAATAGCACAGCCGCCGACCTAATGACCGGCGGCTGTTATTATTGGAATTCACTTAAAATCAATCAACTTGTCACCCTTGTATGTGAGCATGCCTTCCTCATTCACATGATAACCACCGTAGGAGAATTGGGAAACATAAAAAGACTTCTTCTTTCCGTTCACAGAGAAGACGATGACATACTTCTCGTGTTTCATATTCCTGGAGTATTTTGAGAAGGTTTCAATAATCTGCTTATCGACAACAATGGCTTTTACTGTTTTGACAGGCGCATGTTTGGTTTTTATCCCTTTGAGCAAAAGCCTGACCATCGCCCACAGCCAAAGACCAAACATCAGAGAAAAGAGCACAATGCTGGCAAGATTATCTGGCATATCTGCATTCCCCTTTCAAGTAATTCCGGTTTATGAGCTTCCTATGATAACACAAGAGGCTGGATTTTCAGTTCTTCAGGCTCTGGATGGGGGCAGGGATTCTGCCGCCTCTGGCGATAAAGTCCGCTGCGGATTCCCCATGCACCGGCATCACCGGCGCGCTGCCCAGCAATCCGCCCATTTCCACCCGATCTCCTACTACCTTGCCGGGAGCGGGAATGATCCGCACCGCC
>JAZOUU010000039.1:0-1656 GCA_045658365.1 Faecousia sp. | reverse complement strand
GTCACCAAGGACGAGATCAACGCTGCCATGAAGGCTGCTACCACCGAGTCCTACGGCTACACCGAAGACGAGATCGTGTCCTCCGACATCATCGGCATGACCTTCGGCTCCCTGTTCGACGCTACTCAGACCATGGTCAACAAGCTGCCCGGCGGCATGACCCAGGTTCAGGTTGTTTCCTGGTACGACAACGAGAACTCCTACGTTTCTCAGATGGTCCGCACCATCAAGCACTTCTCCACTCTGCTGTAATTCAGCCGAAAGAGAATATTTCAGCCGCTGCCCAATCGGGCAGCGGCTTTTTGTATAAAGAAAACCACCGGCTGTGCCGGTGATTCCAAAAAGCTTTCGCTATGCCCAGTCCAACCCAGCAGAAAGCCTCCCTCTGATGAGGGAGGTGGCAAAAATCTATTTGATTTTTGCCGGAGGGAGAGAAGCAAGAAGAGAACATTCTCTCCCCCAGTCTTTTGCTTCGCAAAATCCAGCCCCCTCGTCAGAGGGGGCCTTTGGTGTGTTACCTTGCAGGGTTATTTCTTTCCCACCTTTACTTTTTCACAGAAAATTGGTATAATAATGAAAATTGTACCAATTAGGAGTCTTTCCATGCTTGATAAATTGACCGCGGTTGCCAATCGATACGAAGAGCTTTGCGCCAAGTCGGAGCAGCCGGATTTTTATGCCGACCCGAAAAAGGCCGCAGCGCTCCTGCGCGAAAAAAATGACCTGCAGCCCATTGTGGAGACCTACCACCGCTACATGGATGCTCTGCAGGAAATGCAGGATGCCCAAGCGTTAATGAGCGACCCGGAAATGAAGGAATTTTGCCAGGAGACCTTCCAAAATGCCAAATCTGCCAGCGAAGAATTGTACCGCCAACTGCAAATTCTCCTGCTGCCCAAAGACCCCAACGACGAAAAAAGCGTCATCGTGGAGATCCGGGGCGGCGTAGGTGGAGAGGAAAGCGCTCTGTTTGCCCACAGTCTGTTCCGAATGTACTCCATGTACGCCGCCCAGAAGGGCTGGAGCATTGAGCTTTTGAACTACAACGATACGGAGCTTGGGGGCGTAAAGGAAGCGGATTTCGTCATCAACGGACGGGGGGCTTACTCCCGGATGAAGTACGAATCCGGTGTCCATCGGGTGCAGCGAGTGCCGGAAACCGAATCCGGCGGTCGGGTGCATACCTCCACAGCCACGGTAGCCGTGCTGCCGGAAATGGAAGAGATGGACGTGCAAATCAATCCGGCGGACATCGAAATGCAGGTGTATCGGGCCTCCGGCGCCGGCGGTCAGCATGTGAATAAGACCAGCTCCGCCGTTCGGCTGATCCACAAGCCCTCGGGCATCGTGGTTGCCTGTCAGGAGGAACGGAGTCAGCAGCAAAACCGGGAAAAATGTATGCGGATGCTGGCCAGTAAGCTCTATGAGATCGAGCAGGAGCGGATTTCCTCGGAAGTCACCGGCATGCGCCGCTCCCAGGTGGGTACCGGCATGCGCAACGAGCGGATCCGCACCTACAATTTCCCCCAGGGCCGGGTCACCGATCACCGAGTGGGACTGACGCTGTATAAGATCGACGCTGTGATGGATGGCGCGCTGGACGAAATCATCGATGCCCTTGCCACCGCCGACCAGGCAGAAAAGCTGAAAAACGCA
>JAZOUU010000038.1:0-8913 GCA_045658365.1 Faecousia sp. | reverse complement strand
TTCAGCGCGCCCTCTTTCTTTTCCACCGTCACGCCGGGCCAGTTGCCTACGTATTGATTCGACCCGGTAAGAATATTAAACAGCGTGGTTTTACCGCAGTTCGGATTGCCTGCCAATGCAATTTTTACATTCATGGGAAATCCCTCACTTTCAAACCACTTCTACCATTTCGCCGTCGGCTTTCCGCAAGGAAAGCTCGTAGCCCCGGACATTGACCTCAATGGGATCTCCCAAAGGGGCCACCTTTCGGATAAAAATCTCCACACCCTTGGTAATGCCCATATCCATAATTCTGCGACGGACAGCGCCCTCGCCGTGGAGCTTTACCACGGTCACAGTCTGCCCTACCTTCGCATCTTTTAATGTTTTCATCGTATCCCTCCCCGGTTACGATTAGTCTATGCTAACTGCTCGGCTAAAAAACCAATTAGCCTCGGCTAACTTCCTGGATATCATACGTGTTATCTTCCGTTTTGTCAAGGGTTATTTGATAAATTTTTTCACTTTTTTCCAATTTTTGCAGCACTTGCAAATCCAATAAGGATATGGTAAGATACTTTTATACTGTTTCTTTAGGAGGTCTCGTCATGCATCTGCAGGAATCCGGTGAAATGTACCTGGAAACCATTTACATCCTGTCCCAGAAAAGCTCCTGCGTCCGCAGCATTGACGTGGCCGACCACATGGGGTATTCCAAACCCAGTGTCAGCCGGGCCATGGGCATTTTGAAGCAGGCCGGCTATGTCACCACCGACAAAGACGGTTTCCTGACACTGACGGAATCCGGACTGGACTTGGCTCACAAGATTTTTGAGCGGCACATGGTTTTGACCCGACTGCTCACTTCCATGGGTGTCAGCGAAGCCACCGCCGCGGAGGACGCCTGCAAAATTGAGCATGTCATCAGTGAAGAATCCTTCGACGCGCTGAAGGAGCGTTTCCTGAAATAACCCAAATCCCTCCAAAAACGGAGGGATTTTTTAGCAGATAAACAAGCCTCCCTACTCTCCAAAAATTTTTCTTATTTATTACTTATTCCTCTTGCATACTGCAAAAAATGGTGGTATGATACGCCACGGAAAAGAATGTAGAGAGAAGGCTTTTTTATGGAAATCTATCTGATCTGCCTGGCGGTTGCCTTGGTTGGCGGACTGATGCTGTCCCGGCTTACCAAGCTGATCAACCTGCCTGCGGTTACCGCTTATCTGGTGGCAGGCCTGCTGCTAGGACCTTTCTTCCTGGGCGCACTGAAAATTCCCGGTTTCGGTTTTCAGTCTTTAGCGCAGGTGGAAACGTTAAGTGTTCTTACGCAGACCGCTCTGGGCTTCATCGCCTTTACCATCGGCAATGAATTCCGGCTGAGCCAGTTGAAGGCCACCGGTGTCAAGGCCATCACCATTGGTATTTTGCAGGCGGTCATCACCACCGTACTGGTGGACATTGTTCTGATTGCGCTGCACCTGTGCTTCCCCCAAGTCATCTCCCTGCCCTGCGCCATCGTGCTGGGCGCCATTGCTTCCGCCACCGCCCCTGCCGCCACCCTCATGGTAGTACGGCAATACAAGGCCGACGGCCCCATGACCAAACTTCTGCTGTTGGTGGTCGCCATCGACGATGCAGTGGGTCTGCTGCTGTTCTCCGCCTCCTTCGGCGTGGCTTCCGCCCTGGCCAACGGTCAGGCAAGCATCCTGGGTGTGGTAGTAGAACCCTTGGTGGAAATCGTGCTGTCCCTTGCGCTGGGCAGCGTCATGGGTTACCTTTTGAACCGGGTGGAACAGTTCTTCCACTCCCGCAGTAAGCGTATGACCGTTTCCGTGGCCTTTGTGCTGCTGACCGTAGGCCTTTCCATGCTGAAGTTCCAGATCGGCCCCATCCATTGCGGTTTCTCCCTGCTTTTGGTGTGCATGATGACCGGCACGATTTTCTGCAACATCTGCCCCACCTCGGAAGAATTGATGGGCCGTATTGAAAGCTGGACGACCCCGCTGAACGTGCTGTTTTTCGTCATCTCCGGCGCAGAGCTGGATCTGCAGGTGCTGGCAAGCCCCATCACGCTGCTGGTGGGTGTGATTTATATCCTTGCCCGTTCCGCAGGCAAATACTACGGCTCCAATCTCAGCTGCCGGCTGACTTCCCAGCCTCACCCCATTACCAATCATCTGGGCATCACCTTGCTGCCCCAGGCCGGTGTGGCTCTGGGCATGGCACTGACCGCCGCCACCTTGCCCGGCGGAGAATTGACCCGAAACGTAGTTCTCTTTGCGGTTTTGATTTACGAATTGGTAGGCCCTGCGCTGACGAAGCGCTCCCTTACCGCTGTGGGCGAGATTTGTCCCGAAGGACGCACCAGCGCCCGTACACCCAACCCCGGTCAAGAACAAAACTAAAGAAAAATCGGGTGCCCGATGGGCAGCCGATTTTTTAGCTTGTTTTCCGTTTTCTTCTCAGGGTTTTCACGCTGTAAACACCTGCCCATACCAGGCCGGCAGCCACCAGGGCAATGCCGCCCCAACGCATGACCGTCTGGGTCGTGTCCTGGGAAGCATTGCGGATTCGTACCTCCAGGAACAGGCCCTCCACAAACCGGGTCACGGATGGGTCTAAATTGGCATAGGCCGTGCCGTGAGACAGCACTTCATCGCTGGGATACAGAATGGGATCTTCCACCAATTCCGGGTCCATAAATTCCTTGGCCGCGGACAGGGGTACGCTATAACCCACCCAGTCCATATTGGCCGCTGCAATTTCCGGCTCACACAGGAAGTTGATAAACAGCTCCGCAGCTTCCTTCTGCTGGGCGCATTTTGGAATACACATGGCATCCACAAACAAATTAAAGCCTTGATTTTCCGGCAGATAGAAGCAAAGATCCTCATTTTCCGCCGCCATGGTCATGTAATCGCCCACGTAGTAAGGCGCAATCCAGGCCTCCTCATTTTCCATGAGATCATAAATCTGATCCATGACATACTGCTGAACCACCGGCTCCTGCTGAGCCAATATATCAGCACAGGCGCGCAGTTCTTCTTCGTCCGTGGTATTGACGTCGTAGCCCAGCAGGTAGGCAGCGATGCCGAAAGCATCCCGGGAATTGTCAAACATGAGGATCTTATCCGCATACTTTTCGTTCCACAACAGCTCCCAGCCCACCAGATCTTCTTCGTCCACATACTTGGAATTATAGATGATGCCCACCGTGCCCCAGGTATAGGGTACGGAATATTTGTTTTCCGGGTCATGGGGCATGCCCTTGAAATTCTCGTCGATGTGCCGATAATTGGGGATATGGTCGAAATTCAGCTCCAAAAGCATATCCTCTTCGATCATCCGGGCCACCATATAATCCGAGGGGATAATCACATCCACAGTAATACCGCCGGCAGCCAGCTTGGTATACATGATTTCATTGGAGTCATAGGTGGAATAATTCACATCGATATTGGGGTAACGTTCCTCAAAAGCGGCGATAATGTCCACAGAGCCATCGCTGCCATCGGCAATATACTGTCCCCAGTTGTACACGTTCAGGGTGATCTTCCCCTCCGGTACATACTCCTGGGCGCCGCGAACCGGCAAGCTGCTGCCCAACACCAAGGCCAAAGCCATAACAAATGCAAAGATTTTTCTCATTTTTGCACCTGCACTTTCTTCTTATCCGACCGCAGCTGCAGCAGATTCATGATAATCATCAGCACCAGAATCAGCAGGAACAGCAATGTAAACATGGCGTAAATTTTCGGTGGAATGGGCTTTTTGGTGTAGCTGTAAATCTCCACCGGCAAAGTGACAAAGTCCATACCGGACACGAAATAGCTGATGACGAAATCGTCCAGGCTCATGGTAAAGGCCATAATGGCGCCTGCCACCACGCCGGGCATGATTTCGTGCAGCGTCACCTTGAAAAAGGACTGAATAGGCGTGCAGCCCAGATCCATAGCCGCATCCGTCAAGGATCTGTCCATTTGGCTCAGCTTGGGCATCACATTCAAAATCACATATGGCAAATTGAAGGTAATGTGAGCGATCAGCAAGGTCCAGAAGGTCAGGCTGTCCTGCTGGCCAAACATCTTCGAGCCAACGAAGATGAACAGCAGCGACAGGGAGATGCCCGTGACAATATCCGGGTTGGTCATGGGAATGTCCGTCAAATGCATGACCAAACGTCGCATTCTGGGCTTCAAACTGCAAATACCCACTGCCGCCACAGTGCCGAACACGGTGGCGATGCCGCTGGCCAAAATGGAAATCAGAACGGAATTCCCCAGCAGGCGGAGCAAATCCTTGTCCCGAAACAGCTCTGCATACTGCCCAAAGGTGAAGCCGTCAAATCTTGCCAGACTCTTTCCTTCATTGAAAGAACCTACGATCAGCACCAGCATGGGGGCATACAAAAACACAAAAATCAGTACGGTAATGATGCGGTTCGCTTTTTTCATACTACCACCACATCCTCTCCGTCGGAGTCCGTCAGCTTGTTCATAATGCCGGTACAGACAAACACCAAAATCATCAGCAGCAAGCTTAAGGCCGCGCCCAAATTGGCATTATTGCCCTGCTTGAACATCCGCTCGATCACGTCGCCGATGAGCATTTCCGTGCCGCCCAGCTTTTGGGAAATGTAGAAGGTGGACACCGCAGGCACAAAGACCATGGTCACACCGGACACGATTCCGGGCATGGACAGGGGCAGCACCACCTTGCAGAAGGTGGCCACAGGCCGGCAGCCCAGATCCTCCGCTGCCTCAATGAGCCGATTGTCAATTTTGACGATGATGGCATAAAGCGGCAGAATCATATAGGGTAAATAGTTGTAGACCATGCCCAACACCACCGCGCCGGGGGTGCGGATCAGCGACACCCGGGCAAGGCCCACAGATTCCAGAAAATTGTTAATAATGCCGGTGTCCTGCAGCAAACCCACCCACGCCAATGTCCGCAGCAAGAAGCTCATGCACATGGGCAGCATCACCAGCATATAAAGCAGCTTCTGCGCCAAGGGGCCCCGGTGGGCAATATAATAAGCCACAGGATAGCCCAGCAGCAGGCACAGAAAGGTGGAAATCACCGAATAGCCGATGGAACGGCCGAAAACCGGCAAATAGGTACCCAGCTGTGAAATATTACCCCAGGTAAATGCGCCGGTATCCGGGTCTGTCAGAGCATAATATGCCACCACACCCAGGGGGATCAGGGTGAACAGCAGCATCCAGGCAATGTAAGGAACACTGAGCAGAATTGACTTATTCTTCCTCATCGCCGGCATCCTCCGTCAGTTCATCGTACTCGGCAGAGTAGGAGCTGTAGTCGCCGAACATGCCGGAATATTCACTCTTCTTCATAATGTGAATATCTTCGGGGTTCAGCAAAATGCCAATGGTGGCGCCCACAGGCTGGAAATCCGTGGTCTGGATCAGCCACTTGAAGCCTTTGAACTCCACAATAATATCGTAGTTCAGTCCCTTAAAGGTGACGGAGGTGACCGTGCCTACCAGATGACCCTGGTCCGCAGGAACAATGTCAATATCCTCGGGGCGGATGACCACGTCCACACTTTCATTGGGGGCAAACCCCTTATCCACACACTCAAAGGTTCTTCCAAAAAAGCGCACTTTGAAATCCTCCAGCATCACGCCGTCGAGGATGTTACTTTCGCCGATGAAATCCGCCACAAAGGCGTTCTTCGGCTCATTATATATATCTTCCGGTCTTCCGATCTGCTGGATCCGGCCTTTGTCCATAACCACAACGGTATCGGACATGGAAAGGGCCTCTTCCTGGTCATGGGTCACATAGACAAAGGTGATGCCCATAGCCTGCTGAATCCGCTTCAGTTCAATCTGCATATCCTTGCGCAAACGCAGATCCAAAGCGCCCAAAGGTTCGTCCAAAAGCAGAACCTTGGGTCGGTTTACCAGAGCTCTTGCAATGGCTACACGCTGCTGCTGCCCGCCGGACAACGAGCCGATCCGCCGGTGGCCGTAGCCCTTCAGGCTGACGATCTCCAGCATTTGATTTACTCTCTCCGTGATCTCTTCCTTAGGAAGCTTTGCCACGCGCAGGCCGAATGCGATATTGTCAAACACATTCAAATGGGGGAACAGTGCATATCTCTGGAACACGGTGTTGATCTGCCGTTCATAGGGAGGCACGTCGTTGATACATGTTCCGTCAAAGGTCACTGTACCGGATGTGGGCGTCAAAAAGCCGCCGATAATCCTCAGCGTAGTGGTCTTGCCGCAGCCGGAAGGGCCAAGCAAGGTTAAAAATTCCTTATCGTTGATATAGAGATTGATGCTGTCGAGTATACGCTCCCCGTCGAACTCCATGGATAGGTCCCGGAGCCTGATGAGTTCTTTGGACATTATCCTCCCCCGTTTCTTTCATATCTTTACGTCAAAATATGACAACTATAACTATAACGAAAAATCGACCAATGTCAATGCGTTTGAAAAAATATTTCTTTTGGCAGAAACTGCATTTACAGGAAAAAGTTTTTGGGGACTGTTTAAATCCTTTCAAAGCTGGCAATACTCAGCCTCGGAGGTGCTTATATGAAAAGCAAAAAAACAACCGGCAACGGTTTTGGCACACGGGGCTACTACATAGCCCTGATCCTATGCGCTGTTGCCATCGGGATTTCCGGCTATCTGTATTACCGTAATGCAAATCAAGACAAACCCCAGCTGCAAAGCCCCACATTGGATGTGTTGGGCACGGATGACAACGTGGCGGCTGTGGCGACCCAACCCACCCTGCCCAATCAGGGCGGAGAAGACACGCCCGCTACCAAGCCGCCCAAAGTGCCTATGAAGACCGGCATGCCGGTTTCCGGCCAGACTGTGGCGGGATATGCCATGGACTGTCTGAGCTATAACCCAACCACCCGGGATTGGCGGGTTCACAACGGCATTGATATTGCTGCAGATCCCCAGACCCAGGTATGCGCCGCCGCAGATGGCACGGTCTACACCACCTATGTAGACGAAACCATGGGCACTACTGTGGTCATCCGTCATGCTGACGGCTATGTGACCAAATATTCCAGTCTCGGAGCAGAACTGAATGTTTCCGCCGGTGACACGGTAACTCTCGGGCAGGCCATCGGTACTGTGGGCAATACCGCTCTGCTGGAATCGGCGATTGGCGACCATGTGCATTTCAGCGTAACCCATAACGATGAGCCCATGGATCCCATGGCATTTCTGAACCTGGGCTAACCTTGTTTCTTCATTTTCTTTCCTCTTGATAAAGGGGCTGCCGAAACACATCGGCAGCCCCGCATTTTTATAAAAGAAGACACCCCCATAACGAGGGTGTCTCCGGGTTTGATTATTGATAGTTCACCGTTGCGTTGGTGGGGATCACTGCTACGTAGGTGCTGCCTACGCCAAAGGTTACGGGATTTCCGTTTTCCAAGGTGTAGGTAAAGGGATCGTTGACGCTGGCTCTGCTCCACTTGATGGGTACCAGCTGGCCGTTACAGGCGAAATAGCCCGTGCCGGTGCCGGTTGTTTTAATGGTCAGGTGCGAGCCGTCGCTCTGGGTAACGGTACTCGCCCGCAGCACCACCACATTCCGGAAGGAAATGGTTTCCTTGGTGTTGCCGTCTATGTATGCTCCGCCGTGCTGCGCAGCAAAGTAGGTTTTTGTGGCTGCATCGTAGGTTAAGGTAGTGGACTTGGTATAGCTTCCGGGCTTGCCGCCCTGATTGAAATATACGACGATTTTTTCGCCCTTTTCTCCTACGATCACCTTTTCGTCATCAAAGGTCATATTGTAGCTGGGTGTTTCGGAATAAGCTGTGGCATACTTCCGGGCTTCCGCATAATTCAGAAGCTGCTGTCCCGACGTAAACCAGGTATGCTCCGAAGAATAACCGGAATTCAACCGGTCCCTATCCTGGTAAAAATACCGTTCTCCTTCCATGCCGTTTAGGCTCGGCACTTTTTGATTTTTGATATATTGCAGCGCCTCGTCGCTTCCACCAAAGTGAGCGTACAGCGCGCTATAGCCCTGGGCCAGTTCTACAAAATATTTGCGGGCGCTGCGGACAGAGCCCAGCTTTGCTACCGCAGAAACATCACTGAAAAGGCCCAGACAACGGGTAATTCCGCCCTCCGCCAGCACCTCATAGAGAATATCTGCCTGGCTGACACCATGCTGGGGCATCGCAGCCTTAATATTGTTCAGCATTACTGCCACAGGGCGGCCCACATAGGGCTCTGCCAAAGGCTGTCCACTCAAAGGATTTTGATAGTCCAGCGGGATCTGAGCAGCCGTTGTATCCTCCGGCTGAGATGTTTCTGCCTGGCCGGTGGTTTCCGTAGGCTTAGAAGATTCTGCGGTGGAAGAGGACGCCTCTGTAGACGGTGAGGAAGGCTGTGAGGGCTCTGCCGGTTGGGAACAGGCAGTCAGCAGCATCATCAGAACTAACAGTAGCGGTAAAAATCGTTTCATAATCGGGTCATCCTTTCTCGAGCGGCTGCGAAGCAAGCCATTCTTTGGGATTCATTATACCAAATATCGACAAAAAATACAATCGGCAAATTGCATTTTCCTAGTTTTGTAAATGCTCAAAGGGACGGGATCTTATCTTCATTATATTTTCTCAAAACCCGGGAATTATTGAAATATTTAGAACTTTTTTGAAGATTTATCCTTGACAAATAAAATTCAATCGGATATAATACACAAGCCTGTAAACAGGCAATCCTTGCTCACGCACGCAGCGTGGGCCAAAAGTCCAAAAGGAGGTGCAAACAACATGGCTAAGATCACCGGTAAGTACGAGGTGCTCTACATCATCGACCCCGCACAGGGCGAAGAGGGCATCGCAGCACTTGTAGAGAAGTTCAAGGCAATGGTGGAGGCGGAGGGTACTCTGTCCAACATCGATGAGTGGGGCAAGCGTCG
>JAZOUU010000037.1:0-10326 GCA_045658365.1 Faecousia sp. | reverse complement strand
GCCAGAGAGCCAAAGGACAGAATGGCAATCATAATGGCTACAACTGCCAGAGAAAGTAGTTTTTTCTTGCTCATTTGCTTTTCCTCCTTTCTTCTGAAATTCTTATTTCAGAATCGTGGACAGCGCGCCCGTCCACGATTGTGAAAACAATTTACTGTTTATTCTGTTTCTTCTTTTTTGTTCTTTTTTGCCAGAAGATCCGGCAAAAATACGATGCCAAGCAGCGCTGCGCCGAAGCCGATGGCAATATACATACCCGGCGGGCTCTGAATATAAGCGGACACATACCCCAGCAGAGGGATAGAGAATACCGGCACGCCGATCAGATTGTTAAAATGCACGGGAGCGGCATCTTCTGTTTTGTTGGCATCGCCTTTGGTGGTAAACTGACGGTTTCCGCTGTCGATCGCCACCACCCGGTGGGTCGCCACCATTAAATCTTCGTTCAGCACGAAGGTAATGGGGTCACCCACTTTCACACTGTCCGGATCCACGGTTTTGACGTAAATCAGATCACCCACGCTGTAGGTGGGCTCCATGCTGGGGGAAACAATGTGAAATACCTGCAGACCCACCAACCGGGAACCCATCAGGAACAGGGCGAAGAGCACCACCAAAAGAACCAGCACAAGGGACACGCTGTCTAAGACCTTTTTTGCCTTTTTCGGCATCTGCATAGGCAGCAGCTCCTTTCCTATTAATTAAATCGCTTGCGTACTTTAGGGTTTTTCCTGCTGCATATTAGTTGGCATTCAACTTAACAACAATTCTGGTCACGACGATTACATTTTCGCTATTAGCAGGGTCGATCATACGCAGATCAACAGTAACCTTGGTGCCGGTATTTTTGCTCTCCGAATCAATCAAACCACATTTGAAAACTTGAACGAATTCGCAAATATCGGAATAAGTCCAGTTACTTACGCCACCATTGGTCACAGTACCCAATAGCGGAGTGGGCGGATACGCCTCTGTGCTTTCAGGAGCATAAAAACCCAACCATTTTTCACTAAAAGAAGGATAATGACCAACCAACATTAGGCCTGTGTCCAATGGTGCATCTGTGGAAACGTAGAAATCGCACAGCCAATCCTTGTAATCTTCTACAGGATATGCATCCTGAAAATCGGCAGCGTCAAAGGTGTAGACATCCATAGGGCCATCATAAAGCTCATTGTTGAAATTGCCGAGATCATAAGCGACGACTGTCTGATTCACGGGCGCAATAGTAGGAATCTTATCATTTGCACCGGCATCATACTGATTGTCAAAGGTATCGCTCTCGTAGGTGCGCTGATATGCAGTCAGTTTCACGTTCAGACTGATCTTATGACCCATCACTTCCGCGGTGGTATCTTCCTTCATGTGCAGGGCAATTACATATGTATGCTCGGTAGACTTGCTGTCATTGGGGCCGGGCAGTGTGGCATTCGGATTGGTTGCATCGGCACGTACTTCTTCCATACTGCCGCTGATCACAGAGAGCCCTCTTGTCAGAATGTCGGCTAAAGTGGCAGGGTTCTCGCCCAACCGCACCGCATGCCATGCGCCGTTCTCCGCTGCCGCGCTAGCCTTGATATCCGCAAAGGAGGCGGGCTTGGGATCGCTGGCAGTAAATGCACCGGCGTGAACATATACCACGAAGTTCTTCGCCACCTCAAGCAAGGTTGCATAATCCTCTTTATCGTTTATTTTTCCATTTGTAAGTTTTAAGTCATAATTAAAGGCCAAATCGCCTTTATTTACCACCTTAATGGTTTCCATAGCGGTGTAGCCGGGTTCCCAGCGCACATTACCGTCAAATAGTTTGGCAGTGCTTCCGGCAGCGGAATCAAGAGAAGGCCAGCTGTTATCCTCCTTGTTCTGCTTCAACAGGTCTACATCCAGCGTACCGATATAGATCTCGTTGCCGCTGTTGGTTACCTCACTGGTAAACCAGGCAAAGGTGGTGCCAAAGAGCATCGCCACGCACAGAACCATGCACAGCAGGCTGGCGAAATAGGTTTGCAGCAAAGCTTTTTTTACTGCCGGCTGCTTGGGTTCTGCGCCGTTGGGCATTTTTTCGTATTTTCCGAACTTTTTCATGATTTGTCCTCCTCGTTGTTTGTAAATTCGTTTATGATATCTTCGAGCTTTGGCTCCGGAGGTTCCGGGGCTGCTGGCTGTGGGGCAGGGGTTTGTTGGCTTTGGGCTGCCATTTGCGCCCGCAGCGCCTGAAGCTCCGCCATCATGTCCGCGGCCTGCTTCTTCTGGGCTTCCAGTTCGTCCTTCTCTGCCTGGAGCTGGGCCATTTGCTCAGATCGATACATCTTAAATATCTTCACGCAGTTCAGACCCTGATAGAGAATCAGCAGCAGAAACGGGATCAGGATGCACACGATATATCCCTGGGGGGTTTTCAAAAACTGAAAGAAGGTACCCATGCCCGGAATGGCCATTTCGTACTTGCCTAAAATAAAGGGATAGGTGACAACAGTCTCATCATTCACACCGGTGGTGGTACCGTAGGTGATAAAACCCGGGTTGCCGTTGGCATCTTTTGTCTTGGCGCGAATTTTGTGGGTTACCGTTGCGCCGTAATTCTCATCATTTTGGGATTGATAGGCGATGATGTCGCCCTCTTTCAGGGTGGTGGGGTCCACCTCTTTCACCAGCACCAGATCTCCTGCGTCAAAATCCGTGGCAGACATAGAATCAGACAATACAATATAGCAGCGATACCCCAAAAGGTTCCTGTCGTTTCGGTTAAAGGTATTTACAGAAACAATGGTAAACACCATCATAGCCACTGCAGTCAGCACGGTCAGCCACAGAAAAACCGTTTTGGCAATATTCAGCGCTTTTTTCATACCGGAAAATCACTCCCCTCACTGTTTCTAAAGTATTGCTTCACAGCGGCATAGATGACACGAAAAACATGTTCCGAATACTCGTCGCTATCCGGCATCTGGTGGTTATGCACCTTCACTGCGAAATCAAAGGCCACATTCAATATAAGATTCAGGATCATCCAAACATCCGCTTCATCTTTAAAAGCCGCCCGGAATTTGGTTACCAGGGGCGCAAAGCGCTTTTTGTGATCCTCTGCGGAATACTTTATAAAATACGGCGAGTAAAAGTATTGCATATAAGCAAGACACCGGTCGCGGTTGCCAATGAGAAAAGCCCATATGGCAAAGAAGTAACTGCGGCAGCGAAGCTCGAAGGCCATGTTGACCTGATACATCACTTCCACATGCTTCATGGTTTTGGAAAGGAGCTCTTCATCCAATGTATTGAATGCTTTGGCAAACATGTCCTCCTTGTCATTGAAACAGCGGTATATGTACGCTTCGTTTGTGGAAGTTGTTTGTCCGATTAGTTTTGTGGAAGCTTTATCCAGCCCTTCCCTGGCGATGACTTGGATTGTTCCTTCTATCAGCTTCTGGCGAAATTCTTCCCGTTTCATTTTTTGTCTTCCTCTCTCCCGCGTGTAAATATTTGCTACATTTTCCTGCAAAATATTGCAAGCGGTTTACGCTTGCCGATGAACCGGACAGACTGAAAGGAAAGAACCATTCATGCACAGAAGCACGTTTCTTTGACTTTTCACCCTGTCTGCTGTTTGTAACAGTTCCTCTGTACTGTCACCTAAAAAGCAAAACCCGTACCTCTGATTACCTGGGGTAATCTATGGCACAGGCGCTAGGGCACAGGCACAGACGAGATGTTAACCATACTTTCTTTGCCACACCGTTTACATTTAATGGGCAAATCCTTGATTTCCGTTGTTGGCAGCAACCAAAGCACCGTATGCTTGCCGCACACCGGGCAAAGAAAGCGTCGCTGGTCTGATTTGGATTCTTCCCGCTTAGGCTTTTCTTGCAATTTTTCTCACCCCGTTTTTTCTGTTCCCTCATCAACGAAGACACCAAATAAAAAAGCCTGCGCCACTATCGCATACAGCGATACATGGCACAGGCTCTAAGGCGCAGGCGCATATAAAACGGTTCCAATTCCCTTCCGAACCCCGGTGGTGTAAAGGGCGAGGGGATTGGTCTGCTGTTATTTGGTTGACAGCGGTTTGGTCAAAAACGCTGTGTCTGATCGATTGGAGGGAACTGCTATTCTTCCGCGCGAATCAAGCTTACATACATAATTCGCATTATGTGGTATGTTTTTTCCGCACGTACATATGTGTATCGTATTATACACAGTTTAAACGGCTCTGTCAATTCCCAAATTGTAGAAAACCCCTCAAATACCTACGGTTTTTTTGTGCAATTATATAAAAAGGCAGCGAAAAAGCACCCTCGTCGGACCAAAAAATCTTTTTTGAACCGAGGGTGTGATTCGTGCTGCCATTATGAAAAAACCATGCCTGAAAGTATCTTTTTATATATTTCATAAGCACAATAAGAAGCTGAGAATTACCACATAATGCGAATTATGTGGTTTTCTTTTTTATACGACAAGACCCAACCGCTCGATCTTCCGCCGGTGCTCAGTACCGGTGGTCATAATATAGATCCGGGTGGTGTTAATGGAACTGTGCCCCAGGATGTCCGCAAGCTTTGCAATGTCCTTTTCGATGCCGTAAAAGGTGCGGGCGAAAAGTTTTCGCAGATTGTGGGGAAACACCTTGGACGGCTTTACGCTTGCGGCTTCACAAAGTTTTTTCATGGCAGACCAGATATTGCTTCGATTCAGCGGTTTCCCTGACCGGGTGACGAAGATGGCTCCGGTGGCGATACCGTGCCGCTTGGCAAAATTTAACAGAATATTCTTTAACTTGCCCGGAACGAGGATCGTCCGGGTTTTGCTTTTGCAATCTACAGTGACCGCTCCGCAACGGACGGCCTCCACCGTAAAATACTGCAGTTCCGAAACCCGGATTCCCGTGCCGCAGATGGTCTGCAGCACAAGGTTCAGCTGCTCGTTTTTTCGGGAGGCTTCCAGAAGCCGCAGGTATTCTGCTTTGGTCAGCTCCTTGTCCTCTGCGCAGTAGGTCTGCCGCTGGGTGCGGATATTCTTCACCTTACAGTGGGGCAGTTCCAAATAATCCAGAAAGCTGTTCACACTGGCCAGCATGGAATTGACAGACCGGACGGCGTAGCCGTGCTGCACCAGCTGTGTTTTCCAAGCCAGCACAAGCTCCTTCGTAATTGCTCTGCTCCCGGCATATGAGAGAAATGCGTGTACGTCCCGAAGATACTTTTCCTGTGTGGCGGGGCTTTTTTCCTCCCTGTGAAGGTGATCTCCAAATTCCTGAATTTGTTTTCTGGACAGTATCATAATAAACCCTCCTTTATTAATAATGATAGTGTACCCAGTTTTGCGGCAGCAGAAAAACGAAGAGCAATATAAAAATCCCTTCCAAAGGGCAAAAAGCCCCCAGGAAGGGATTTTGTCAATGTAAGATTTGTGAGAGCCTTACCCGGTTATCCGAACAGCGCGTAGCCTGCGCTGCCGCTAAGGGTATCCGGCAGCAAGACAAATATCAACACGGAGCCAACATAAACGGGCGGAATTTCTGCGGAGATTATAGAGCGGGTTCTACAGTGTTTGTATAACATATTATTTACCTCGCTTCCCGTATTGTGGATGTGTTAGTTTTATTATAATGCAATTTGCAAAAAAATGCAATATATTGCCGCTGATTTACATGCTGGCGTTTTGGGTTTTTTAATGCGCGGCAACAAGCCTTAATTGGTAACAACCCGCGATCCGGGGCAGATCATCGACCTTACACGGCAGGACATTGGTAAGTCACACCAATTGTATGAGATAATCATCCACGGTGTAGATTTGCCGTTGCAGTGAAAGAATATTGATGCCCTTCAAATCGGTAATGCCGGTGCCGCATTTTTTGTAATAGGCCTCTTTTGCAGTCCAGATCTCAAAAAAACGGCGCAAAATATCCGGATCGCTGCATGCGCCCAATTCGGTCATTTGCGTATTGGCCAGCAGATAATTCATCTCCTCCGGCACACAGACGTGTCGGCAGATCCGCAGATCCATGGGCCGTATGCGCTCAATGTCGATTCCCACAGGGCTGTCGCTGACAGCGCAGGCCAGTGCCTTCCCGCAATGGGAAATGCTCACGTGCAGCCCGCAATCCGACAAATAGGGTTGGCCGTTGTCTTTGCAGTGTAATTGCGCGGAAGAAATGCCATAATGGGTTTCCAGCAGCCGATATACCAAGAGCTCTGAAGCCAAAGAACGGAGCTTATCTTCCTCCCGGCGCAGCAGGTCGATCCGTGCCTTTCTGGAGGGGGAAAGGCGCAGATATTGCTGCAGCAGCGCTGATTTGCTAAAATCTTCCGTCTTGCAGTATGCCCAATGCATAGTTTACCCTCTTCCTCCCCGGTTGTGATTGAAGTCTACGGATATTTTTGTTCCTGCCGGAAAGAGCCTTAATGGGATTCGCCTTGAGGACACCGCCCGATCCTGTTGTTATTATAGCTGCTGAAAGCAGTTTTGTCCATCGTATTGTTTTGTTCCTGGGGATGAGTCTTGCGAGGCAGCAGGCGATATGATAAAATGAAACAAAAGGAGGGGATTATATGACGTTGATCCTGTGGGCGGGAAAAAATGGGGAAATGATGTTCAATCGCCGCCGCTGCAGCAGTGACCGCGCGGTGATCGCGGATATTTTGGCTACGCATGACCTAACAGAAATATGCGTCAGTGCCTATTCGTCGCCTCTGTTTGCCGGCAGCAAGGTCATTTCCGACCTGTCGGAGGCGGGGGAAGGTGTGCTTTTTTTGGAAGATTTTCCTTTGGATACCGCCCTGGCGCGGGCAAAGAAGCTGATCGCTTATCGCTTTGACCGGGTTTACCCGGCGGATGTACGTCTTGTGATTCCACAAGATTTCCACATGACGGAAAGCCGGGAATTTGCCGGATTCTCCCATGAAAAAATCACCCGGGAGGTGTATGAAAAATGAAACGCACCAAGTATTTGCTGCCCGTACTTGTCATTGTCCTGGCAGTGCTGGCGGGGATGTGGTTTTCCAAAGAAAATACCGCGCCGGTTGTTGATTTAAGCGACATTCCGGATTTTAATGGTACGGCGTATGTAGAGGTCAATGGCAATGCGCCCTATTTCACTGAGGAAGACATGACCACAGACGCCTATGAAACCTATGCCCCGATGGATGCTCTGGGTCGGTGCGGTGTGGCCATGTCCTGCATTGGAGAAGAGCTGATGCCAACGGAAGACCGGGGCAGCATCGGGCAGGTAAAGCCCAGCGGTTGGCACACTGTAAAATATGATTTTGTGGACGGAAAGTATCTGTATAACCGCTGCCACCTCATCGGTTATCAGCTCACCGGAGAAAATGCCAACAGAGAAAATCTGATTACCGGCACCCGGTATTTAAATGTAGAGGGTATGCTACCCTTTGAAAATATGGTGGCGGACTACGTCAAAGAAACCGGCAACCATGTGATGTACCGCGTAACGCCGATTTTCGAGGGAGAGGAACTGGTAGCCCGGGGCGTACTGATGGAGGCCAAAAGCGTGGAAGATGATGGTGACGGCATTTTGTTCTGCGTTTATGTATATAACAATCAGCCCGGGGTGGAAATCGACTACCTCACTGGGGAGAGTAAGCTCGCATCTTAACTGCTTTTTATAAATAGAAGAAAACACCACCCGGTTGGGTGGTGTTTTTTAAGGAATCGGAAAGATACGAAACTACGTCCTTTTGCGGCCCATGGCATCTTCATCACAGTTGAGGAGGCTTTCTGAAACGTATGCTTAGGGCTCGTTGACCACGCCGGCAAACAGGGGAAGGTTATCCCGGCTGGAGACGACGAACAGGAACGGACGGTCCAGAACGAAGTCAAGCTCATCGCACTGTGTTGGCATTCCGCCGGCACCAGGTGCTTCGATAACGGTAAATGCAGCGCCTATACAGCCCTTTTCATCAATGGCAACCCGGGCGGCATGATTGATCTGGCCTACATACAGCATGGGAGTATCCGTGATGGGGGTGAAATCCGAGACGGTGTAGTCAAAAATATCGGTCAAGCCCATAGCCTTCATGCCTTCTATTAAATCGTCCTGGGCGGCAACATCGAATTTCGGAAGACTTAGATTGATGTCGTAGCTTTTCGCGTTCTCCCAGGCGCCGGGGTTCTGGGTCATCTGCAGATAGTCTTTGCTTTCCAGAATCTCTGCAACGGTGTGCCCCTTATCCGGCAGAATCAGCCACATTCTGTTGAATCCTGTCAGTTCCAGACAAATGGCTGTGAAATTGTCCGCCCAGTAGCAGGTATGTTCTTTGAGGGTCTTATTCATAAAGGGGATAGTGATGTCGTTCTTTGGGCTGTGAAAGACTGCGTCTTCCGTGCGTTCTGGGTTGAATTTCTCTCTCCAGGATGCGGTAAAATAGACCGTGGAAGCCAGGGCGAACACGGTATCGGGGCTGAGTTTCACATTCTCCGCCTGCTCCTGCAGCAGCCCGCCGGTGTTCTCGTTCAGCCAGGAGCGCAGCTGCAAATTCATTTCTTCCGTGCCCAGATCGCCACTGAAAGAAGAGGCATAATATTGGTCTGCCAGCAGCTGGGCGGTTTCCTTCTTGAAAACATAGGCGTCATCCAACCACAAAGAGTTGGCCAGCAGCAGAGAAGACTGCCCATCCGCTCTGTAATGGGCATTCCAGACATGACCTGCCTGCTGTCGCAGCTGCTCAATGGTATCTACACCGAACAGGTCTAAGATCTGCTGGCGGGAGTTGCCACCGGTGGTTTCTGCCAGCATGGCCATGGCAAGGTATACATTCACGGGGGAATAGGCGGAGTTCTTCTCGCTTTGCAGGAACTGGGCCATACTGGCGTGGAAGAAGTCCGTCAGACTGTCGGCATAACCGTCGGGCTGATCATACTGCTGCTGCTGATCTTCCCGCCAGGCATTCCAGGCCAAATCGTAGGCCTCGGGATCGGCATAGTCCTTATCATTCGGGTAAGGCGCCATTTTAGGATAGATTGGCGCAGCCAGCCGATTGCGAAGAGGGACGGGCAAGGGGCTGTCCGGCTGCCCGGGATTTCCGTTTCCAATCGACAGGATGCCAATACCAATGGCTAGCGCAAGTACCGCTGCCACGGCGGCAAACCAATAGTTTCGTTGGCGCTTTTTTCGCATATATGCGTCCTTTTGAGCCACATACTCTTCCACAAGACCGGAATCAAGATGGTTCAGGCCTTCGTTCCATTCCTTTGGTGTCATAGGCAATATCCCTCACTTTCCAATTTGTCTTTCAATGCCTTTCGGATGGCTGCAAGTTCCTTGTTGACCATGGAACGGCTCAAGTTTAATTCCTTTGCAATGGTACCGATGGGTTCCGCCGCATAGTACCGACTCATAAAGATAAACTTCCTGCGCTGGGGCAGTGACCGGACAAAGGAACTAATCACGCGCCCCAGTTCTTTGGTATCTAGCCGGGATTCGGCACTTTCGTGATCCGTGAGGAAAGCTTCCAGTTCGCTGAGGGATACCGACATCTCGGATTGACGCACATTGCTGTGATAGCGGTTGATGGCAATCCTTCGCACAATGGTGGATAAAAATGCTTTCAGCACACTGGGCTTTGTTGGAGGTATTGCGTTCCAGGTGGCTAGATATGTATCGCTCAGGCATTCTTCGCAATCGAGTGTGCCGTGTACGATATTGTGAGCAATTGAAAACAGGTATTTTTTATATTTAAAGTCTGTTTCCACAATCGCTTGTTCATCCCGGGACCAATAAAGCGCAACAATTCTTTCGTCACTGGCCGGTGATTTTGCCGATAGATTCCGTTGAGGTTTCATGCTCAGTCTCCTTTCTGTCGTTTGGAAGGCCCTTCATAAATATAAGTCAAGAAAAAATTGTAAGTGTGTAACAATTTTTGATATTAGTCTATTAATTGCATTATATCAGATAATAAAACGATTTTCCATATTACAGACGGGCTTTCCGTCGCTGTTCCAAAGACTTATGTTGCATGGACAAGAAAAAAGCCATCCCAACCGGGATGGCGTTTCCTTTGGTTGCGGGAGGAGGACTCGATTTGCATCTGCGCTTTGCGCAGATTATTGTTCGGCTCGGTCCAGCCCTCGCCGGGGGGGCTCGTCCGCGCCGCATTTAGATGGGTTCGAGTCCTCCTATTTCCTACCTTGAAAAGAAAAAAGCCATCCCGGTTGGGATGACTTTTCCTTTTCTGGTTGCGGGAGGAGGACTCGAACCTCCGACCTCCGGGTTATGAGCCCGACGAGCTTCCAACTGCTCTATCCCGCGATGTTTATGCGCACCTTAAGTGCTTGGGTATTATATCACAGCGGTACCGCTTTGTCAAGGGCTTT
>JAZOUU010000036.1:0-19267 GCA_045658365.1 Faecousia sp. | reverse complement strand
GGTGCGGCTGATGGCCCAAATCATAAGGCCGTAGGAAACAGCCGTCAACACCAGATCCACCAGCGCCACCGGAATAAACATGGTCAGCAGGCACAAAATCACACCTGCCACCAGAATATACATATTTAGCTTATCCGTGCCGTACCGTCCTGCCATGAACCGGCGAAACCAGCTGCTGATTTTTCCCATATTTTGCTCACCTTTTTGTTAAGATACTAACATTATATTGCAAAAAGCAGGGATTTCAACCTCTTGCTGCCATTGTTTACGGATTGTTTATTTTTGCGACAGGGGGCAAAAAAGGGGTTGCGTCCGGGAATCGGATGATGTATAATCACACTGTAATTATATGGGCATTGACCCGAAAAACGGAGGAATACACCCATGTTTAATGCAATGATCGAAACTTTGAAAGCCAATCCCAGAAAGATTGTTTTCACCGAGGGTCACGATGCCCGGATTCTGGAAGCTACTGCCCGACTGGTGGAAGGCGGCTTCCTGACCCCCGTTCTGGTGGGCAATGTGGAAGAAGTCAAGGCCAACGCTGCCAAGGGCGGCTTCAATATTGAAGGCGTTGAGATTCTGGACCCCGCTACTTACGAAGGCATGGACGCCATGATCGAAAAGATGGTAGAGCTGCGCAAAGGCAAGATGAGCGCCGAAGAATGCAAGGCAGCTCTGTCTAAGGGCAACTACTTCGGCACCATGCTGGTGAAGATGGGCTATGCCGACGCTCTGCTGGGCGGCGCTACCTACTCCACCGCCGATACTGTCCGTCCTGCTCTGCAGATTGTGAAGACCAAGAAGGGCAGCCATCTGGTCTCCTCCTGCTTCATCATGGTCCGTGGCGAAGAGAAGCTGGCCATGGGCGACTGCGCCATCAACTTAAGCTACGAAGACAGCGTGGACAAGGACGGCAATATTGTCCTGACCGCTGCCCAGAAGCTGGCTGAGGTGGCTATCGAGACCGCCAACACCGCCAAGGTCTTCGGCATTGATCCCAAGGTGGCTATGCTGAGCTTCTCCACCAACGGCTCCGGCAAGGGCGGCACTGTGAAGCTGTCCCACGACGCTACTGCTGTGGCTAAGGAAATGGCTCCCGATTTGGCCATCGACGGCGAAATGCAGTTCGATGCCGCTGTGGCTCCCGAGGTCGGTCAGCTGAAATTCCCCGGCTCCCCCGTTGCCGGCTACGCCAACACCTTCATCTTCCCCACCATCGAGGCCGGCAACATCGGCTACAAGATCGCTCAGCGTCTGGGCGGTTACGAAGCTCTGGGCCCCATCCTGCAGGGTCTGGCCGCTCCCATCAACGACCTGTCCCGCGGCTGCAACGCCGAGGAAGTCTACAAGATGGCCATCATCACCGCGGCTATGGTGTAATTTCAAACGCGCAAAACGCAGCTGCTCATGCAGCTGCGTTTTTTTATTTCAGTTGCTCCGCAATGGCCAGCATCGTCTCCGGGGACAGCTTGCATTCTTTCCGGTCATAGGTCAAAAGGCCGTTGGTTTCGTCCTCCACATCGGAAACCTGGGTATAAATCGAAGCGCACAGGCCGGCTTTATAGGCAGGAATCACCTGCTGAAGATAGAGCTTTTCCACCGCCGCAGCAAATTCCTTTTGGTTCTCAAATTTTCCGTAGCCGTAGGTCTGCTCCGTATTGAAGACATGACCCGGAACTTTGTAGGAATAGCCCCCGAATTCCGACAGAACCAAGGGTCTTCCGTCCCCCTTCAGACGGATGGGCTTAAAATACACATGACGGCTGTCCACATCGCTTTTTTTCCTGCGAAACCAGCCGGAGGTGCTGTCGATGAACCGGGTATCGTCCAGCCCTTTCATCTGCTCATACACCCGGTCGCTGTCAAACTGCCCCCAGCCCTCGTTGAAAATCGTCCAGTAGCAGATGCTGGGGTGATTTTTCAGCTGATTGACCGTGGCTTCCATGCCCTCCAAGAAGCGCCGGCGGCAGAGCGGATTTCTGTGAAGTCGGCGGTCGGAGAGTTTTTGCAGACCCACCGTGGGCAGCGCGGTGTCCCGGAAAAAGGAGTAATCCCCGTTGTTGACCATATCCTGGAAGACCACCATGCCCAGCCGGTCGCAATCATAGTAAAATTGCTCCGGCTCTACCTTGATGTGCTTTCGCAATGTATTAAAGCCCAGGGCCTTCATGGCCAGAATGTCTTTTTCATAGCACTCCGGCGATGCCGGAGTAAACAGGCCGTCGGGCCAGTAGCCCTGGTCCAGCAATCCGTGGAAGAAATAGGGCTTTCCGTTGAGGCACAGCCGGCAAATGCCCCCCACAGTCTTTATTTCCAAACTGCGGATGGCAAAATAGCTTTCCACCCGGTCTTCTTCCGTTTCCACGGAAAATTCGTAAAGATGAGGGTCTTCCGGGCTCCACAGCCGGGGATTGTCCGGAGTTATGGTCACTGTTCCGTTTTCCAACAGAAACGCGCCCAATTCCGGTACCACCACCCTGCCCTCCAGAGCCGGTTCTATGGAAATTTTTACGGAATATCCCCGGTTTTCCACATTCAGTCGCCGGATATAGCTTTCCGGCACGCTTTCCAGCCACACCGTCTGCCACAGGCCGGACACCGGAGTGTACCACATACCGCCCCGTTTCTTGGGCAGCACCTGCTTTCCGTAGGGGAAGGACAGGTCTTTTTGGTCATCAACGCAGCAAATCACCAGCTCGTTTTCTTCTTCCAACGCGTCGGTAATATCCAAAGTGAAGGCTTCGTAGCCCCCTTCATGGCGACCCAGCTTCTTTTGGTTTACATAAATTTCAGCAATTTGGTCTGCCGCTCCAATGTGCAGCAGCACCTTATCCTTGCGAAAGCCTTCCGGCAGAGAAAAGCGCCGGCGGTAATACAATTTCTCCTCAAAATGCCGTTCCACCCCGGAAAGCCGGGATTCCGGGCAGAAAGGCACCAAAATCTTCCGGTCGTAGATGGGAGATGCTTTCCCCACCGCAAAGTCCCACCAGCCGTTTAGGTTTACATAACTATTTCTTCGCATTTGGGGGCGGGGATAGGCTAACCAGGGCTGTTTCTCCTCTGCAAGCAGCGCCTCCCCCTCCGGGGTCATCAAGGTGTTCAACATGCTTTTTTCTCCTTTTTCAGCTTTCGGAACAACGGCACCAAAATCACCCACACCGCCACCGATGCCACAAAGGCCGCCAAAAAAATATTCCTATTGGGCACAAAAGAGGTGGTTCCGTCATCGTTGAGAATGGTTTCCGCATTTTTCAGCACCGCCGCGCCGATGGCCGGACCGATGACGCCGGGAATCAGCACCTGTCCCACGATCCGCAGACCCTGGAACATACCGGCCTTATTCACCGGCGTATAATCCCGAAACAGTGCACCGAACACCGCCATGCCGGACAGGTAGCCGCACATCATCAAAAGAGACCCAATAAACACCAGCGCTGTGTTGCGGAACAGGTACAGCACCACAAATCCCGCCATCAGCAGTCCCATGGCAGGAATCACCGCCACTCGAAAGCCCTTTTTGTCGTAAACTCTGCCATACAACGCGGTAAATACCGCCGCCAGCAGAATCGCCGGGGCCATGATAAGTACATAATTTTCCATGGAAAGGGAAACATTATAGTAAAGAATCAAATAGGGCATGAAGATCTGAATGGCAATGTTAAACAGGGCAAAGCCCAGCAGTCCCACATACAGCGTCACATTGGATCTGATGACGCCAGGACGGAAGCCGTAGAAGATATTAGCAAAGTAATTCTGATTTTCCTGCACCTTCACAGCCTTATCTTCAATGAGGAAGAACCCGGCCACTCCCAGCACCAGCACCACTGTGCCGATGATACCGAAAATGGTAGTCCAGCTGTCGCTTTGGTTCAGGTCAAAGCCCATAAAGCCGCCGAAAACCACCAAAATCGCCAGCAGCGGCATCATGGCATTGATGCCCTCGGCCTTGCCCCGGTTGGTCTCATCGGTGGAATCCGTCAGCCAGGCATTGAAACAGGCGTCGTTAGCGGTGGAGCCAAAGAAGGTCATCAGGCAGTCCGCCAAGATTACCAAACTGACCCCCACAGAAGCGGCAGACACCGCAGCCGGGAACAGCGCGTGGATCACATCCATACGAATGAAGGCAAAGCTCCAGATGGAAATGCCCCACAGGATATAGCCGCCGCAGATAAACAGCTTCCGCTTGCCCACTTTGTCAGACAGAGCGCCCATCAGCAGCGTGGTCACCGTGGCCGCTGCCGCGGAGGCCGCCACCATGGCGGAGATCGCCTGGGCATCGGCCCGGAACATCTTATAGATAAAGATGTTCAGATACATGTTCTCCACCACCCAGGCCACCTGTCCCACCAAACTGAAGATGACCAGCGCCAGATAAAAGGGCTTGCGACGTTTCTTTTGTTCCATAAAAATTCAACCGCCTTTCTTTATTTCATGATATCATAGCCCCGGGCAAAACGCAACAGCTCCCACTTTTTGCCTTCTGGCTGCGCAAATTGCACAAATTAAGGGACCCAAATTTGGCACAAACCGAGAACCTTTCGGCTTTGGTTGACTTTCCCAGCGATTGCGTGTATACTATACCGATATATTAGGATCGGAGGACAAAACTTTGGAATTATTACCCTTGGCATTACGGGAAGTAACGTATATCTCCGTGGCTGTGCGGATCGTGATGGCAGTCATCTTCGGCGGCATCATCGGCATTGAGCGGGGCATGAAGAACCGCCCCGCCGGCTTGCGTACATATATGCTGGTGTGTGTGGGCTCTTGCTTAATCATGCTCACCAACCAGTATCTATTCCAGGTCTCCGACACCGGCGACCCCATGCGTCTGGGCGCGCAGGTGGTCAGCGGCATCGGTTTCCTGGGCGGCGGCACCATTATTGTGACCAAACATAATCAGATCAAGGGCCTCACCACCGCCGCCGGTCTGTGGACCTGCGCCGGCGTAGGTCTTGCTCTGGGCGTGGGCTTTTACGAAGCCGCTATTGTGGCCGGTTTTTCCGTTTTCACAATTCTTACCCTGCTTCAGCGCTGGGATAACCGGCTTCACCGCAGAACCCGGATTATGGAGCTTTACATTGAATTTGTCGACAACCTAAGCATTGGCGATCTGATTCGGGAGCTCCGGGCCTTGGATGTGGAGGTCAGCGGCGTTCAGCTGGAGTCCTCCGGAATCCAGGAGGAAGGCACCCGCGCCTTAATCGCTACGCTAAAATCTAAGAAACGGGGCGAGCACCAGATTCTGATGGCGGACATTCAAAAAATCCAGGGTGTCGTTCATCTCGAGGAGCTGTAATTTATTATTATATCCAGTCAAACTCCTCCGCTGCCGGAGCAACAGGAGCATTTTATCCGCTCCGTGCTGGAGGGAATTCGGGAATTTACCCAAACTGAAATCGAAATCAGGCAGAGTCGGCTGCAGCTTAAATGGCTGCAGCCACCTTTCGTGGTGGCAGTCATCGCACCGGACTACAGCCCGGTCTCCTTTGAAAGCAAGGACGAAGTCATTCAGCGATTGAAGGCGTATACCCACCAGACTCTGGCAAAGCAAGGATACTCTGCCTACTGCCTGCTCAATTCGGCTAACAACCTCGTACTGCTGCTGACCCTGAAACAATCAGGAACGAAGCACTCTGCGCTGGATGCGCTTTTTGTGAATCTTCGCAAAAAATTGCAGCGGCTCTTCGGTTTGGATTTGTTTATCAGTGTCGGAAATGTGCAAAATGCGGCAACCGACATCCACATTTCCTATGCGGAAGCAAATCAAATGCTGTATTATAAATACCAATACAGCTCCCGGGGTGTCATTCTGGCTGCCAACATCGCGCCCTATCGGCATGCCGCGGCCTTAAGCAACACCATTGCTTTCGACCGGGTGGTAGGTTGCTTTACTGACGGAAATTTGGGCAAGCTGGCCGTACGTCTGGATGAAATGATCGAAGAAATTCGGACAAGACCCAACGTTTCCGCCACCAGCATCCGGCGAACATTGGCAGCTTTGGTAATTCACATTCTGAACATTGCCTCCGACTCCGACCAAAATGCAGAGACCGTTTTGGAAGGTCGGGACCCCTATCACTGGATTCTGGCCCAAGATAATACGCCGGTGATTCGGGAGTGGATTCTGTCGCTATGCTCCCGATTGATCGCGCAGCGGCAGTGCCGGCACGAAAAAATTGAAACGGAAGTCATTCGCCGGGCAAAAAACTTCATTATCAAAAATATCGGCAACAGGGATTTGACATTACAAACCGTAAGCGAAGCTATCGGGCTCACCGCCCCCTACTTCAGCCAGCTGTTCAGCCGGGAAACCGGCCAGGGTGTCAACGCATATATCACAGGCCTCCGGATGGAATTCGCCGGCAGACTGCTGTCTTCCTCCGATTTGAAGGTGGATGACATCGCCTCCCAGGCAGGTTTTTCCTCCGCCAGCTACTTTAATCTGGTTTTTAAGAAAAACTTTGGCATGACACCGACCCAATACCGTAAAAAAACAAAAACATCGTAAAACTTTACAATTCTTTTTTGTCTGAAAAGAAGCTATAATGCCAGTGCTGTCCCAAGGATGGGTTTCCCAAAACGGACAGCACTGGTTTTGCTTTTCGGACAGGAAATTACGCTGAGAAAGGACGTGTATTATGAAACTGTTGGAGCGAATCTCCCAAAATCAAACATATATCATTGCTGAAATGTCCGGAAATCATGCAGGAAGCTATGACCACGCCATAGAAATCATCCATGCCGCCGCGGAAGCCGGCGCGGACTGCTTAAAAATTCAAACTTATACCCCGGACACTTTGACCCTGGACTGCGATAAGCCGGAGTTTTTGTGCGGCCCCGGTCTGTGGGAAGGCCAGCGGCTGTATGACCTTTACGGACAGGCCACCACCCCCTGGGATTGGCATGCCGGCATTAAAAATGAATGCGAAAAACTGGGAATGGATTTTCTTTCCACCCCCTTTGATGCCACCTCTGTGGACTTTTTGGAAGATTTGGGCGTAGAGCTGTATAAAATCGCCTCTACGGAAATTGTGGATCTTCCCCTTATTGAATATGTGGCCTCCAAAGGCAAGCCCATGATCGTCTCCTGCGGCTTTGCCAATGAAGAAGAAATCCAGGATGCAGTGGATACCATGGTTCGGGGCGGCTGCAAGGAGTATGTTCTCCTGCGCTGCAGTGCGGAATACCCCGCCAAGCCGGAGCGCATGCACCTTTCTTTGATTCCGGATATGGCCAGGCGCTTTGGCTGCAAGGTGGGTCTTTCCGACCACACGCTGACCAACCTTTCCGCCGTTGCCGCTGTGGCAATGGGGGCCTGTGTGGTGGAAAAGCATATGTGCATTTCCCGGAAGATTCGAAATCCCGATTCCGACTTCTCTCTGGAGCATACAGAGTTCCGGGAGTTAGTGAATGCCATCCGGGAAACGGAGGCCGCCATCGGCAGCCCCTGCTACGAAGGCGTGGATGCCGGAAATCACCGGTTTCGCAGCCTGTTTGTGGTCAAGGATATGAAAGCCGGGGAGCTTTTTACCCCCGAAAATATCCGTTCCATCCGGCCGGGACATGGCATTAGCCCCAAATTCTACCCGGATATTCTGGGAAAACGGGCAAAAACTGATATTCCATGGGCAACGCCCCTGACCTGGGAGCTTGTGGAATAATACTTTAGGAGGATTCTTTTGAAAAAATTTCTGGCAACCATTTTCATTCTGTGCCTTACGGTAACCTGCTTTGCCGCCTGTGCGCCTGCGCCGGCTCAAACCAAAGCGGTAACCTACGGCATCGATGGAGATATCGACAATTTTAACCCCATGACCAATCAGCAGAATAACTATATTACCCTTTTCTGCTTTAATGTGTATGAGCCGCTGTGGCACTTGAATCCCGACATGGATTACGAGATGGATTTGGCCACCAATGTCAAACAGGTGGACGATGTGACCTATGAGATCACCCTCCGGGAGGGCGTAAAATTCCACAACGGTCAATCCTTCACCGCTGCGGATGTGGCCCACACCATAAATTATATCCGCGACGAAGCCAACGGCGCATGGAGAGCATCCCAGTACAACACTGTGGAATCCATCACCACCGACGGGGACTACAAGCTGACCATTCATCTGTCCGCCCCCACCCCTGCGCTGCTGGACAGCCTGGCCTATACCCCCATCTTCTGCAAGTCCGATGACCCCGCCGCCATGACCACCACCGCCAACGGCACCGGCCCGTTTAAGTTTACCGAGTGGGTGCCCAACGACCACATGACCTTTGAAAAGTTCCCGGAATACTGGGACGCCCAGACCGTTTCTGTGGAAAAGCTGCAGGTAAAACCCTTTAGTGATTATTCTGTGGCCATTTCCAACATGCAGGCTGGCGCTGTGGACGTGCTGAACCGCATTTCCGTGGATGATTCTGTTTCCATCGCCGGCAAGCAGGGGCTAAAGGTGGTAGAGTCCAAGAGCTCCAACACCGTGGATCTGTTTGAGATCGGCCGTCACAATGTGGAGGCCTTCTCTGACCCCAAGGTTCTGCAGGCCATGCTGCTGGCGCTGGATACCAAGACCCTGAACACCGCCATCTACGGCGGCAAGGGCCAGGTGCTCACCAGCTGCTATCCCTTCGGCACAAAATATCACAAGGACGTGCTCTCCAACGAATATAACATCCAGAAGGCAAAGGAATTGCTGGCCCAGACCCCCTATGCCGGTGGCTTTACCTTCGACTGCGAGATTCTGGCCGGCTTCCCCGCCGGTGAGATGGCTGCGCTGATGTGGAAGGATGCTCTTTCCCAGCTTGGCATCACCATGAACGTCAAGGTAGAAGAATCTTCCGTGTGGCTGGAGTCCTATCTGGCCCGCTCCTACGACATGATCTGGAACCAATACGGCATGGCCGGCAGCGACCCCGCCACCTTTAATTCCATCATCATTGAGCAGCTCTACCCCTACCAGTGCGCAGACCTAACCAAGCTGCAGCAGCTGGTAGATGCCGGCAAGTCTACCGGTGATGAGGCTAAGAGAACCGAAATTTACGAAGAAATTCAGGAGATTATCGGTGAGTATCTGCCCGTTTATCCCTATATTTCCGTGCCGCTGCTCTACGGCGCCCGGGATGCCGTATCCGGCCTGCAGGTCAACGGCATGGGCCACGCCTTCTTAAAATATCTGAAAATTTCTGAGTAAACCGTCATCCCAAAAACCGCAGCGCAGTATGCCAGTTACTCCTGTAATGGGCTGCTGCGCTGTTTTTTTGCGCATTTTTACGAAAAAGGAGGATGCCCAGTGGGAAAATCAAAACAGCTTCGACATCTGCTCAAGCGGCTGGGGATGGCTGTTTTTGTGCTGATTCTTATCTCTATCATCATTTTTGTGACAGTGCGGTTATCCCCCGGTGACCCTGTCATGAACAAAATCGGCCCCTATGGCGATACATCCCAGGAAAACTACGACCGGGTGAAAGCCGAACTGGGGCTGGACAAGTCCTATGTGACCCAATATCTCATCTGGCTGTCGAACTGCGTAAAGCTGGATTTCGGCTACTCTCTGCGAAACGGCATGCCCATTTCCCAGCAAATTTTTCAAAAGCTGCCGGTGAGCTTTGAGCTGATCATCGCTGCGCTGCTGATCGCCCTGGTCATTGCCGTACCTCTGGGAATGTTGGCGGCAATCAAGCGGGGCAGCATTGCGGATCAGATCATCCGCCTGCTTTCCACCAGCTTTCTGGCCATGCCGGCATTCTGTATCGGGCTTGTGATGATCATTGTGTTTTCTGTGATTCTCAAACAGCTGCCCCCGGGAGGATATACGGACTTTTTCACCGACCCTGTGACGAATTTACGGCAGCTTATTATGCCGGCGGTGACCCTGGGCTTGTTTGAAGCCGCCGTCATCTGCCGCCATGTCCGGGCCAACACCCTGGACGTGCTCAACGCAAATTATATGCGCACTGCAAAAGCCAAGGGCCTGCCCCCCGTTAAGGTCTACGGCAAACATGCCCTGAAGAACATTTTGATCCCCCTGACCACGGTCACCGGCACGGAATTTGCCAGCCTGTTCGGGGGTACGGTGATCTGCGAGCAGGTGTTTGGCTGGTCGGGGCTTGGCTGGTATCTTTATCAATCCATTTCCAACCGGGATTATCCTGCGGTGCAAGCCAGCGTTTTGGTGGTAGCCACCATTTTTGTTGTGGTAAACCTCTTAATGGATCTTATCTACACCCTGGTCGATCCCCGGGTGAAACTGAGCTGAGGGGGTGTCTAAAATGAAACGAAAGTTTACCTTTACAACTGTTTTTGCTTTGCTGATTTTAGCAACTGCCACTGTCATGTCCGTCGCCCCCGGCCTGTTTACGGATTACGACCCATTGAAAACGGATCCTTTAAACCGCCTCCAGGGCATCTCCACAGAACACATCTGCGGCACCGACGAGCTGGGGCGGGATATTTGGGCCCGGATCGTCTACGGCACCCGAAACAGCATGTCCGTAGGTCTGGGTACCGCGATGCTTGCCCTGCTGCTGGGTGTGCCCCTGGGTCTGTTTGCCGGCTGGCGGGGTGGATTCTGGGACAGCCTGATTATGCGGATTATGGACGCATTTCAGTCCTTTCCCCCGGTTTTGCTGGCTATTTTATTCATTACGGTCTTCGATCCGTCGGTCATCACCCTGATTTTCACCATCTCATTGGTGAGTTTTCCCTATTTCGCCAGAATCGTGCGCAGCAGCGTGCTGTATATCAAGACCACGGAATATGTGGCCGCTGCCCGGAGCTTTGGCGCAAGATCTTCCTACTTGCTGCTTAGAACCATACTGCCCAACTGCATTGGCGCCATCGTGGTTCAGTTTTCTCTGCTGGCCGCTACCGCCATTTTAATCGAAGCAAGCCTAAGCTTTTTGGGCATGGGCATCCAGGCGCCGGAGCCTGCCTGGGGCTCTATGCTCTCCTACGCAAAAGACTATGTGGACCGCTCCGTCAGCTATGTCATCGCCCCCACCGCTGCCATTTTCCTGGTGGTGCTGAGCATCAATTTGCTGGGAGATACCATCAGCGACTGGGCCAACCCGAAAAACAGAAAGGGGTAAGGTTTTGGAAGTATTAAAAATCAAAGATTTGTGCATTTCCTTCCCCTCAGGCGGCGGCATGTACCCTGCGGTGGAGGGGGTAAGCCTCTGCGTAAAGCAGGGGGAAATTTTCGGAATCGTGGGAGAGTCCGGCTGCGGAAAATCCCTGACCGCCCTTTCCGTTCTCCGGCTGATTTCCGAAAGCGGAAACATCACCGGCGGAGAAATCATACTGGACGGAGAAGACATTTTAGCCCTGTCTGAAAAAGAAATGCAGCGCAGAATCCGCAGCAAAAAGGTATCCATGATTTTTCAGGAGCCTATGACCTCCCTGAACCCTCTGCTGACGGTGGGGGAACAAATCGCCGAGGTGCTCCGCGCCCATCAAGGCATGAAGAAGCAGGAGGCGAAGCGGGAAGCCATTCGCTATCTGCAAATGTCCGGCATTCCGGAGCCGGAGAAGCGGGCAAAGGCCTATCCCCATCAGCTCTCCGGCGGTATGCGCCAGCGGGTAATGATCGCCATCGCTTTGTGCTGCCAGCCGAAACTTCTCATTGCCGACGAGCCCACCACCGCATTGGACGTGACCATGCAGGCGCAAATTTTGGGACTGATGAAGCATCTGCAGGAGGAGACCGGCACATCCATTGTATTGATCACCCATGATTTGGGGGTCGTTGCGGAAATGTGCCATCGCCTTGCGGTGATGTACTGCGGCAACATCGTGGAGCAGGGCACGGTAGAAGATGTGCTCCACCGCCCCAGCCATCCCTATACCGTTGGATTGATCGGCGCGATCCCGCGAATGGAGAAAAGCGAAAAATTCCTGTACAACATCCCCGGCACAGTGCCCCAGCGGAATGCTCTGCCCAAGGGCTGCCGGTTTGCCGACCGCTGCCCCCATTGCAATGAAATTTGCCGGGAGAAGATCCCCGAAATCACCGATCTGGGCTGCGGTCACAGTGTCCGTTGCTTTCTGTTTGAAGGAGGGCTAAGTCATGAATGATGTTTTGGTGCAATTGCGTGACGTTACCAAGCATTTTTTCCAGACCGAACCCGGGTCCCAGGGTGTAAAGGCCGTGGACGGCATCTCTCTTGACATTTTTCAGGGGGAAACCCTGGGCCTTGTGGGAGAATCCGGCTGCGGAAAGTCCACCTTGGGCCGGGTCATCCTTCGTCTGCTGGACATCACCTCCGGGCAGGTGCTGTTTGAGGGGCAGGATGTTTTCAAACTGCGGTCTGCCGAGTTGAAAGCTCTGAGAAAACAAATGCAGCTGATTTTTCAAGATCCCTATGCCTGCCTGAATCCCCGGCTGCGGATCGAGGACATTATCGCCGAGCCGCTGAAATTCCACGGAAGTCCCGGCAGAAAAGAAGCCCGGGAAATCGTCCGCAAAATCATGGGCGAAGTGGGGCTGCATCCCGACATGGGCCGGCGATTCCCCCACGAACTTTCCGGCGGCCAGCAGCAGCGGGTGGGCATCGCCCGGGCTCTGGTGCTGAACCCCAAGTTCATCGTCTGCGATGAGCCGGTGTCTGCGCTGGACGTTTCTGTGCAGGCGCAGATTCTGAATCTGCTGACAGAGCTGAAAGAGCAGCGCGGGTTAACCTATCTGTTTATCTCCCACAACCTGTCGGTGGTGCATCACCTGTGTGACAGAATCGCGGTGATGTATCTGGGCCGGATTGTGGAAATCGCAGACAAGGAAACTTTGTTCCGCAACCCCCTGCACCCCTATACCCAGGGGCTGATTTCTGCCATTCCCAGCCTGGAATCCAATGCCCAACAGCCAAAAATCGATCTGACGGGCGATATTCCCAGCCCCGGCGCAGCCGCAGCCGGCTGCCGGTTCTGCCCCCGGTGTCGGCATGCCTGCGAAACTTGCCGGCAGGAAGCCCCTACCCTACAGGAAGTAGAACCGGGCCACTTTGTGGCCTGCCACTGCCGGTAATGCGATCGCATACAGTAAAAAGCGAGGTGAAATTCACCTCGCTTTTTCATTTAGATAAACAAGCCCCAAACAAAGGACAACCCAAGAGAAACCAGCACCGGAATCAAACAGGACGTCACAAAAATATCAATGTAAGATTCCTTGTGCTTGCAGTTGGAAACCGCCAAAAGGGTCAGCACTGCGCCATTGTGGGGCAACGTGTCCAGACCGCCGGAAGCAACGGATGCGATCCGGTGTAAATATTCCGGGTTCATCCCAATCTCAGCGGCTTTTTCCAGATACTGAGGGCCTAACGCCTCCAAAGCAATGGACATACCGCCGGAAGCCGAGCCGGTGGCGCCGGCAAGCACATTGACCGCAACGGCCTCAGAGAACAGAATAGAGCCGGGCATATTCAGCATTGCAGACTTAAGCAGCGCGAAGCCGGGAACGACCTTCACCACGGAACCGAATCCAACCGCGCATGCCGTATTCATAATCGCGGTCAACGAGCCGTTCGCACCCTCATTGACAGCAGGCAGCAAGGTCTTAAGCTGGTGTGCGTTCATCAGGCAAGCCACCACGATGCCGCCCAGCAGCGCCACAACAATGGACTGGCTGGAGGTCCAGTCCGCCAAGCCGTATTGCTTCAAAACAGGAGGAAGTACGTTCAGCATCAGCACAACCACCAGCAGCGGCAGCAATCCGCTGAGCCAGTGCCACTTGGGCTGTTGGGCTTTTTGAGAAGCCGATTCTACATATTTGGGATCTTCCACAAAATGAAGCCCCTGTTTTCTTACCTTGGCGGCGCGCCACTCTAAGTAGATGTATCCGGGCACGGCAATCAAAATCGCAGCAATAATGCTCATCAGCGGCGCGGCGGTTGCCGTAGTGCCGTAATATTCGGTGGGGATGATGTTTTGAATTTGGGGTGTGCCGGGGATACACGTCATGGTGATACCAAAAGCGCCGAAGGCAATGGCGCCGGGGAGCAGTGTCCGGGGCAAATCCGCCTCCCGGTAGATGGCATAGCCCATGGGATAAACGACAAACACCACAACAAACAGGGAAATGCCGCCGTAGGTCATCAGCAGGCAAGGCAGCACCACCGCCAAAATGGCGTATTTCGAGCCGATAATTGACACAATTTTATTGGCAAGAGAACGGGCAGATCCGGTCAAGTCCATAATTTTTCCGTAAACAGCGCCCAGGAAGAACGCCGGGAACCAGGACACGATATATGCGGCCGTGCCGCCTATGTAATCGCCAAGATATGCCTGAAGCAGGTCCAACCCGCTCAAAAGCGCAACTAAAACGGCGCAAACCGGAGCCACCCAGATGATAGAATGCCCCTTATACGCCAGTACGATCAGTAAAAGCAAACCCAGGATAATGCCAATCAAAGAAATAACAGCTGCCATAGAAGCGCCTCCTTTTCGTATAGGCTTATCATACAAAAAAAGAATTCGCTCGTCAAGGATGCATTTATTTTTTATTGCGGGGTTTTCTCGGCAGTCCATCGTTGCGTTGAAAAATCATCCCCCTTGTAATCGAAGCCCTCTTGTGGTATTATATCGTTAATCACTTTCATAATTGGAGAAATGTAGCATGGCAGGTCTTGTTTTTTACTGTGCAAATTGCAAGCAAACCTTTATTGGGGAAGATTACATAGCATCTGACACACCCAAATGTCCAAAATGCAGAAAAAAGCTGCTCGCATTAAGCTTTCCAAAAGAAGCGTGGCTTCAAATGTCCCCGCAAGAACAAACAAAGATACTTGGCGCATTGGAAGAAAAGAAGGCAAATAGAGCAGCGTATGCACGGTCCGTAGGTATTGCTTACGAAGAAAACGGAACCAGCAGCCATGAGACGGCGATTGATGGCTGGTACGCCAATATTGGAAGAAAAATTAAAGATTGGGCCAAGACACTCTTTGTCCTTGGCGCCATTGCTTCCGAGTTTTCCGCCATCTATATGTTCTTTGCAGCAAAACGTGGGGGGATCCCTCTTGCCGTCATAGCATTACTTCTATCGGTCCTTGGCCCTGTGCTTGCCTGGATATCATCGCTGATGTTGTATGCCTTTGGTGAATTGGTTGAAAAGACATCCGCAAACGAAAGAAACACACAAAACATTTTGAAACTAATGTTAGAAAACAAGACGAAAGAGAATAATGACTGATTTCTCTGAACCTCCTCTGCAATCTGCAGAGGAGGTTTTCTTTTGGCGGTATAATCGACCTTAGTTTGCAGATACTAACAGCGTAATTTGTAAAATAAGGAGATAGATATATATGAAAGCAACTGGTATTGTTCGTCGGGTGGACGATTTAGGGAGAATTGTGATTCCCAAAGAAATTCGGAGAACCCTCCGGATCCGTGAGGGTGATCCGCTGGAGATCTACACGGAAAAGGACGGCGGTGTGATTTTCCGCAAATACTCCCCCATGGGAGATCTGCAGGATTTCGCATCCCAGATGTGCGAAGCCATCGGCTCCAGCACCGGGCGGATCGCCGCCGTGGCGGATCGGGATGCCATCATCGCCCTGTCCGGCGCACCGAAACGGGAACTGCTGGACAAACCCAATTCCGAAGACCTGGGAGAGCTGATGGAACAGCGGAAACACTATCGTTATGAAGCCGGCGCACCCCGGATTCTCCCCGCCGAGGGCACAGAAAAATATCATCTGGGCGCGGCCGCGCCCATCCTGAGCCAGGGCGACCTGATGGGCTGCGTGATGCTGCTACTGAACGAAGGAGATGCCCCCATGACCGAACCGGATCAAAAACTGGTGCAGACCGTAGCCTCCTTCCTTGGAAAACAGCTGGAAAACTAAATATACGAAAAATTGGGAGCGTTACCAAGGCAACGCTCCCAACTCTTTATTCGCTTTGATTTGCGCCGCCGGGCTTATGGCGATGGCGGCCGTTTCGACGGTGATGGTGTGGCTTTTTGGGTTTCTCCGCTCCCTCCTGGGGCTGTTCCGGCCGGGCTGGGCCCTCTGCCGGACGGTTTTCCCGATTCTGAGGACGATTCCTGCGATTACGGTGGCGGGAGCGCTTAACGGTTTCCCCCTCGCTGCCATCCTCCACCGGCGTCTCAACGACCGGCTCTTCGGCGATCATCTCGCTGCTGTAACGGAATTTGATGGGGTCCAGGAACGCAGGCTCTGCCGGCGCTTCCTTTTTCGCCTTCTTTCCGCCGCCGGAAATGGGCGCCAGATCCGCGGGGATGGGAGGATCGTTTTTCTTCATCTTTCCGCTGCGCAGCACCGCAATTTCGTCGTTGGCAAAGACGGAAATGGTTTCCGGCTGGTCTTCCATACGCACCTTCACCCGCTGGCGCAGCAAATCCACCTCTACCACCGTTCCCCGACCCTCCGGCGTATCCACAAAGGACTCCGCCTTGGGCGCGCTGCGGAGCAGATCTTCATAGGCATCCTGCTCATATTTCAGGCAGCACATCAGCCGTCCGCAGGTGCCGGAAATCTTGGTGGGATTCAAGCTCAAATTCTGAGTTTTCGCCATTTTGATGGACACGGGCTGGAAATCGTCCAAAAACGTGCCGCAGCAGAAGGGTCGGCCGCAAATGCCCAGACCGCCCACCATTTTGGCCTTGTCCCGGACACCGATTTGCCGCAGCTCGATCCGGGTATGGAACACCGATGCCAGATTTTTCACCAGCTCCCGGAAGTCCACCCGCTCATCGGCGGTGAAGAAGAACAAAATCTTGCTGCCGTCAAAGGCCGCTTCCGCGCTGACAAGCTGCATATCCAGCCCTTGCTCGGCAATCATCTCCTGGCAGACGGCATAGGCCTTTTCTTCCTTCTCCCGGTTGGTTTTCAGGGTCTTTTCGTCCTGCTCGGTGGTCTTTCTCAGCACCTTTCGCAGGGGGGCTACCACATCCTTTTCCGGGATCTGGTGATTGCCGCCGGCGCAGATGCCAAATTCCTCACCCCGGGCGGTATCCATAATGACACGGTCGCCAGCCTGTAACGTCAGCCCATCGGGGGCAAAATAATAGACCTTCTGGCCGGGGCGGAACTGAATGTCCACCACCTCTACCGCACTTTGTGTCTTATTTTCTTCCATGCTATACTCCTCATATTGTATCGGTAAAACCGTTATCTCAATTCCCATGTAAGCCATCCGCAAACCGCAGCCGGGGATACATTCCGCTTGGCATATTCCACAGCTTTTTGCAGCGCCGCCACGGCATTATGAATCTCTACTGCGCTCCGGACAGCGCCAATTTTCCGGGACCATTCGCTCTCCGCCGGCAAGCCTGCCCGGCAGGTTAAACTTTGTCCCAAAACCCGGATCCACTGCTGCAGGCAGTCGATCAAGGCATCCCGTTTCCATTTTTCCATAGCTGTCAGCACCTGCAACACACCCAGGGCATCCCCCGCGGCATAGCTTTCCGCGAATTGCCGGGTTTGAGGCAGTACCTGGGCGCCCTCGGCAAGCAACGCCTTAGCCTGTCCTAAAAATCCGCCGCTTCGGATCACCGCTGCGGACACATCCTCCGGCTGGGCTTCCGGAAATTCCTGCATCAGCGTCTTCTTCAAGAGCGTTTCCGGCAGGGGCAGCATCTTCAGTTCCACGCACCGGGAGCGCACTGTAGGCAGGAGCGACTCCGGCTGGTCTGCCATCAGCAGAAGAACGCCGTACCGGGGAGGCTCTTCCAGCACCTTCAGCAGAGCATTTTGGGCCTCCACCGTCATATCCTGAGCCCGGGGGAACAGGTAAACCTTCCGCTCCGCCTCATTGGGCCGCACATAAATATCTTCCCGGGCCTGACGAATCAAGGTCACCGACACGGTTTTTCTCTCCGGGTCATCCACCGTAATTACATCGGGATGGCTGTTTTGCAGCACTTTTCGGCAATTTCCGCACCGCAAACAGGGCTTTTCCGACTCCCGGCAGATGGCTGCCGCCGCCAAAAGCCGCGCCAGCGTCCGTTTCCCGGAGCCCGGAGCGCCGGAGATCAGGTAGCCGTGGGATATGCGGTTGTTTTGCAGTCCGGCGGAAAGCTGCTGCTTCAGCCGGTCGTTTCCCAGCAGACCCTCAAAGCCCATGGCGTCCTCCCTCGTGATAATGTCTTATTATACCATAGTTGTTCGCTTTTTCAAAGAAAAACTCATTAGCCACATGTCAAAAACTGTGACAACCCTCTTGCGGTGCCCGAAAAAATCGTCGGGCTTTCGCTTTTCCTCGATTTTTTCGACCGCTGCGCTAAACCAAGCTCGCTGCTTCCGCCACCGGCGGCGCTCGCTTGGTTTAACCCCACAAAGCCGACAGCATAGGAATGACCTGCTTTTTCCGGCTCATGACCTTGGGCAGGAACACAGTATTTTCCTTGGGCTGTACATTAAATGCCTGCTGAATGACCTCGTCGTCGCCCAAATAGAGAATTTGCGTACCTTCCATCAGCACGTCCGTAAGCATGAGAATCATCATGGACAGGGACTTTTTCTCCACATTTTCCCGCATCAGCGCCATGAATTCTTCCTTACGCTCCAGCATTTTCGGGCTGTCCACGCAGGTGATCTGGGCCACAGCCAGATCGTGGCCGGCAATGTGGAATTCCTTATAGTCGCTGAAGAGCAGATCCTTGGCGGTCCTTGCGCCCATGGAGGCGGAGAAGATCTCCCGTCCCAGTTCCTCCAGAGAAACATTGGCGATCCGGGCCATTCGCTCAGCGGTTTTCACGTCCCGATCCGTGCAGGTGGGGGATTTGAACATGACCGTGTCGGACAAAATGGCCGCCGCCATCATGCCCGCCATTTTCTCCGAGGGCATCAAGCCCCGATCCTGGAACATGCCGGCGATGATGGTATTGGTCGAGCCCACGGGCTCATTGCGGACATAGATGGGATTGGTGGTCTGGATATCCGCCAGACGGTGATGGTCGATAATTTCCAGAATTTCCGCTTCCTCCAAACCGGGGACGGACTGGGCGGCTTCATTGTGATCTACCAGCACCACTTTTTTGCGCCGGGGGCGCAGCAGGTGGTAGCGGCTCAAAACGCCAACGACCTTCTCGTTCTCATCCAGAACAGGGTAGCTGGAATAGCGATGCTTCAGCATCCGCTCCCGAACCTCGTCCACCCGGTCTTCCAAGTGGAAGGATACCAGATCCTCAGTGCGGCAGATTCTTTCAATAGGCGTGGACTGGAAAATCAGCCGCATGGTGCGGTAGGCATCGTGGGGCGTGGAAATAATGCAGGTTTTGGTAGGTAGCTGCCGCAGCTCCTCGGAAAGCTCCGTTTG
>JAZOUU010000035.1:0-2705 GCA_045658365.1 Faecousia sp. | reverse complement strand
TGCGATAGTTGACATCTTCAAAAACGGATACCAGCTGCGCCCGGTTGATGGTAGGCTTGCGAGGGCCGCCCTTGGTTTCTTCCACGTAGTCAACGCCATATTGGCACAGAACCATGGACCAATAAGCATCGGCATCATCGGGGGTCTCCTCAATGATTTTCTCGTAGATTTCCACTGCTTTGTCAAACTCGTGACTCATGCGCAGATCATTGGCGCGCTCATAAAAGCTGGCCAGCCGCTCATCGTTTACCCGTGGCAAAGTCTGCATGCTGCCGCAATATTCACATTCCGCGATGGTGCTGTCCGGCTTCAGCGCCAGATCTCCACCGCACATTTTACATTTGATAATTGCCATGAGTATGTCCTCGTTCCTCTCGTTATTTACCTTTGACCTCTTACTTCAGCAGCTTGCACTTATTATTTCGATCCTTAATGAGAATTAGAACTTCCTGTGCTTTTGTGTCGATCGCTGCATCGTCTCCTGCGGCGACGGCATCAGAAAACTCAGCAAACTTAAGGGTAATTTGTCCTTCCACGCTGCTGAGCATCTCGTTGCTCATGGGATCAGAGTAGCGCACAGCTTCGTAAACCTTCTTGCATGTATCCTTTGCAGACTCTGATTGCGCCCGGGACATTAAAGTATCAGCATCCACAATCAAGGACTTGATGAAGAAGGTCTGCTGCTTGACCTTCCGGTCAATTCTCTCAACCTCGGAAACAGCAACTGCTGTCTTCAACACAGACAGAACATTGGATACCAACACGATAGTACACAGAAGTACGCCGACCCAGTAAGGCAGCGGAGAAATCAGCATGCACAGTCCGCCCCAAACAAAGGTTGCAATCAGGCCGCTGTAGCTCATCTTAATCAGAGAGATTCTATAGAACAGCTTCTGCGCATTCGTCTCCTTCAACGCATAAAAGGCACAAGCCAGCTGCCCGAGAAATGCAGCGGAGATTAGGATATAGCCAATCCAAAAAGATGCGGTATACTTTTCCTGGCCCTCCCAGCCAACAGAAACAAAAGCAATCACATTGAACAGTGCCAACAGCGATGCCCACCAAATAGCATAAAAACCAAACCGTTTGTTCATCTTTTTATCCTCCTATCAAATCTTCTCGCCGCATTCCAGGCAGAACTTAGCGCCGCTGGGGAGTTCTGCGCCGCACTTTGCGCACTTGGCAATCAAGGATGCGCCGCATTCCATGCAGAACTTGCCCTTCGCTGTCTTCTTGCCGCAAGCGGGACAAATGACTTCATTTTCATTCAGCAATTCGATCTTAGAGCCGCACTCTAAGCAGAATTTGGAGTTTTCGGGCACTTCCGCGTTGCAGTTTGGACAGGTAATGTTCTTAGTGGGTTGCTGCTTCTGTTCAAAGCCGAAGCCCTTGAACATTTCGCCCATCTGGGGAGCTACGGCGCCAGCGGCAGCCATACCCACGCCAAGACCGATCATATCTCCGGCAATACCACCGCCGCCACCGTTGATGGTCATGTTGCCGATACCCTCGGCATAAGCCTTCTGTACCTCGGCCTGCAGAACATCCTTTTCATTGTAACCCTTAGCGCGCATAACTTCAGCCTCGGCAAAGCCGGCCATTTTTGCGGCCTGAGCCTCTGCCTGTGCGCGAATCAGATCGCGCTCTGCTTCCCGACGGGCCTTCTCGGTCTCGGTGGTTTCTGCTTCCAGAACAGCCTGACGCTCTGCAGCAGTAACTGTAGCGGCCGCTTCCGCCATTGTGACTTTAATGTTAGCCTCGGCCTGTACCATCTTCTGCTGCAGAGAAATGGTATGTAGTTCACGGATGCGCTTAAAGTTGGGATCATTTTCGGGAAGAACAACCGTTGTTACATAGAACTCGGGAATTGTAAGTCCGTATTCTTCAAATCCAGGGAGAATACTGCGTCTCAAAACATCAGACAGCACTCCAAGGCTTTCGTCCACCTCGAGAATGTTGATATTTTGCGCCTTAATGGAGGCAGACAGATTGGTTTTGACCGCAGAAGAGATCAGAGGCCGGAAAGAAGCAGCAAGGGATTTGGTAAATCCACCGCCACGGTCATCCCAGGCGATTCCGTTCATCGTGCCGACCACCTTTGTCAGCAGTTTGCGCGCATCCGAAACCATCAGGTTCATTTCGCCGGAGGCTCCAATTTCCAGAGGAACGCCATATGTAGGTTCCAGGAAACGAACTTTGCTGTCAGTGCCCCATTTGATTGCCATTTGAACTGTTTTATTGATAAAGTATACTTCGCAATGGAATGGCGTTTCTCCGCCCATTACGTGATTCAGTGCTTTTCCAATGATCGGAATATTTTGTGTCTCCAGCGTATGGCGACCGGGTCCAAACAAATCCAACGCCTGACCGTTCATAAAGAAGATCGCTTCCTGGCTTTCGTGAACAATCAGTTGTGTCAAACTGTTAAAGTCCTCGCAGGGATGTTTCCAAATAAAGGTGCTGTTATCACCTTCGTACTTGATAATGTCTGCAATCCGTGCCATAAAATAACCTCCATATATTTTCCAAAATTATATTCGCTGAAGTGTATTGGGACTTGCAAATCTGAAACAATTCTTCCAGAATATTAACGCTGCAAACATTCGGAAAAACTTGGTCAAAATCGTTAGATTCCGACAAATTATATTATACTACAACAAAAAACAAAAATAAAGGGGTTTTGTGAAAAACCGTAAATTCTTAAT
>JAZOUU010000034.1:0-13480 GCA_045658365.1 Faecousia sp. | reverse complement strand
ACCCTCGATACCCTTTTGGGGTATACACGATTTCCAATCGTGCGCGCTCGGCCAGCTACGCGACTTCTCCAAATCGCTTCCGTTCGGTCAGCCTTGATATATTACAATAGGAATGAGGTTTTGTCAAGCACTTCTTTTCTATTTTAAGCAAAAGTTTTCCGCTAAGGGAAAGGAATCACCAGGATTCGCATCGGGGATATGCTATACTCAATGCAGATACTGGGGAGGTAGGGGAATGCCGATGCTGCGGAGGATTTCGCAGATGAGGCAACGGCATTTCTGTGACAGCCTAACCAATCGTCTTTGCTGCCGGATATGTACCGGATACAAAAGGCCCGGAGTCATTTTGACTCCGGGCATAACTTATGGGGTGGTTTCATCCTCGGGATTCAGCTGCTGAATGATTGGCGATTTGGTGTAATACACTCTTGCGTAGCTGATAAAGGAAATCAACAAAACGATGCAATCCAGCGCGGTAATTGCGTAAACAATGGTAGAATCCAAATCCGGCAGCAGCACCATGACGATCAGGCTGACAAACAGAACAGCGGTACTAATTTTTCCGGACAGCAATGCGCCTTTCAGCATTTTTCCCTTGCGAAGGGTAAACAGGCCGGCAATCAGCTGAAAACTTTCCTTGACCACAAACAGACAGATGAGAACCCACAAAATCGGATTGTTAATGGCGAGACAGATAATCAAAGTAAACTGAGTTGCCTTATCTGCCAGAGGGTCCAAAATCTTGCCCACGGTGGATATCATATTAAAATGTCGCGCAATTTTCCCGTCAATGGCATCAGTAAGGCAGGATACGGCCAAAATTCCGCCTGCGATAAAGTAGTCTGCCGGCTCATTGGCGTTCAGATAGATAACCACATATACGGGAATCAGAAGCAACCGGAACAGACTGAGCCAATTGGGAATGGTCAGTAATTCTTTTTTCCAATTTTGAATGCACATGATATTTCCTCCGGGTACGCGGCCTGCTATTCAGCCGTTACCATATATTATATGCATTATTTTGATTTAATCAAGGAAAAGTTTTACTTTATAGAAAAACGTTAAAAAATGTAATCAGATTTATTTGTTTTACGTTTCATTTGGGATGGGAACCGGCGCGATTACCAGCCTGGAGGCGAGAGGATATTGTTTTGCCAGCTGGAACCAGGTGATTCTGTCCAGTTCTCCGGTGGGTGGGAGCTGATTCATTTCCTGGAAGGACAGAAGTGATTGCTGCGTGGGCAGGTCCAATTCCCCGGACAGTTGGGGTGGCAACACACTGCCGTATGCCTGAGACAGTACGGTTAACATTCCTTGAGCGAGATATACATTTGGGTGTCTCTCACCCCGGCGAACAATTTGATTGGGTTCCCAGATAACGGCGATGGGCTCGGCTTCGCCCACAAGGATCAGCGCCGGTTCGTATTCCTGCACAATGGCATCCCAGGTGTTCTGGTCCGTGATTCCGGTGACGGGCAGACCCTTTCGTCTTTGAAAAGCAGACACTGCGGAGACAGTGTTTTGTCCGTAGATTCCGTCGGGGATCACACTGGGCTGAGATCTGTCAGCTTCTGCGATGACACGAAGCATAGTCTGTAAGCTGCGCACCGGCTGGCCGAGAAAGGATTCCGGTGGTCTCATCGAATCACCTCCTGACGAACGGGGTCTTGTTGACCGCTCCGCAAATCAACACCGGGAAACTGGGTATGCCGTGAGGTTCTGTTATAGCGGCCACCATTTTGGGTGGCAAAGGCTGGGACTGCCCCTTGCCGCTGTAAAAATACCTCAGGGTCTCTTAGACTTGTATTTTCTATTCCCGTGTATTGATCATAAATTTCGTCCCATGTGGCTGCATCCACTGAACCGGTCTGAGGCAGACCAAACCAACGCTGAGCGGCGACGACCGCTTCCCGGGTGGCAGGACCGAAAATGCCGTCCACCTCCAATGGCGGAATTTCCGGTATATAAGCAGACAAAACGGAAAGCATATACTGCAATAACCGAATTTTATCGCCGGTATCTCCCTCGTAATAGGAATTGGGATATTCCCAGTTAATGGAATAAAACTGCTGACCCTGACTGCGAAGCTCACTCAGAGATGTGACCGCGGTGTACAGCCGTACCAGGGCATACCATGTGGCCGGGCCGACGATCCCATCCGGTGTCAGATAAAATATTCTCTGAAATGCACGAACAGATTCCTCAGTCCGGCTGCCGAAGATGCCATCCACCGTGGCAAGTTTCGGAATGGCAGGGTAGTTCTGGGCGATCCGGTTTAGTTCCACCTGTACGACCACTACGTTTGGGCCGGAGCTGCCACGGCGCAAAGGTGTTCCTGGATAAGAGGTTGTGATCCCTCGAATGGGGGCGTTGTTGACGATCTCCACATTGCCGTAATAATTTCGCAGGATCTCGGTGGAATTCAGTCCCTGCTGGGCTAGATTCTGGCTACCCCATTGGCTTAGACCCTCGCAGGTAACGGTAGTTCCGTTGCAGAACTTGGCAGCAAGCGGTTCTACAAATCCCGGGCGGCGCAGATAGTCGTTGAAAAGTTCGTCCACGATCCGTTCCACCCGGTCAAAATAGCTTCGGCCATTGACAAATGCCTGATCAAAGGCAGTGGAGCTGGTGATATCGAAGTCATAACCACGGCTTCGGTAAAACTCTGTATATACGCGGTTTAATGCAAAGGACACGATGGCAAGAATATTGGCTCGCAGGGCGCTGTCATCCCAGGTGGGATAAATTTCGCTGGATGCTACGTTTTTTACATAGTCAATGAACGGCACAGTTACATTTGCGGCATTTGACGTTGGCGTTCCTAAATGGACGGTAATTCTCTGAGGTACAAAGGGCAATACTGTAGGCATGTTTCCCTCCTAAAGATTTTGGGGCAGAGTATCAAAAAGCTCGCTTTTGTTCCATTGGTTAGGCAGCTCCGATAAGGGAATCAGTTCCAGTTCCTGATCGGTGGTGGTATCTGCAAATACTTGTGCTCTGGTGACGGAGATTTGTTCGTATCCAGGGATTTGCGCGTGGATGTTCACAGTGGTAAAGGGGATTTCTCCCGGATTGGGCGATTGGCTGGCGGCAAAATCCGGCACAGAAACGGCGATGGGCTCAATACGCCCGCTTCTGTCCGTCAGCCGCATGGCGATGGCAGTTCCGTCATTGGCGGTGACGGAAATGGCCACGTTTTGCAGCGGTATTTGAGCAATGCTGGTGTAAGCATGTACTTGGATATAGCCTGTGGATGGCAAATACATTCCTCCTTTCCGCCTTCGGATTATGATATGCCGTGAAAATAAAAAGGTGCGGAAAACAGTTTCCTGTTTTCCGCATCGGTTACAGAAATGGTTCCATCTGCACTGCATTTTCTTTCTCACAGTTCAGCAGCTTTTGCGCAAGGGCAGTAATTTTCTCATCCTTTTGCGCATACCGGTGAAGGTTTTTCATGCTTTTGATCATGCCCTGGGTATTGCCCCGGATCATCATACCGGCAATTTTTGTATCTTTCTCCTTGCCGGCCAAACGGGTATGAGCCATCCATTCGGAGGCCTTACGCAGGGCAGGATTCAATTCCTTTACTTTCCAACCCCGTTCTGCGCAAATGGTGTGCGCTTCGGTTTCAATTCGGTCGTATTCCTGAAGCTGCTGCTGAAGCGCGTTTTTTAAGTGCTCATCTACGGCGTATTTTTCCACACTGCGGATGCCAAGCTGCCCCATCTGCGTGGTCTTTAAAATGGAGGATAATATCTCCTTGTTCGTTTTCATATTTATCACCCATGGTCAGTTTGCCCGGAAGCATGAACGCTATCCGTTCCAAATCTTTGAAACGCTGCATAAACTAGGGGGAGTGAAAGGAGGCATACTATGTGTGCAATTGCAGGAATCCTTGATTTACCACTAAGTAAAAAAGGTGTTGATGAAATGATTCTGACTATGAGGCGCAGAGGGCCGGATGCGGCGGACTTTTTCCAAAATGACCGCTGTACATTGCTCCACGCCAGATTGGCAGTAATTGATCCTCAGGGCGGCGCTCAGCCCATGACTTGGTGCCGGGGAGATGAAACCTTTACCATTGTCTACAACGGGGAACTTTATAACACTAGGCAGCTTCGTCAGGAGCTAATAAAATGCGGTCATATTTTTAAGGGGCAATCCGATACGGAGGTTCTGCTTCATGCCTACGGTGAGTGGAGAGAAGACTGCCTTGCAAAATGTAACGGCATTTTCGCTTTCGGTGTTTGGGAACATAGGGCGGAGAGACTGTTTCTCGCCCGGGACAGAATCGGTGTAAAACCTTTGTTTTACAAACTTCATGAGGGTGGTCTCCTGTTTGCATCGGAAATCAAGACCATACTGCGCTATCCCACCGTCAAAGCCCAATTGGATGCGCAAGGGGCGGGGGAGATCCTGCTGTTAGGGCCGGGCCGTACTCCGGGCAGCGGTGTATTCCGGGGAATTCTGGAATTGGAGCCCGGCTGCTGTGGGTATTATGCCCGGGGGCAATTCCGCTGGAAACGCTATTGGTCACTGAAGGATCGGGAACATACGGAAAATTTTGAGCAGACCGCAGAGCGTGTTCGGGAATTGGTGCTGGATGCCATTGAAAGCCAAATGGTTTCCGATGTGCCCATCGGCACATTTTTGTCCGGCGGTCTGGATTCCAGTTTGATTACTTCCATCTGCGCAAGAGAAATGAAAAAACAGGGGAAGATATTGAGTACATTTTCTGTGGACTATGAAAATAACGAGAAATACTTTGTGGCAAATAAGTTTCAACCCAATTCCGACGGTTATTATATTCGGATAATGCAGGAAGTATTGGGCACGGATCATCATTGGTGTGTGCTGACACCGGAAGATCTGGTGGCGGTATTGGAGGAAGGGGTTGCTGCCCGGGATTTGCCGGGAATGGCGGACGTCGATCTGTCCCTGCTTGCATTTTGCAGGGTGATGAAAGAACATGTAACTGTGGCCCTCTCCGGCGAGTGCGCTGATGAGATTTTTGGCGGATACCCCTGGTATCGGGATCCGGAGATCCGCAGCGCAGAAGGCTTTCCCTGGGCTCAGAATGCCCTCCAGCGCTGCCAGATGATGACACCGGAATTGGCAACACAATTGGACGGGGAAGCTTTTGTTCGGGTGCGGTACGAGAAAACCTGCAAGGATAGTGATATCCTTCCGGGCACATCGCCTGAGGAACGCCGGATGAAGGAAATGGTGAATCTGAACTTCAACTGGTTTATGCAGACACTGCTTGACAGGAAGGACAGAATGAGCATGTATTCCGGGTTGGAGGTTCGGGTGCCGTTCTGCGATTACCGCATTGCGCAGTATCTTTACGGTGTGCCCTGGGAGTTTAAGAATTACCAGGGGAAGGAGAAGGGGCTGCTGCGCTATGCCATGCGGGACTATCTTCCGGAAGAAGTGCTTTGGCGGAAAAAGAGCCCTTATCCCAAAACCTGGGATCCCAGATATCTTGAGATAGTGCAATCCCGGTTGTCAGAACTGATGAAGGATAAGAATGCTCCGCTGTTTCATCTGGTCAGTAAAACAGGGATCGAGAAGTCACTTGAGGAGGATTCTCCATGGCCCTGGTATGGCCAGCTGATGCGCAAACCCCAGACCATTTGTTATTTGCTTCAAATCAACGCATGGCTTGATATGTATCAGGTGGAAATCCTGTATTAATTTTAAAACGCAGCAGCTGTTTTTTAGCTGTTGCGTTTTTTGGTATTGACAAATAGATGGATATGAGTATAATTGTATACAATTAAGAAAAAATCAAGAAAGGGGCGCTCACGATGCTTGAGATTTCCAATAAAACAAATTTGTTGGAGCAGAAGTCGTATAAATATTCCCTGCAGGATGTGGCAGAGCCCAATCTGCAGCGTGACCTTTACTCCTACGGAACGGTACCCAAGGTTGCCTTTAACCACCGCCGTGTTCCTATGAATATGCCTGAGGAGATTTGGATCACAGATACCTCACTTCGAGACGGACAGCAATCCGTGGAACCCTATTCCGTGGATCAAATCGTCAACATTTACAAGCTGTTATCCAAATTGGGCGGCCCTTATGGAATTATCCGTCAGACGGAGTTCTTTATTTACAGCAAGAAGGATAGGGAAGCCATTGAAAAATGCATGTCCCTGGACTTGAAATTTCCGGAGATCACCAGCTGGATTCGCGCCAGCAAGGAAGATTTCAAGCTTGTTCGGGACTTGAACATTAAGGAAACCGGTATTCTGGTCAGCTGCAGCGACTACCACATTTTCAAGAAGATGAAAATGAACAGAAGCCAGGCGCTGGATCACTACCTCGGAGCAATCAAAGATGCCTTCGCTGCCGGCGTTATTCCCCGCTGTCATTTGGAGGATATCACTCGGGCGGACTTCTACGGCTTTGTAGTACCCTTTGTCAATGAGCTGCAAAAGCTTTCTGTAGAGGCAGGGATCCCCGTGAAAATTCGGGCCTGCGATACCATGGGCTACGGTGTTCCCTATACCGAAGCTTCCATGCCCCGAAGCGTTGCCGGTATTATTTACGGCTTGCAGCACTATTCCGATGTTCCCAGCGAGTGTCTGGAGTGGCACGGACATAACGATTTCTACAAGGGCGTGGCCAATGCGTCCACAGCTTGGCTCTATGGCGCATGCGCGGTCAACTGCTCACTCCTTGGCATCGGTGAGCGTACCGGCAACGTGCCGCTGGAAGCCATGGTCTTTGAGTATGCTTCTCTTCGCGGCTCTTTGGACGGTATGGATCCTACGGTGATTACGGAAATTGGTGATTTCTTCCGCAATGACATCGGGTACGATATTCCGCCCATGACTCCCTTTGTTGGCAGAAGTTTCAATGCGACCCGAGCCGGCATCCACGCGGATGGATTACTTAAGGATGCGGAGATCTACACCATTTTTGACACCGGCAAGTTGCTGAATCGGCCTGCGGTGGTGGAAATCAGCAAAACTTCCGGACTGGCCGGCATTGCTTACTGGATTAATCAGAACTACCGGCTCACCGGTGAAAAAGAGATTCAAAAGCATGACCCCATTGTTACCAAAATGAAAGAATGGATCGATCAGGAATACGAAGACGGGCGGCAGACAGTAATGACCGACAAAGAGCTGGATGCCATGCTGCATCGGCTTGCGCCTGAGCGATTCCAGAACGTATAAGGAGGCGCTGATATGGCTGATTTTAAATCCGTGTCCCTGGCAGATCAGATTTTTGAAAAACTGGAAAATGACATTATCCTGGGTGTTTACCCCCGCGGCGATGTTTTGACAGAACTGAAACTGGTAGAGCAGCTGGGCGTCAGCAGAACTCCCATTCGGGAGGCTTTGCGTCGCCTGGAGCAGGAGCACCTGATTGAGGATTCCGGCAAGGGCTCTGTGGTTCTGGGAATTACAGAGGATGACTTGGAGGATATCATGAATATCCGCCATCACATCGAAGCGCTGGCGGCCTACTATGCCACTCTTAACATGACTCCCGAGGGTCTAAAAGAGCTTGCTCACATTATGGATCTGCAGGACTTCTATTACAGCAAGTGGGATATCGACCATTTGCGGCAGGCGGACGATGCCTTCCACGATGCCATCTGCAACATGAGTAAGCGGAATGTGATCATGGATACCTTAATACCGCTCCATAGAAAGACCCGCAGATATCGCAAGATCGCGTTGGAAAACAAACTGCGGACTGTGAATAGTCTGGCAGAGCATCATGCCATTTTTGATGCCATTGCCGCCGGTGATGCGGAACTTGCCCGGCAGTTAACCGCTACCCATATCGAAAATGCAAAGCAGCACATGCTCAAAAGGAGTTAGACAATGAGTAAGACAATCGCGCAAAAAATTATTGCTGCGCACTTGATTTCCGGGGATATGACCCCCGGCAGTGAGGTGGCTCTGCGAATCGACCAGACATTGACCCAGGATGCCACCGGAACCATGGCATATCTGGAATTTGAAACTATGGGTATCCCCAGAGTAAAGACGGAACTGAGCATTGCTTATGTTGATCACAATACTCTGCAGTGCGGCTTTGAAAATGCTGATGACCATCGGTATTTGCAGACGGTGGCGGCAAAGCATGGTGTATATTATTCCCGGCCCGGAAACGGCATTTGTCACCAGCTTCATTTGGAGCGGTTTGGAAAGCCGGGTAAGACCCTGATCGGCTCAGATAGCCATACCCCCACCGGCGGCGGTTTGGGCATGCTGTCCTTTGGCGCCGGCGGTATGGATGTGGCAGTGGCCATGGGCGGCGGCGCATACTATATCACCATGCCCAAAATGTTTAAGGTGAACCTCACAGGCGCGCTGAAACCCTTTGTTACGGCAAAGGATGTAAGCTTGGAGCTTCTGCGGATTCTGTCCGTAAAAGGCGGCGTAGGGGCTATCATCGAGTGGGGTGGTCCTGGCGTGGCTACCCTCAGCGTGCCGGAACGGGCTACTATCACCAACATGGGCACGGAACTAGGGGCAACCACCTCCGTTTTCCCCTCTGACGAGGTGACAAAGGCATTCCTCACCGCTCAGGGAAGAGCCCAGGATTACATACCTTTGGAAAGTGACCCGGATGCGGAGTATGACCGCATTATTGATATTGACCTGTCTTCGCTGCAGCCCATGATCGCCTGTCCTCACAGCCCGGATAATGTGGTCAAGGTCAGCACTCTCAAGGGTGTGAAGGTCGATCAGGTATGCATTGGCTCCTGTACCAATTCTTCTCTGCTGGATATGCTGAAGGTTGCAGCTATGCTGAAGGGGAAGACCATTGCCCCCGGTGTCAGCCTGTCCATTTCTCCCGGTTCCCGGCAGGTGCTGACTATGCTGAGTCAATGTGGCGCGTTGACGGATATTCTGGCCAGCGGGGCAAGACTTCTGGAATGCGCCTGCGGCCCTTGTATCGGCATGGGCTTCGCTCCCAATTCCGGCGGTGTGAGCCTGCGTACCTTTAACCGCAACTTCCTTGGAAGAAGCGGAACGAAGGACGGCCAGGTGTATCTGGTGTCACCGGAGACGGCAGTTGCCTCTGCGCTGACAGGATACATTACCGATCCTACAATCATGGATCCCATCGGCACAATTTCTCTGCCGGAAACATTCCATATTGATGATTCTGCGGTTCTCGCGCCTGCGGAAGACGGCAGCGCAGTAGAAGTACTCCGCGGCCCGAATATTAAGGAATTTCCCAAATCCAAGGCTTTTGCGGACAGCTTGACCGCCACGGCTGTATTGAAGGTAGGGGACAACATCACTACCGACCATATCATGCCTGCCGGAGCGAAGATCCTGCCTTACCGCTCCAATATTCCCCATCTGTCCAAGTTCTGCTTTGAGGTCTGTGACCCGGATTTCCCGGAGCGGGCCAAGGCGGCAGGGGATGGCATCATCCTCGGCGGCAGCAATTATGGACAGGGTTCTTCCCGGGAGCATGCGGCGCTGGTACCCATGTATCTGGGCATCCGCTGCGTCATCGCCAAGAGCTTTGCCAGAATCCATGTGGCAAACCTGATCAACGCCGGCATTCTGCCGCTTACCTTTGCAAATCCCGAGGATTACGATGCGTTGGAACAGGATCATGTCTTGCAGCTGAGCGATCTGCGCAGCGGCATGGCAAGCGGTAAGATCAACGTACTGGATGTGACTACCGGCAAGGAAGTCACCGCGCTGTGTGATCTTTCCGAGCGTCAGCAGAAGATCCTGCTGTGCGGCGGACTGTTAAACTACACCAAGGAGGGTGGACTGTAATGAATGAAGTAGTTAATGCCTGTGAGGCATTTAGGGTTTTGCTGGAGGAGCAGCTCCGGCGAATCGCAAATATGACCTGCGAAAAAACGGATTTTGCAACAAAGAAAACCGTTACCATCGGTGTCATTGATGGCGACGGCATCGGCCCTATCATCACCCGCCATGCAACCCGGGTTCTCAAGAAGCTGCTGGCAGATGAGATTGCGCAGGGGAGCATTGTCGTTAAGGAGATCCAGGGTCTGACCATCGAAAACCGTCTGGAAAAGAATCAGCCGGTGCCTGATGATGTCCTTGCGGAAATTAAGACCTGCGATGTTCTGCTGAAAGGCCCCACTACCACACCTCACGGCGGCACGATGGAAAGCGCCAACGTAGCTCTGCGCCGGGAGCTGGATCTTTACGCCAACTGTCGGCCGGTTACCATTCCGGAGCAGAACATTGACTGGATGTTCTATCGGGAAAATACCGAAGGCGAATATGTGCTGGGCAGCCGGGGTGTGGAGCTTCCCGGTATGGCGGTGGACTTCAAGGTCACCACCGATCTTGGTACACGCAGAATTGCCCGGGCAGCCTTTGAGTATGCCAAGAATAATGGTAAAACTCATCTGTCCGTGGTTACCAAGGCAAACATCATGAAGAAGACCGACGGCAAGTTTACCGCTATCTGCCATGAAGTGGCCGCAGATTATCCAGGCATTACGGTGGAGGATTACTACATCGATATCATGACCGCCAATCTGCTGAAAGAGGGGCTTCGTGAAAAATTCCAGGTGGTGCTGCTGCCGAACCTCTATGGCGACATCATCACGGATGAAGCTGCTCAGCTTCAGGGCGGTGTGGGTACCGCCGGCAGTGCCAATATCGGTGACAAATATGCTATGTTTGAGGCCATTCACGGCTCCGCGCCCCGTATGATCGAACGGGGGATGGGTGACTATGCCAACCCGGACAGCATTTTGAAGGCGGCTGCCATGCTGCTGCGGCATATCTGCCGGGGTGCGGCTGCCCAGAAGCTGGAGGATGCCATGGCGGCATGTCCCTTGACGGTAAAGTCCGATGGCTCTGCCGCAACCTGCGAGGAGTACGCTGATAAGGTGATTTCTCTGCTGTAAGAAATTACCATTTGAAACATAAAAAAAGAGCGGATGCGGTTGCATCGGCTCTTTTTTTGTGGTATAATCGGGAAAATGTATATGAAAGGGGCTTTCACCATGAGCAGAGCAGATGAACTGTACCGCCAGACTTGTTTGGATATTTTAAATAACGGTTTTTCCGACGAAGGATTGGAGGTTCGTCCTCGCTGGGAGGATGGCACACCGGCGCATACCATTAAAAAATTCGGCGTGGTGAACCGCTATAATCTTGCCGAGGAGTTTCCTATTATGACTCTCCGCCGCACCTACTGGAAATCTGCCGTGGATGAGCTGCTGTGGATCTGGCAGAAGAAATCCAACCGGATCTGCGACCTGGGCAGCCACGTATGGGATGAATGGGCAGGGGAAGACGGCACCATCGGTAAGGCTTACGGCTATCAGTTGGGCATTAAGCACCACTATAAGGAGGGTGATTTTGACCAGGTTGACCGGGTTTTGTTTGATTTGAAGAACAATCCTGCTTCCCGTCGAATTATGACCAATATCTATAATTTTGAAGACCTGCATGAAATGAATCTGTATCCCTGCGCCTACTCCATGACTTTCAACGTGACGGGGAATAAACTCAATGCGATTTTGAATCAGCGTTCTCAGGATATGCTCACCGCTAACAACTGGAATGTGGTGCAGTACGCAGTGTTGACCCACATGATGGCCCAGGTCAGCGGTTTGGAGGTCGGTGAATTTGTCCACGTGATCGCGGACTGCCATATCTACGACCGCCACATTCCTGCAGTAAAGGCTATGCTGGAGCGTGAGGGCTTTGAAGCTCCCAAATTCCTCATAGATACCTCCATCACCGACTTCTATCAGTTCACAAAGGATTCCTTTAAGATGGAAAATTATCAGTTCCATCCCTTTGAGTTTGAAATTCCTATGGCAATTTGAGGTGCACAATGGAACTGATTGTTGCGGTTTATGATGACTGGGGGATTGGCGCTGGGGGAACACAGCCCGTTGCCCTGTCTGCTGACCGAAGGTTCTTTCGGGAAACCACCCGGGGCGCGACTGTGATCGTAGGCAGAAAAACTGTGGAAGATTTTCCAGGCAAAAAGCCCTTGCCCGGCCGTGTAAATATTCTTTTGACCCGGACGGCTACGGAGATCCCCGGCTTTACGGTTTGCACGTCTCCAGAAGAGGCGGTGCGTATTGCGGAAAATGCGGAACGTGTCATGGTAATTGGCGGGGGCAGCATCTATCGCCAGATGCTGCCATTCTGCGATAAGGCTTATGTGACCAAGGTTCACACCACAGTATGCTCCGACACTTTTTTTCCAAATCTGGATGAAGATAAGAACTGGAAATTATCAAGTGTTTTGCAGACAGGCGAAGAAGACGGCATTGCCTACGAAATGTGCGTATACACCAGAGTATAAGAAAACGACCTGCTTATGCAGGTCGTTTTTTGCAGTGATTACACAGGCAGCTTACCACGCTTTTTTGAATGGAGATAGAAAGGTAGAAAGAAAATGAATGACCCCAGGCATACTGTGGGAATATAAAGAACTGTACTCACATACCAGCCAAATCGCTCCGAAATGGTTTTGAAGACAACCAGTGAGGAATTACTGGGACCCACGAAGAACATATTGACAGAGCCGCTGGATACATCCCGAAGAAGCAGATTGATGCAAAACGCTACAGCGCAGAGAACAACAAAGGTAACGGATGCAGACCGGTAGTCAAGCATTGTTTTTCCACCCCGGTTGGAGAATGCCAGATACAAGCCGATGAATACCAACATCATGTGCCAGATAAAGGCGTGAAGCGTCAGTGTCCAGTAGCTATGAACGATTCCCGAGGGCTCTACAAACGCCATAAAGCCACCAAGTAGGTTATAAATCATCATGAAATTGTACATTCCTTTTTGCAGCTTTCCGGGCTTGAGGAGGGGTGCAATAATGCATAAGTACATGGGAACGCTGCACATCTGGAACGGGAAGATCCACCATTGGTAGCTGCCGCCGCCGATATAAAAATAGTAAAACAGCTGCTTGTACACCTCTGTAAGCGCTAGGAAGATGCCACAGCTCAGCAGTAAAATTCGATTAGCTTTCTCACCCAGGTTTTTCAGTTTTCTTGCGAGAAAAAAGCTGAGTAAAAAACCTATGACCGTAAATGTGATGTGGAATGGGCCGTAGGCAGCCGGAGGGGTCATGGACCATGCAGTGGAATTTATAAGTTTTTCCGTAATTTCGTACATAACGTATTTCTCCTCCGTGTTTTTTGCTATTATTCTACCAAATTCGACGTAAAATAGCAAGAAGTATTAATTAATAAAGAAATGCTTGTGCAATGACGAAAGATTGCGTATAATATTCACACTCAGTATTCTGGAGGATTTCAATATGACCTATGACCAGATTAAACAGGATAAAGCAATCCAAACCTATATTCGCCAGGCAGATGCAAGTCTTGGCGCCCTGGGATTCACAGAGCATAGCTTTGCCCACGTCGGCAGAGTTGCTTCGGTTGCAGGATATTTGCTGGAAGCCCTGGGATATTCCGCCAGAACGGTGGAGCTCGCGAAAATTGCAGGGTATCTGCATGATATCG
>JAZOUU010000033.1:0-10686 GCA_045658365.1 Faecousia sp. | reverse complement strand
ATGCTGATCTATCCGAATTTGATATACAGCGCAGGTAATATCGAACATTTCTTTGACGATTATCTGGATTTTCACACTGTAGCGTTTCATAATCTTGTGATGCTCGCATTTGTGCTGATCGTAACGCTTGAGCTGCACATTCCCGAGCCAAAAGGCGAGAAAATAGCAGTAGCATTATTTATGCTTGGTTTCTGTACAATATCCGCCAGCATGGCGCAGATCCTTAAAACGAATTTCGCCAATTTTTATTCATGCAATATTCCCGTATTAGAATCGGTGAAAAATTCTATACAACCGGTGTTGGGTGTGGTATTGACGCAAACACTGTACGTACTGATCGTAGCGCTATTGCATATTTTGTTCGTTCTAGGTTGTTATTTACTATACCGAACGCTTGCTCGGGGAATTCAGTCTAAAACACTCAAATACAGCAAAACATACTCAAATTCCTAAATATTCTCACGACCCCCACTTCTAACGCAACAAAATTTTTATTTTGTTGCGTTAGTTGCTTGTTTCAACCTCCTGCCCCTTCAAGTGACTTTTTTAAATAAAAAACCAAGAGCAAGATTAATTGCTCTTGGTTTCAACACAAATCCAATAAAATTGTAGCAGTAACAGAATTTATATGCTATACTAATACCATCTCCACCGGAAATGAGGTGAACAGGATGCAGCGTTACCACGATTGTCCTCTGATTCTACGTGATTTCCTGACCTATCACGAAACCATTAAGGGCCAATCCCCCAAGACAATTTCTGAATACTATCTTGACCTGAGAATGTTCCTTCGGTTCATCAAGCTGATGCGTAACGGTATGCCCATCCACACCTCGCTGGATGATATCCCTATAAAGGATATCGACATAGCTTTTGTCCGATCCATTACCACATCAGAGATCTTTGACTTCCTCTCCTACCTCGCTAATGATCGGACGCATGGACAGGATTCCTATGATCGTGGAATTTCCGCTTCCTCCCGTGCAAGGAAACTTTCTGCCATTAAATCCTTTTATAAGTACTTAACCGTTCGGACAAAGCAGCTGACAGATAATCCTGTGGCCGATCTTGAATATCCAAAATTACGAAAAAGCCTCCCCAAGTATCTGACATTAGAGCAATCTGCTGCCCTTTTACAAGCCGTTTCCGGCCCAAATGAGAAACGGGATTATGCAATTTTAATGATATTCCTGAACTGTGGCATCCGTCGCAGCGAGCTGGTAGGACTCAATCTAACAGATGTCTACGAAGATCGGCTTCGTGTTGTGGGCAAAGGTAACAAGGAACGTATCGTTTATTTTGGCTCCGCAACCCGGAAAGCCATTGATGCCTATCTCCCCGAACGAAATAAGCGCGTTCTTACGGACAACCGGGCGCTTTTCGGCTCCAGAGACAACAATCGCATTAGTGTCACTGCAGTACATAGACTTGTGAAAAAAGCCTTCCTTCAAGCAGGCTTGGATGCTACACAATTTTCTGCCCACAAACTCCGTCATACAGCGGCAACCATGATGCTCTCCGGCGGCGTGGATGTTAAAACTGTGCAGGAAGTTTTGGGACACGAAAATCTAAACACAACACAGATTTATACACATATTGAAAACACCGAACTGAAAATCGCAGCAGAGGCCAATCCCCTATCCAAGCTGGATTTCAGCAAAGAGGATTAGCTTCTCCCCTGTTACATTGCAAGCTCAATGGCTTCCCGAAGATTCTTGACCCGGTAAACGGTCAATTCTTCGGGAATTCCCAATTTTTCAGCACCGTTTTTGGGAATAATGCAGCGCTTAAACCCCAATCTTGCAACTTCTGAAAGACGTTGATTCATATTGCTGACACTGCGAATTTCTCCGGTTAAGCCAACTTCTCCAATGGCCACCAAATCCTCCGGAATCACCGCATCCCGGTAGGACGATGCCACGGCAAGCACCACCGGTAAATCCGCACCCGGCTCATCCAACCGCAAGCCGCCAATGACATTGATATACGCGTCAAACATACCCAGCTTCAACCCTGCGCGCTTTTCCGCAACCGCAAGCAGCAAGGCTGCCCGATTATAGTCAAAGCCGTCTGCCGTGCGTCTGGGTACCTGAAAACTGGTCTTAGATACTAAGGCCTGTACTTCTGCCAGGATAGGACGAGTTCCCTCCATAACGCAAGCAACGCAGGTGCCGGATGCCCCCTGGGGACGTCCCTCCAGCAGCATTTGCGAAGGATTGGGAACTTCCTTCAGCCCGGTATCTGCCATCTCAAAAACACCAATTTCATTGGTAGAACCAAAGCGGTTCTTGGCAGAGCGCAAAAGGCGATAAGACGAATTAGGGTCACCTTCAAAATACAGCACACAGTCCACCATATGCTCCAGCACCTTGGGGCCTGCAATATTTCCGTCCTTATTAATATGACCAACCACAAATACCGTAATACCCTGCTGTTTGCTCAGCTGGAGCATGGTCATGGTGCAGTCCTTCACCTGGGAAACAGAGCCCGGCGCAGAATCGTTTTCTTCCTGATAAAGAGTTTGAATGGAGTCAACGATTAAAATTTCCGGCTGACATTCCTCAACAGCCTCCAAAATATCAGAAAGTCGAGTCTCAGATAAAATCAGAAGATTCTCCGGCATAACCCGCAGCCGTTCCGCTCTGAGCTTCAGCTGCCGTTCACTTTCCTCCCCGGAAACGTACAGCACACGACGCTGGGCGCATAGCTGGTTACAGATCTGTAGAAGCAAAGTGGATTTGCCGATGCCCGGCGCGCCGCCTACCAGCACCAGACTGCCCTCCACAGCGCCGCCGCCCAACACGCGATCCAGTTCACCCATACCTGTGCAAAAACGGATCTCATCGCCGCTGTCGACCTGAGAAATAGTCTGCGGCTTCCGATATTCGCCCACGGGCGCGGACTTCATTCTTCCTGCGGCCGCAGGCTTTTCAACATACTCTTCCATCGTATTCCATTCACCACACGCTGGACAGCGGCCTTGCCATTTTGGAGATTCGTTTCCACAGTTTTTGCAGTAAAATACCGTCTTTGTTTTGGCCATTTGGGCACCTTCTTTCGTTTTCTGAGAATATTATACCAACCTAGTCTCCATCGGTCAAGAACCCCGAAAGTGTAGCGGTGATGACACAGCACATTTTTTTCTGATAATCTGCGTCGCGGAGAAGCTTCTCCTCTTTCGGATTTGACAGAAAGCCGCACTCCACCAGCACACCGGGCCTGTTAATATGTTGTAACAGGTAGATCCCCTCCCCTTTCTTCGCGCTGCGGCGACTATCTGGATTCAAAGAGGAAATCCAGTTTTTCTGTAATAACGAAGCAAATTCCCTACTATCTTCGTTACCGGCATAAAACACCTGTGCGCCGCCGTAGCGACTGTCAGAAAAGGTATTCTGGTGGATACTGATCAGCACACCACCATCTGTTTCATTGACGATCCGTACCCGTTCCTTCAAATCCGACACCTTTTGTGCGGCTATTGTAGTTCCTGTTGTGTAAACGGAGCGATCAGTGGTGCGAATCATCACCGTTTTATAGCCTAATAAATGCATTACATCCTGTAACCGCAGCGCAATTTCAAGGTTCACTGCGCTTTCCAGCACCCCGGTACATGAGGTCGCACCACCATCGATCCCGCCATGACCGGCATCAATGATGACCGTATGCTCCCGGTGAACAGAATCATTTTCCTTAAGCGCTGTAACAGCTTTGCCCCCTCCATAACCGATACCTAGTGTGAGAATCACAGCCAAAAGATAGAACGGAAGAAATCCGATCCAGTTATCCCGTTTCATGGACAACACCTCCACTTATTTCTATGTGCATTCTTAACGACGTTGAACCCATTTTCAGAATCCGGCATAGTATGACACGGAACGACCGTTCCGAACAAAACGATTGGAGGAATCACATTGGAACCGCGTAAAATTATGGGGCAACCCGGTGAAGGTCGACTTCCGGCAGTTGCACCACTGGCAAATCCCTATGTTCCCTTTCAGCTGGAGGATCCCCCCAAATACGAGGCAAGAAAAGCCTTAGTGCGGGGTACCTTATATCCGGGTCTGGACCTTCCTTTCATGGGTATGGTTAACCAAAAGGAACTTCCCGTAACACCAAAGAGCGAACTGCAGGTCATGGCCTTTGCCATCCAGGAGCTTGCGCTGTATCTGGATACCCATCCGGAGGATCAGGAGGCTCTGGAGCTTTACAGGACCTATCAGAAGCTCTATCACAAGGGCATGATGGAATACAGCGATGAGTGCAGTCCCTTAAACCATCACACCCCCGTCAACAGCAAGCGCTACAACTGGGTAGACGACCCATGGCCCTGGGAGTACGCAGGGAATAAGGAGGACTGAAAATGTTTGTTTATAATAAAAAACTCCAATATCCGGTAAAAATCGACAAACCCAATCCCCGGCTTGCTGCAATCATTATCAGCCAGTACGGTGGCCCCGACGGGGAGTTGGGCGCATCGCTGCGTTATCTTTCCCAGCGCTATTCCATGCCCTTTGATGATCAAAAAGCTTTGCTTACCGACATTGGCACGGAAGAATTGGGCCATCTGGAAATGATCGGTGCCATTGTACACCAGCTCACACGAAAACTCACTGACAAGCAAATTGAAGACAGCGCATTCGCCCCCTACTTTGTAGACCATACCGCCGGTGTATATCCTACCTCCGCCGCCGGAACACCATGGAGCGCTGCCATGATGCAGGTAAAGGGCGATCCCATTGCTGACCTAACCGAGGATTTGGCCGCAGAGCAAAAAGCGCGGGTTACCTACGACAACATTCTGCGGCTGTCTGATGACCCCGATGTCAATGATGTGATTAAGTTCCTCCGGGAGCGGGAAATCGTCCACTTCCAGCGCTTTGGGGAATCTCTGTATCAGCTCCGGGAGCGGCTGAATCAGAAAAATGTATATGCCTTGAACCCGGCATTCGATTTGTAAGAAAAAAGTAGAATTATATCCCCCCACCCGGCTTGTACGGAATGGGGGGATTTACTATAATTGACATAAAGGTGCCCCGGCTGGCTGCAACCAAACCGGGGCGTGCCGACCCAAAACGTCAAATAAAGGCAAGCGCTATTATCATAGCACAGCCCGCCAAAAAAAGAAAGAGGTTTGTTATGAAAAAGATTGTATCGCTTACTTTAATCGTTGTTCTCTGCCTTAGTATATTTGCCGGGTGCGTTGCTCCCGAAAACAGCAACAGCACCAGAACGATCACCGATTCCAAAGGTCGTCAAGTGCAGATTCCCGATACGGTAGAAACCATCGTCTGTGTTGGTGTTGGCGCGCTGCGCTACACCTGCTATATAGGCGCGCAGGAACGAGTCGTTGGCGTGGAGGATTACGAAACCAAAGCCGCTATGTCCCGCCTTTACAACTACATTCATTTTGATAAGTTTAAGGATCTGCCCGTCATCGGCACCAACGGACAGCCCTACGCGGAAGAGATCGTAAAACTAATGCCGGATGTGATCGTGATGAGCAAATCCGCCTCCGTCGATGCGGATGAACTGCAAAAGCAGACCGGTACACCTGTCGTAGTGGTTCCCGGCAGCGACACCACACTGGATCAGGACGCCTATGACACTATCCAAATTCTGGGAGAACTCTACGGTTTGGAAAATCGGGCGACCGAACTGACGAACTATCTGCAAAACATCCAAAAAGATCTGGATGACCGCACCAAGGACATTCCTGATAGCGAAAAGCCCTCCGTCTATGTGGGTGGCGTGTCCTTTAAAGGACACCATGGCTTTGAAGGTACGGAAGCCGGTTACGGCCCCTTCGCGCTGATCCACGCAAAAAATCTGGCAGATACCACCGGACAGACCGGCGCATTCAACATTGATTTAGAGCAGGTATTGAGCTGGGATCCTGATATCATCTTCGTAGACTTCAACGGTATGAATCTGATCAAGGAAGACTATGCCAAAAATCCTGATTTTTACAAAGCTCTGAGTGCTGTAAAGGAAGGCAAGGTCTACTCTCAGATTTCCTTCCGTTCCTCCGCATCCAATCTGGAAACTGCTCTGGCAGATGCTTACTATGCTGCCTGCGTGATCTACCCGGAGCAATTTAAGGATGTGGATCCCATTACGAAAGCAGAAGAAATTTTTACTATGCTGCTGGGTGTGAATCCCTATGCAGACCTGAAGGAGGCCGGTTATGAATTCCGTCCGATCAAAATTGGAGAATAAAGGATTCGATGAACTGTACCACAAAAATCAAGTAAAGAGCATCGCCTTTCTGACGGTGCTGGCAGTTATTTTATTGGGCACTATCTTACTGAGCCTTTGCGCCGGATCCTATGAAACACCCATTGCCGAACTGGTAAAAGGTATCTTTGGAATGGCATCCGATCGCAAGATCAATTTGGTTGTGCAGAGCATCCGGCTGCCCCGCATCGTAACCGCCATTTTAGCCGGCGCAGGTTTAGGCCTTGCCGGATGCGTTCTGCAGGCCGTGCTTCGCAACCCTTTGGCATCCGCCTCCACCCTTGGCGTATCTCAAGGCGCAACCTTTGGTGCTGCCTTTGCCATTGTAGTGCTTGGTATGGGCACTACCGACAGTTTCGGCATTCCGCTTTGCGCCTTTATCGGCTCCATTGCCGTTGCGTTGGTCATTCTCGGGCTTTCCAAATTCCGGCAGGTTTCTCCCGAGGGCATCGTGCTTGCCGGTGTGGCCATCAGCTCCATGTTCACCGGCGCGACCACATTGATCCAGTACTTTGCCAACGAGGTTCAGCTGAATACTTTGGTGTTTTGGACCTTTGGCGATCTGGGAAATGCCGGCTGGGAAGATCTAGGAAGCATGGCAGCGATCGTTACATTACTTTGCCTTTACTGCATTATGCACCGCTGGGATTATAATGCGCTGCTCAGCGGTGAAGAAACTGCAATCAGCCTTGGCATCCATGTCAAACGACTCACCTTAGTGAATATGGTGCTGTGCTGTTTGTGCAGCAGTGTGATCGTATCGCAGGTTGGCTTGATTAGTTTCATCGGTCTGGTTGCGCCCCACATTGTAAGAATGGCTGTGGGCAACAATCACGTATATCTGATTCCCGGTTCTATTTTAGGCGGTGCGACGCTGCTGTTGCTGGGCGATCTGTTCGCAAGGACCGTCATAAGCCCCGTGATCTTACCCATCGGCGCCATTACCTCGTTTCTTGGCGGCCCGCTGTTTCTGTATCTTCTCTTCAAAGGAGGTAAGAAACAATGATGCATGTCAAGAATCTAAGCTACCGCTACAAAGGCTGTCCGGACGTACTGAAAAATGTAACCTTTGATATTGAACCGGGGCAATTCCTTGCCATTCTCGGCAACAACGGTGTAGGCAAAAGTACACTTCTTAAATGCTTTAACCACATTTTGAAGCCAGATGCAGGTGAAGTGCTGCTGGATGGTGAAAACCTATTGAAACAATCCGGCAAAGAAGTTGCAAAGCAGGTTGCCTTTGTTTCTCAGAGCGTACCCAATACCCAAATGACCGTCCACGATGTTGTGATGCTGGGCCGCAGGCCCTATATGAACTGGGGCTTTACGGACGCCGATCACCAAATCGTCCACGATGCCATGCACCGGCTGGATGTGGAGGATATGCGCGGCAGATTCCTGAATCAGCTTTCCGGCGGTGAAAAGCAAAAGGTGATGCTGGCGCGTGCCTTGGCGCAGCAACCGAAGGTATTATTGCTGGACGAGCCCACCAGCGCGCTGGATATTCAGAATCAGTATCAGGTGCTGAAGATGGTGCGTGAGATTTGTCACAATGACAATATGATCGCAGTTGTGGTCATCCATGACTTGAATCTGGCGCTGCGTTTCTGCGACCGTTTCCTGCTTTTGAAGGACGGCGCGGTCTACCGCCATGGCGACCGCAGCATTTTAGATTCGGTCGCATTGCAGGAAGTCTATGGCGTTAACGCAAAAGTCGTTGAAATTGAGGGCCGGCACATGGTGCTGGTGGATGAATAAGGAGGAGCATTATGAAAACCTGGCAGGATTGCGTGGCTTTCCACGGCCACGAATGCGGAGGATTGACCATCGGTTACAAAGCAAGCCTGTATGCCGCCCAACTTCTGAATTTGGAGTTTTCCGATGACGAACAGGTGGTCTGTATTACAGAGAATGATGCCTGCGGAGTGGATGCGATCCAGGTGATGTTGGGCTGCAGTATCGGCAAGGGCAATTTACTGTTCCATATGCGCGGCAAACAGGCATTCTCTTTCTATAACCGCAAAACAGGCAAAGCCGTCCGACTGGTGCTGAAACCCAAGCCCGAGGGAATGTCAAAGGTGGAATCCTTTGCCTACTATCAAAGCTGCAAGCCGGAAGAGATGTTTAAGATCAAGGAAACTACCATCACCATCCCCGAAAAGGCGCGGCTCTTTGATTCCTACACCTGTGACTGCTGCGGTGAAGTTACCGGCGCCAACTGGATCCGATTAGCCGGTGAGAAAAAGCTTTGTCTTGACTGCTACGAAAGTTATGACCGTTTTAATGTATAAAAAGTGGCAGAGTGCTGCATAGCACTCTGCCTTTACTTATTCTTTCGTGATCAGATAGCTATCCACGATCTCTGCATAGTAAGCAATGTGATGATCTCGATTCTTACCGGGCGCAGAGCCGTCAATATCCTGAGGATAGTATGTTTCCAGCAAATCGTCGGGAATCTGGGAAAGATCCTGGGGCTGCCGGTACAGCACCTTGCATTCCAAGGTCAAAGGCAACTGACAAATGCCCGGGGTTGAAATGACATTCGGTTCTTCCAGCGTCAAGCCCAGGGCTTCAATTTTATCCACATTGGCGCCGGAATTTCGGCCACAGAACCCCAAAATCTTCGGATCTATCTCTCCACAGGGGATATTGACGGTAAATTCACCGCTTTCATCCAGCATCTTCCGGGTGTGACGGCTTTCGCGAACCAAAGCAAGAAAAATCGGCTTCCCCCACTCAATCCCAATGAATCCCCAACCGATGGTCATGGTATTTACCTTTCCATTTGCCCGGGTGGTAAGAAGAATCCCCTTTTTCATTGCGCTGCAGATTTGTCCTGCGTGTTCCCACAATTCGACTTGTTTTTTCATCCTTATCCCTCCATAAAAGCTTTGCTGCCTGTATTGTAGCACAGTGGAACCACTTTTTCCACCATATTGGAAAAGATATTTAGAAATGATTGTAAACTTGCAGGTATGCGTGGTATAATAAAAGAAACGAACTGAGGAGTGTTTCATTTGAACGAAATTCTTTCCGAAGCCCAAGCTGGAAAAGAAGTTCTGACCGAATACCGCCGCTGGCTCCATGAACATGCTGAAACCGGCTTTGCGCTGCATAATACCACTAAATTCGTCATGGATAAGCTGACAGAAATGGGCTATCAGCCCAAAGTCAGTGGTCAGTCTGGTGTCGTCGCTACTATTGGTGCAGGAAATCCATGTATCCTGCTGCGCGCGGACATGGATGCCCTTCCCATCCGTGAGGAAGCCGATCTCCCCTTTGCATGCAGAAACGGAAACATGCACGCCTGCGGTCACGACATGCACACAGCCATGCTCTTGGGCGCAGCTGAGCTGCTAATGAGGCATAAAGAATGTCTCAAAGGCACGGTGAAACTTATGTTTCAGCCGGCAGAAGAGATCCTGTCCGGCGCCAGCGACATGATGGATGCCGGGGTTCTGGAGAATCCCAAAGTGGATGCCGCCGTCATGATCCATGTGACCACCGGGACACCCATGCCCACCGGCACAGTATATATCCCTTCCACAGGCGTCAGCTCCCCCGCTGCGGACTATTTTACCATTCACGTACAAGGAACGGGCTGTCACGGTTCCACGCCGGAAAAGGGCGTAGATGCCATCACAGCCGCCGCCCATATTCTCGTCGCCTTGCAGGAAATCCGCGCCCGGGAACTCTCTGCCAGCCAGGAAGCCATTTTCACCATCGGCAGCTTTCACGGCGGTAATGCAGATAATGTCATTGCGGACACAGCAGACCTTGGCGGTACGATCCGCGCTTATGATGAAGAAACCCGCGCATTTATGAAAAAGCGCATTACAGAAATATCTGAGGGCATTGCCGGCGCATTTCGCGCAAGTGCCGGGATTACCTTTGGCTCCGGGTGCCCCACTCTGTACAATCACAAGGATTTAACGGATAAAGCCCCAGATATTCTGAAACCCCTTTTAGGAGAAGAAAGGGTCGTTTGTGGCGCCCAGTTTGTTGCTGAGGGCAAGCCCACTCGCAGTGGCGGATCTGAAGATTTTGCATACATTAGTCAGAAGGTGCCGTCCATGATGCTGGCTCTGGCTGCAGGAACACCGGAAGAAGGTCACACCTATCCCCTGCATCATCCCATGGTGACCTTCAACGAGTCCATTTTGCCCATCGGTGCAGCGGTACTTGCCCAGTTTGCTCTTTGCTGGCTGACTGATTCCCGCGGAGGTAGTAATTGATGTTGTGGTTTTTTCTGATTTTTGCTGCTTTTGTCGGAGCGGCGCTGCTGATCTCCCTATATACCTTCCGCATCTGTTTTTATTCGCCTGCGGATCGGCAGGAAGATCCCTATACCCAAATGCAGGGAGAACAGTACGATGTGCTGAGTGACAGCATCCTGCGCTGTACGAAAATTATGGACGATGCGCAAGGTGAATGGGTTCAAATCCGATCCCA
>JAZOUU010000032.1:0-11722 GCA_045658365.1 Faecousia sp. | reverse complement strand
CCGGCAGCGGACCACTGGTCCACATTGTCAGCCATGGGGCTGGAGGGGGTGATGGGGTAGATGCCAGCTACTTCTGTAAAGGCATAGCTAACGTGGGCGGCAGCGGTATTGCCGTCCATAGTCTTGAATTTTCTTGCCAAGATAAAATACCTCCTATTAGTATTCAAATTTCTACTCGCTTATCATAACACTTTCCCTTCGATTTGTAAAGCCATAATCCCCGGACTTTTTCGGAAAAAATGACAAAAAATCCCCACCGTCGGGAAGAACGGTGGGGGATATGGAGTTTTTACAAAACAGGCGCGGTAAGCACGCCGTTATCAATATAAGCTTTTGAAAAATCCAGCGGGGCAAATACTTCTTCATAATATTCTGCAGAAGCATTCGCGTTGGTGGATGCGCCATAAAAAATGTGCGTATTGTTTTCGTCGTTGAAAGCATCCCATCCTTGCACACTAAAAAGCCAGTCGTTATAATCTTTTGTAAAAGAAATGGATACGGTGTAGAATCGGCCGTCCCGCTCTGCAATATAGATGGAAACCAAACGATTGCCAAAATCAGAAACAGTGCCGACACCGGAGTTCATTTTGGCCGGTTTGAAATTGACGAAACCATCGATAGAGGAGATGCTGATATCCAGCTGAGGTTCTCTGAAAAAGTGTTCCACGTAATGACCTTTGATTTCAATGGGTCCAATATCTTTTACATGAAATTCTATCGTTTCAGAAACGGCATCGGAGCTTTCAGGGTTGCTCAACACACCTATTTTGTCGCCGTTTAAGGTGATGTCAATAGGGGTTCTGCTTTTGGGGATAAAATACAGAAGCGTGGCTACAAGGAATAGAAGAAAAAGTACAAAAATGAGGGCGAAAATAGCTTCTCTTACAAATTTACCAATTTTCAGACACATAAGATACACTCCTTTCGAAAAGGTTGTTCAGACATATCAGCCAAAAGGCGGCAGATAACGGAAATACTCAGCAAGTTCCTTGTAACTGACCTGATCGTCAGCCGAGGCGACATAATAGGTATTTGTCTCGTAGGTGTCGTGGACAAAAGCTACATATTTAAAATCTCTGGTGAATAATAACTCAGCAAAGTCGGTGGCTGCCCAGCAGTAGATCCGTTCACAGTCCCGGAAATAGGGATGAATGATACCCTCTTTGTTTGTCTTCCCATCAGTCGAAAGTACGATCGAATAAAGATCGTCAAAGGGTTCGATCTCTACATCCAACTGATCCGGCTTGAACAAATAATCCAATCTCCATCCCTCTATGACTATCGGGACTTGTTCTATTACCTCGCCGTTGCTGTCAAGCTTGGCGGCGTTTAATGTGAGATTCACCCGGGTAGACCAGGGAACAAAGTATAGGAATGCGGCTACGAGCAATGCAACGACTAAAATTACGAGAATGATTCGGTTTATCATATGGCACATAGCATTACCTCCTAAAATGAATATAGATATGGTTGAATTGATTGGGGAATAGTCAATAAGACATCTAAAAATATTGAGTCATAAATAATATATCACATAGAAGGCCATTCGTCAAGAACAAATGTCTTTAATATGTGAACAAACAGTAAAATAACGGGTATAAAACTTGCGACTACCTTCCGGAATGTCCGTGGAATGCCACTTGTCTTTTTCGCCCAAATGCGATATGATATAAAAAAGTGGCGAAAGGGGCGATTTGTTTGATATGCAGTGTCCGTACGCTGGGCGTCAGCGGCATCCATGGCCATGGCGTTGTGGCGGAATGCTATATTTCCAATGGCCTGCCGGGCTTTGATATTGTGGGTCTGCCGGATGCGGCGGTGAAAGAGGCCAGGGAACGGGTCCGGGCTGCGGCAAAGAACAGCGGTCTTAGCTTTCCTGTCAGCAGGATCACGGTGAATTTGGCGCCGGCCAATCTGAAAAAGGCTGGTACCCATTATGATTTGCCCATTTTACTCAGCGTGATGTGCGCTGCCGGCAGTGTCCGAAAGCCTAAGTCCACCAGCGCGTTTCTTGGCGAGGTCAGTCTGGATGGCCAGCTGCGGCCGGTTTCCGGTGTGCTTCCCATGGCCCTGGCCGCCAAGAAGGAAGGGGTGCAGGCTCTGTTCGTTCCTGCGGAAAACGCAGCGGAGGCCACCCTTGCCAGAGGCCCTGCGGTCTATGGACTGCGAAATGTCAAAGAACTCATCGCCGGATTGAACGGAGAAGTGACTCTGGAGCCGGAACCACTGTGGGAACCCGGTCAGCTTGAAGGAGAAAGCGCCGACTTTAAGGATGTTCTGGGGCAGGAGAATGTAAAAAGAGCCCTGGAAGTGGCGGCAGCCGGCTCCCATAATGTGCTGCTGATTGGCCCTCCCGGCTCCGGAAAGAGCATGCTTAGTAAGCGGCTGCCCTCTATTTTGCCGGATATGACCTGGGAAGAATCCCTGGAAGTCAGCCAAATCTACTCTGTAATGGGACTACTGAATGCCAAAGCGCCGCTTCTAACCCGGAGACCCTTCCGCTCACCCCATCACACCATTTCCAATGCAGGCCTGGCCGGCGGCGGCAGCAATCCCAGACCGGGAGAAATCTCCATGGCCCACAAGGGCGTACTGTTTTTGGATGAATTGCCGGAATTCAAAAAGGATACGCTGGATATGATGCGCCAGCCTCTGGAGGATGGCCGTGTTACCATTTCCCGGGTGTCGGGCGCGGTGACTTACCCTGCGGAATTCATGCTGGTGTGCGCCATGAATCCCTGCAAATGTGGCTGGTACGGCGACCCCTCCGGCCGATGCACCTGCTCGGAGCAGACGGTGCTGAATTATCAGGGGCGGATCTCCGGACCGTTGCTGGACAGAATCGATATTATCGTGGAAGTCCCAGCGGTGCATTTTGAGGATCTGCGCAGTCGGGCAGAGGCAGAGACTTCGGAAGCCATTCGTCAGCGGGTGAATGCAGCCAGAGAGCGGCAGCATCTCCGGTTCCCGGAGGACGGCACCATGTGCAATGCCCGGATGGGCCCCGAGGAGATGCGGAAATTCTGCAACCTCAGCGAGGAATGCGCCGAACTCATGAAGCAGGCTTTTGACGCTATGAATCTCACCGCCAGAAGCTATGACCGGATTTTGCGTGTAGCAAGAACTGTGGCGGATTTGGATGGCAGTGAGGAAATCGAAGTCCAGCATATTGCCGAGGCCATTCAGTATCGGACTTTTAATTTAGGAAATCAGTAAAGTGAGGATAACGCTTTGAAAGAAATCTTTTTAATGAAGCTGGGGGAAATTGTGCTGAAGGGCGCAAATAAACGCCAGTTTGAGGGAAAACTGCGGCAGAACGTCCGTCGCCGGATGAAAGCCTACGGAAACTTTGATGTATATATTATGCAGTCCACTGTCTATGTAGAACCCATGGATGAAAACTGCGATTTGGAGGGTGCGTGGGAAGCCTGCCACAGCATTTTCGGTGTGGTCAGCCTTTGCCGCTGCCGTCCCTGTGAAAAAACATTGGATGCCATTTTTGAAGCCGTGGAAGCTTACCTGGGTGAAGATTTGGACTGCGCAGAATCTTTCAAAGTGGAGTCCAAGCGGTCTGATAAGCAGTTTCCCATGACCTCCATCCAGCTTTCTCAGGAGATTGGGGGAAGGTTGGCGGAAGCCCATCCCCATGTGGCGGTGGATGTTCATCATCCTGACTACACTGTCTATGTGGAAGTCCGGGATCTGGCAGCCTATGTCCACGGTCCTGCAGAGCCGGGGGCCGGCGGACTGCCTACCGGCGTGGGTGGACGGGCTATGTGCCTGCTCAGCGGCGGTATTGATTCTCCTGTGGCAGCCTATATGATTGCCAAACGGGGTGTGGAAATCGAGTGCGTTCACTTTTTCTCCTATCCCTATACCTCCCAGCTGGCCAAGGACAAGGTCATTGAGCTAGCGCGGTTGGTGACGAAATACAGCGGCAGAATGACTGTGAATATCGTGTCCTTTACGGAAATTCAGGAAGCCATTCGAGATAATTGCCCGGAGGAATATTTCACCCTGATTATGCGCCGGTTTATGATGGAGATCTCCCAGCGGATCGCCAAGGGCGACGGCTGCGGCGCGCTGATTACCGGCGAGAATCTGGGTCAGGTGGCATCCCAGACCATGGAGGCTATGACGGTTACCGGCGCGGTAGTGGATATGCCTGTATTTATGCCGCTGATCGGCATGGATAAGGAAGAAATCGTTACCATTGCCAGAAAGATCGGCACATTGGAAACCTCCATTTTGCCCTATGAGGATTGCTGTACGGTCTTTACTCCCAAGCATCCCAAGACCAAGCCGTCGCTGGGGCAGGTGATCCATGCGGAGCGAAATTTGGATCGGGAGGCGCTGATCGAAAAGGCCCTTGAGAGCGTGGAAAAGATCACGGTGAGGTATCATGATGAACCCAGCCTTTAAGGTTTTGCAGGCGCTGTCCGGGAAAACCCTGGCCACAGCGGAAAGCTGCACCGGCGGCGCCATCGGCGCGGCTTTGACCGCAGTGCCGGGAAGCTCCAGCGTATACCGGGGCGGTATTGTTAGCTACTGCAACGAGATTAAGCATCGGCTTCTCGGTGTGGAGGATACCCTTTTGGAACGTTACGGCGCCGTGTCCGCCCCCGTAGCGGAGGCCATGGCGGTGGGGGCAAGGGAAGCTTTGCAGGCAGATGTTGCCGTATCTGTCACCGGTCTGGCGGGCCCAGGCGGGGACGAGTTTGGAAAGAGCGTGGGCACGGTGTTTATCGGCTATGCAGACGATGTTCGCAGGGAAGTCTGGGAGTTTTACTTTTCCGGCAACCGGGAAGAAATCCGTCAGCAGGCGGTTGACAGCGCGCTGAATATTATCTTAGAGTATGCAAACTAAAAAAACCGCTCCCCGGAAATACGGGGAGCGGTGATTGTATAAAGAAAACCACGCGTTAGACGCGTGGTTCGATAAAGCCTATGGCGGTGAGTAAAAATCCCTGTTAAGATTATAGGTGCGGTCCGCCAACTGCACAAATAATCAAAACAGGGAGGCACTCATATGAGTATGAGTAGCACTGCAATTATACTGCAATGCATAATAGAAAGCAATTAAAAGTGTAGCTTAAATAGGCAGTGCCATTTTATGCATAGGAGGGCACATAGAATACGAATAGTGTTCGTTTCAAAAGTGCAAGTTTGTACCAATAACTATCCATTTCGCAGTTGGCAGGATAGAATTACGCGTTTACGTGTTACGCGAGGAACAGAGGGCTATGCCCGCATATGAAGAACCCCCGGTTTTACCGGGGGGTTCCTTTTTTGTTATACAGGGGTGTAGTAGACAATGATGCTTTGCTCTTTCAGCTTGGACACATTTTTTACCGGATTGTCAGTGACATCCACTTGAATCAGATTGGGGCAGTTGGCAAGGACATCTACGGTTTTAATGGCATTGCTGCTGAGATTCACCGTGTTCAGGTTTTTTAGACTGCCCAGAACGGTAACCTCCTTGATCTGGTTGTGCGCGCCGTTGAGGAAAACCAATTCGCAATCTGCTGACCATTGGGGAAGCGCGCTTACTTTATTATAGGAAATGTCAAAATTCTGAAGTTTTGTCAAAGTCGACATGGCGCTAATGTCCGAGATGGAATTTCGGGACAGAGTAACATCGGTCAGCGCCGGATTGGCGGTGAGTCCGCTGACGTCGGTGAGCTGGTTGCTGCCGGCATTGAGTTTCGTAAGATCCGGCAAAGTGGCAAGTCCCTCCAGACTGGCGATGGCGTTGTAGGAGATATCCAGCTCCTCCAGGGCGGTGCAGCCGGTGAGGGGAACGACAGATGCCAGAGAATTATAAGATACATTCAAGATCTTGAGATTGTTCAGCGCGCTGAGATAGCTTAGGTTGGTCAGCGCATTGTGGGACAGATTCAGTTCCCGAAGCCCGGACATAAAGGAAAGAGCGGAAGCATCCCGAATGGTGTTGTTGCTTAGATCCAGATATTCCAGATCATGGGCGCCGGACAGATTCTGAATATTGGTCAAGAAGCAGCCGGATAGGGTCAGTTTCTTCAAATTGGGAAGGGCGGCGATCACCGACAGATCCTGGGCAGAAACGGTGGACTCGGTAATGCTTAAATGGGAGAGCTGCTTGAGATGAGACAGCGCCTGGAGATCTTGAAAATTGCCCTTTTCAATGGTAAGGGAAGTTAAGTAAGGGAAGTACTGCAGGTCGGAATAATCCGTGGTTTCCGATGGGATCACCAGCGAAGTGATCGTCCACAGGTCGCTGGTCATCAGCCGGGCATCCGCGCTGACTTCCAGGATACTGCGCACCTGGGCGTCCAGAGCCGCATCAGAAAGCTGAACCTCCTCAACCACACCGCCAACAGTATAGCCAAAAATGGAAAGGGGGCTGACCAGACCGTTTTCTCCCACGGACAGGGCATAAATGGTGTTTTCTCCGGACACCAAAGTGACCCCATTTTCGTACTTATCCTTTTCGATAGAGGGATATTCTCCATCTGCGGACACATACAGAGTGCCGGAGTCGCTTTCCACGGTAACGGTGATGTACTGGCTGTAAAAACCGGGAGCCGGAGTTGCGACAGGAGCGCTGGGGCGAAGCTCATCCAGCTGAAGTTTCATATCTCCAGTCACCCGATCCAGCATGGCAACTGCGTCCAACAGCTTATTTTGCTCTACATAGGTTTGACAAAGGGCGATGTAAAGATCTACGGAGCTGTTGGTGGCAATGGCTCGGGACAGGGTATACTCTGCTTTGGAATAATTTCCGTGCTGTTTGTACATCTGCGCCTGTTCGATGGCAACCTGTTCATTGTTGCCAGACTGGCGGTAGGCAAGATCGTAAAGCCATACGGCAATGCTGTGGTTGCCGTTCAGCTCAAAATAACGGGCCTGCTCCACCAAGATATCTTTGGTAAAGGCGGTATCATAAGCTAACAGATACCAACCGATGCTGCATATTACTGCGATCGCAAGAAAGATCGGAAGAATTCGTTTCCAAGATTTCATAAAAATGCTCCGTTTCGAGGAATTCTGTCATAAATTATACCTTTCCAACGCAGCGATGTCAAGGACTGGGATAAAAATGGAAATTTATTCGCCCCATTGCGGCAAATCCCGAAGGGTTGTCCTGTTATGATATTTCCGGGAGGGATGAAGATGGAGCGAAATTGGAGGCGATGGGTGGCGGCATTTTTAATGGGTGTGATGCTGCCTGGGCTGGTTTTCCGTATAGCCACCGGGCTGTCACAAGGAAATTATTTGCGGCAAAATACTCAGCAGACGCAAGCTACAACGGCAGCGGACTGGCCGCAAAACCTTCCCATGACACAAAATATTCCTGTGCTCCACGGAAAGAAAGTGGAAATTCTGGATCTGGATACCTATCTGGTGGGGGTACTGCTGGCAGAGATGCCGGCCTCTTTCGGTATCGAGGCATTGAAAGCCCAGGCGGTGGCAGCCAGAACCTGCGCATTGGAATTCATGCAGGATCCACACAAGCACCCGGTTTTGGCGGTGTGCACGGATTCCACCTGCTGCCAGGCCTATATCACGCCGGAGGAATACCGCCGGCAGGGGGGCGCGCCGGAGGATATTGACAAAATTCAAAAAGCGGTGGCGGATACCACGGGACAAGTCCTCACCTATGAAGGGCAGTTAATTGAAGCCACCTATTTTTCCTGCTCTGGAGGACGGACGGAGGATGCCGTGGCAGTATGGGGCGCAGAGGTGCCCTATCTTCAGTCGGTGGAAAGCCCGGGGGAGGAATGGGCGAGCATTTACAGCCAGAGTGTAACCTTTACATCGGCAGAATTTGCAAATGCCCTGGGGCGGAAACTCTACGGCGCGCCGGAAAGTTGGTTGGGGCAGGTTCGCCATACCCGTGGCGGCGGTGTGGACACCATGGTGCTGGCAGGAAAAAGCTACACCGGGGTGCAGCTTCGCGAATTACTTTCTCTAAATTCCACTGCCTTTACCATGAAAGCGCAGGGAAATACCATCACCGTCACCACCTCCGGCCGGGGACATCGGGTGGGCATGAGCCAGTACGGCGCGGAAGCCATGGCGGCCGCCGGCAGTACGTATGAGCAAATTCTGAAGTATTATTACCAGGGGGTAAGAATTGACAAACTGGGTGTGGTAGAGTAAAATAATTGCAGAAAAAACACTTCCTAAGGAGGACACCCATGCCAATTCGGATCCCCAATGATTTACCGGCTGCTGCGGCGCTGCAGCAGGAAAATATCTTTGTTATGTCTCAAAATCGGGCGACCCATCAGGATATCCGCCCCTTGGAAATTGTGCTGCTGAATCTGATGCCCACCAAGATCGTGACGGAGACCCAGCTGAGCCGGCTTTTGGGCAATACGCCTTTGCAGGTGAATCTGGAATTGATGCACACATCCACCCATAAGTCGAAAAATGTATCTCAGGAGCATTTGATCTCTTTTTATAAAAGCTTTGACGAACTGAAGGACAGAAAGTTTGACGGCATGGTCATCACTGGCGCGCCGGTGGAGAAAATGAACTTTGAGCAGGTGGATTACTGGGACGAGCTGTGTGAGATTATGGAGTGGAGCAAGACCCATGTCCATTCCACCTTCCATATCTGCTGGGGCGCCCAGGCAGGACTTTACTATCACTACGGCATACCCAAGCACGATTTGCCGGAAAAGCTTTTTGGTGTTTATAAGCATCAGGCGGATTATAAGCGGGCAATTTTGCTCCGTGGCTTTGACGATACTTTCTGGGCGCCTCATTCCCGGCATACCACAGTGAATCGGGAAGATATTGAGGCAGTTCCGGAAATTAAGATTCTGGCATCCTCCCCTGAGGCCGGTGTCTATGCCATGATGACCAAAGAGGGCCGGCAGATTTTCGTTACCGGCCATTCGGAATATGACCCGGAAACATTGAAAAACGAATACCTCCGGGACAAGGCCCAGGGGCTTCCCATTTCCGTGCCTGCCAACTATTTCCCGGAGGACGACGATACCAAAGAGCCCATTGTCCGTTGGCGGGGTCATGCCAATTTGCTGTTTTCCAACTGGCTGAATTATTTCGTATATCAGACCACGCCCTATGATTTGATGACCATCGGCGAGAAATGAGATACACACTCAGGTGATTTTTCCTTCCTGCCTGCATAGAATGATTCCGGTTACAAAGAAGGGGGAACGGGTATGAAATTGACAATTGACGGCCGCCCGGTGGAGGCTCTGCCGGGGCAATCTCTGCTGGACATTATCCGTCAAATGGGGCTTACGGCAGAAAAACTGTCCGACGACCCACTGGTGGCGAAAATTGCCGGTGAGATTTTTACGCTGAATTATATCCCGGTGCGGCAAAAGGATGCCCAGCCGGACCGGACGTCCATCCGTCGCGCTATGGCGGCATCTAATGGCGTGGTACATCTCTTGCGTTACGGAGACCCTACCGGACGGGATGCCTATGTCCGTACCGCCCAGTTTGCAATTTTTTTGGCGCTGCGGCAGCTCTGGCCTCAATCGGTAGCCAAAATGAACCATACCGTTGGTTCCGGGGTATACATATCCGTATCCGGGGCAGAGGATTTTTCTGTGGAGAAGCTGAAGCAGCAGGTTCGCTCCATTGTGCAGCAGGATATTCCCTTGCTTCGCCGACGGATTGCCACCCGGCAGGCCATTGAGGATTTCCGCGCCCAGGGGCAGGAGGACAAAGCCGAACTTCTTGCCTGGCGGCAGATCGATACCTTTGACCTTTACAGCTACGGCAATTTTGGCGATTATTATTATGGAGAGATGGCGCCCTCCACCGGGTATCTCCGGGTGTGGGATATCTTGCCAACAGAGGGGGGCTTTTTGTTCCTGTTTCCCGACGATCTTAATCCCGACAAGGTGGCGGATTATCAGGAAATGCCCAATTTCTTCCAGGTGTTTGCTGAGGGGCAGCGCTGGGGTGAGCTGATGGCCTGCAAAACAGCTGCGGAGCTGAACGCCCTGACCCGGGACGGAAAACTACGGGAGCTGATCCGGGTGAATGAGGCGCTTCACGAAAAGCGGTTTGCCCAGGTAGCAGATACGATTTGTCGGCAGGGCGCAAAGGTTGTTTTCTTGGCTGGCCCAAGTTCCTCTGGAAAAACGACTTCTGCCAACCGGCTGGCGGTACAACTCCGGGTGCATGGGAAAAAGCCCATTTTGCTCAGTTTGGACGATTACTATATCAACCGGGACGAGATCCCGCCCGGGCCCGACGGAAAGTTGGATCTGGAGCATATCAACACCATCGACACATCGCTTTTTGCTAAGCACATGGCCTCGCTCCTTGCAGGCCAGCAGGTGGAGATTCCTGTGTTTAATTTCAAAACCGGGAAACGGGAGTGGCATGGGCACCTCATGTCGCTGACCAAGGACTCTGTGATGATTGTGGAGGGACTTCACGCGCTGAATCCGGTACTGCTGCCGGAGGGTGTGAACCCCAGCGAAATTTTCCGGATGTACGTCAGTCCACTCTTGCCGCTGAATCTGGACGATCACAACCGGATCCCCACCAGCTACCTGCGGCTGCTGCGGCGAATCGTGCGGGACTACGAAAGTAGGGGCACATCGGTGCAGCGGACCATTGCCATGTGGGACTCGGTGCGCAGGGGAGAGAAGCGGTGGATCTTCCCATACCAGGAAAATGCAGACGTGATTTTCAACAGCTCCACGCTGTATGAATTGGCGGTGCTGAAAAAGCACATATTCCCGCTGCTGACGGCCATTGGCCCGGAGGATGAATGCTACGACGATGTTCGGGCCATTGTAAAAATTCTGAATTTTATCCGGGAAGCGGACGTGGACGATGAAATTCCGCCCACCAGCCTGATCCGGGAATTCATCGGCGGAAATACCTTTTATCAGTCATAATGACTGTATAATATCGCAAACAAAAAAACTTGCGCTGCAGGCCTCGGCCTGCAGCGCAAACTTTAAGTTATCTTATTTACTCTGCGGAAAAGAGCACTTCTTCATGCTCTTTATCACTTCCATAAGTTATGCGATAAAGCTCTTTTTTACTTGAAAGGCTTTTAATCATAACACTAATATATTCTGTCCCGGTTTCATTTATAAAATAATAGTAATTTTCGGTTAAATCATAAATCACAATATTATCCGGTGCTGCTGCATAGGCGTTTAATTCCTGAAATGCATCCTCCTTTGTGGGGGGCATGTTAGAAGATTGCTCTTTCCATTTATCACAAATACTCCTGGCTTGTTCCAGGGTGATGTTAGATGTGTTTTCCGGTATTTCTCCTAAAATCTCCAGCATTTGTTTTGGGTAATAAACCTGAGCAGGGCCAACAGTAAAAACTTTCTTGCTTTTATCCACGCCCTTAAATGTTTCTTTTACTTTGGGTAAATGATCTTCAATATTCACCCAATAAGACAAGTTTGCATATAGTGAGTATGTCGGCGAATCCGGGAAATCCCATGTTAAGGGGTATTCTGAAAGATCTGGCGGTCTGTTATCTTCTTCAATCAAATACAAATATTTAGACCATAGTTGTTCATCAGCAGGCACTGATGTGCTCGTTTCGGTCCCACCGGTCTCGGAAGAACTGCCCCCTGGAATAGTTGTGGTTGACGGCTCTGCAGAAAGCTGGTTATTCACCGGCCTGGCGGACGCGCAAGCGCCTAACAGCAAGGATATCAAGATACAAAGGCACAAGGTAACACATAACAGATTCTTCTTCATAATGCCCCTCCTT
>JAZOUU010000031.1:0-27142 GCA_045658365.1 Faecousia sp. | reverse complement strand
TCTGAAACAATTCTTCCAGAATATTAACGCTGCAAACATTCGGAAAAACTTGGTCAAAATCGTTAGATTCCGACAAATTATATTATACTACAACAAAAAACAAAAATAAAGGGGTTTTGTGAAAAACCGTAAATTCTTAATGCCGTCGCTTGCCACAAGAATGCTTGTGAAAGCTCTCCAGACGATTGCTGTCTGAACGCCTATATAAAATTTGCGCCACTGCTCCATTTTCAAAGCAGTGGCGCAAAACTACGCTATATTCGTTAAATATTGGATTGCATCCAGTTAGTAATGTAGGAAATCAGATTCTTATTGCTTTCCTCTATGGTCAGCGCGCTGACACATTCGTAGGCAGGGTCAATAAATCCGTGAATACCAAAATTCTCACTTGCGGCGACAAACCGCTGAATATCCTCCAGAGTCAGTTCCACTTGGCCGGAGACAATTTTGTCAATTGCTTCCTTACAATCCTTTTCATTGCGGATGCGGAATACGCCATTGGCATACTCATAGAAGTTTCTGCCGAACAGCAGCACCGGCTTTAACTGGAACAACGCTTCCCAACCGGCAGTGCCGGTGATGGTAACCACAGCTTTGCAGGACTCTGTGAGTTTGCTGCTGGCCACGGACGTATCCACCAGAACCGTTCTTTTCGTGTGTTTTGCAATGTCCTGATAATAATCCTTGTATCTGCCGGCGGCTTCCTGCTTGGGATGTTCCTTAACATACAAGTAATACCCCTCCGGGAGCAGGGAATCCAGCATCTTGATGATCAGCCACTGGTCGGTATAATGTCCGCCCAGAGGACAGCTGGTAAGCTCAGGCTGATAATGCATGGGATAATAGATATAGTTTTTGCTGAAATCCGGAACGCAGCACAGCTTTTTATATTCTTTTCTCAGCCGCTTGGTAGCGCGGTTGTATAGAAGCGCATTTTTCTTGTTGGCCAGAATCTCAAAAATGTTTCTTTTTCCTAAAAGAACATTCTTCAGCCGGTACTGCCATGTGTGACCGGTATTGATCTTCATGGTCATATAGAAAGGCTGAATCTTATTGATCTCCTTATCCCACTCAATCCGGCCAAGCTTGCCCAGCGTGGAGTCGGTGGTTGCCTGGAAAGCCTCTCCCAGTCCGTCACTGGAAAAGTCTGAGGAGGAGTAGGGAATGATAATATCCCCAAAGTTGGTCTGATAAAAATACAGGAATTTTGTCTTGCCAAAGAACTTCAGGGTTAGGAACAGAATATAATCACAGATATCGTGGGGAACATTGCTGGCAACGAAGGCCTTGGGAATATCCTCGCTGACAACCGTGTACCAGAAGGAAAAATGCTTATAAATCTGCGCTCTTTTTTCTTCTGCCGAGATGTTGGGGCGCTTTGAAAAGGAATCCAGGCGGTTCATCATGCTCATCAAAACATAGAAATTCTCATGAATGTAATTGAGGAAATCCTCGTTGAACGCCTTTGTTTCCATCTCAGGGTAAATGCATTTGTTAAGATCAGATACATACAGCACCTTGATCCCGGGATAGCTGGGGGAATAGGAAATATCCTGCATGATCAGATAGCCCCTGTCTGCGCAGGGATGGGAAAAAATAGCGTTAAGAATTTCCTTCTGTCTGGGGCTGTGGAAACCGCCTACGATAATGCTCATATACAAATCATCCTTTTCCTGTTAGGTTAGGTTTTCTTTCTTAAAGAATTCAAAATCTTTTCTGTTCGCAAAGAAGATCAAAGCCATCATCAACGCGATGATCAGGCAATTCACTCCGAATCTCAGATACAAACCGGGCAGCGCCTTGCTCAGCAGCAGAAATGCAACGAACAACCCCAACGTTCCAAAAAAGAACAGAACATCAACGACTTTGACGCGGAAATGGAACAAGTTTTTCGGGCAAATCTTGTAAAAGACAAACATCAAAACCACATAGCTTAGCGTTGTAATCACCGCAGAAGCAAAGTAGTCAAAATACGGTACAAGCAGGTAGTTCAATGCAATCACCACAACCACCGTGCAGATATAGCAAATGGGCAGCTGCTTGGTTTTCCCTGCCAGCACCAGTAAAATCTGGAAAAAATAGGCAAAACACATGCTAATCGGTAAAAGAGCGAAGCCATAAACCGATTGCTTGGTCTGCAGATAGTCTGCCTTGCCCACGATGAGAACCAGATCGTCAAAGCTGATAAGGAAGAAAGCTACGGCAAACACAATGATGTATATCGAGTATTTTAGGGCAAAATTCTGATAGGTGTAAAGTCGATCGTAGCTGGTTTCCTCTTTTTTCTCGATCTTGTAAAACTCAGCGGAAAAATAGGGCTGCAATAAATAAATCAGGATCATGCCAAACCGGAAGATAATGGAGATCCAGTTGTATCCGAAGGAATACAGCCCGATGGAATCCTCAGAACCAACCAAAAACAGGACATAACGGATCCCGCTCTCCAAAAAGTACATACCCACATCAATAAACACAAAGTAAATGCTCTTTGAAATATTGTTCTTGATAAAGGAAAGGCTGGGTCTGAAGTTTTTAAACAAGGTCTTTGATCTGAAGACATAAAGCAGCAGCACGAAGATCAGAACACAGCATGCCGCCTGGATCCCAAAGATACTATCCAGGGTCATGTTCGTTCTTAATGCAAATATGGCAATTAGCATGATCACGGTCCACAGTCTTTCATTCAGAAAACTGTAGGCCGCCTTTATCATATTCTGCCGCCGATAGCCCAGGCACCGAATCAGCTCGTTACTGACCATATAGGTAAGCATCTTGACTGCGAAGAAGACAAGCACAAATTTGGAAAAGGAAAGCTCATCTCTGATAAAAACGAAGGCGCAAATCAGGCCCAAGACCGATGCAACGATTTCGACAAACAGAGTCTTTCCAATGACTTCATCCTGCTGCCCTTTCTCTCTGCCGGGGAGGATCCTGTAATTATACTGCGCAAGTCCCAAGGTACAAAACGTGGTAACGAATCCGCCAATGGAGTTCAGCAGATTATAGTAGCCGTAATCTCCGACGCTCAATTCCTTGGTAATAAAAATAGTGCCCACCAGAGCCAACACGTATTCCAGCAGGTTGACTCCAAATGTAACGCCAAAAAGTTTTAAAATTTTTCCCATAACGGTAACTTACCTCAGTAAATAGGTTAAACACAAAAGCAGGCAAACACTGCCGGAGGAATCCGGCAGTGTTATCGTATCGTTACTCGCCTAAACTCTTTTGTGCAACAGTGGAATTGATTGCCAAAATTTCCGGATGCGCATCCAGATACGCAACCATGTCGTCCAGCGTAAAGTTGTTGCCGGGCTGATACAGCGCCTCATAAACCAGGCGGATTACCTCGTAGTCTTCGGGGGTGTCCAGAGTCAGCCGATACGCAGACTCGTCCCGCTCATAGGGGAACACAGCCTTAGACTCGTTGGTTGTATACATGTAGGGGGTGACATGCTCCCGCTCATAAGTAATGGTCGCCTTATGGTAGGCTTCGTCCAGAAGCTCGGGGGTAAAAATTTCGCAATCCATACCGTTGCAGAGGTTGCGGGGCGCGCTGGGGCCAAAGGAGCAGCCGACATAACGGTAATCGTTGGCAAAGAAATATTCTGCCATGTCATCGATCACGCCGGGGTCGATCATAGGGCAATCAGAGGTCAGCCGGGCATAATACTCAGAAGGGTACTGCTGGGCAGCGCCGTAGTAACGACCCAACACGTCATCATTGCTTCCACGGTAGGTTTTTACGCCCCACTTCTCACAATATTCCACAATGATGTCATCGCATTCCATGGTGGTAGTTGCCAGAACAATTTCACCGATATACTTGCTGTGACGCACACGCTCAATCATGCGATACAGTGCCGGTTCGCCGCACAGATCTTTCAAAATTTTACCGGGCAGTCTGGAAGAAGACATGTGTGCCTGAATAATTGCAGTAATTTTACCTTGTTTCATAGTAAGTATATCCTTTCGTCGACCGGCAGGCCGGTCTGTTTTATTTCGTTTCCCAGATCCACTTGTTTTGTGAAGAATAGGGAATATCTCGTTTTTCAGGGTAGGCAGACTTGGGAATCTTCAGAGTCTCAAACAGCCCCAGATGTACCACCAGCCACAGCACCGTTTCGTAAGCAAACTGCCGGAAATTCTGGTAGGCCGTTGCGGTGTAATATTCAGGAATGGGATCGATGTCCATCTGCGCCACTTGATAACAGGCTTCCGCCGTCCGCTTGGCGGCGTTGCCGTCCACTTTGGCAAAGAATTCTTCATAGAGCACGCCCTGTTCCTGCCGCCGGCAGTTCAGCTCCTCAATCAGCTGGTCGCTGATTTCGGACAGGCTGTGAATTTTTGGGTACTTCTGAATTCCCGCCATTTGGCTTCTTTCAGGGATGCCCTCAGCGCCCAGAGTGGCGCAGGGCTTGCCGCACATTTCCGCCTCAAAAATCGAGGTGCTTTCGCAGGTCAGGAACAGATCGCAGCAGTGAATCCAATCGTAAATCGACCGGGCGGCAATTACATGAACGCAATCCGGCACACTTTCAGAAAACACCGTGCCCGGATGGGGCCGGTAGATAAATTCAAATTCTTTGGCGAAGGAATCGTCCAGCGCCCGCATTTGAGCAATGAGTTCATCCATGCCTTCTTGAGTCCGCTTTATGGATTCTTCAATATATTCCTCAGAAATGCCCCGGGCCATCAGCATCCGCTTCACAGCCTCGGTATTTCTCTGATTCATCCAACCTCGGTTTTCCGCAAACAGCACCCATTTTTTATTGGGGTCAAGGCTGAATTCCTTGGCAATTTCGTTTCGGTCACAGCTTCCTTTCAAGCTGGAGTCGTTGCGGATGCTGCCGGTGACGAAAATCTTGTCCTCGTCTACACCACGTTCCATGAGCTTGCGCTTGAAATATTCTCCCCACGCAAAATGGTAGCTGCCATTGCTGGTGTAGGCGGTTTTGGGATACATATCCACCTCAGAATCAGGGCTGCCGATTTGCTCCTGGTGCAGATTGATAATCTTCACCTTGGGATTCAGACGAATGATGGTGGACAGGGTTCCCTCGTGTTCTTCATCCACAAACCAGGGAACAAACACAATATCCGGCTTGTGCTTCCGGGCATAGAGGTTTGCCCTGGTTCTTTCAAAAATAATGGAGAAGATCTTTACGTGATGTCCATCTTCCTCCAGCACCTTCTTCAGTTCGTTGGAGGCGTTCCACTCCCGAACCAGATGCTCATAGTAAATGATAATATTCAAGACAAAAAACTCCTTTTAAAAGGTCTTGCTGTCATCCGCAAACGAAAAGAAAGGGTTCTAAGCAGGTTTACCGGAAGATAAGTTCCGATACAATATTGCGATAATCCAAAATACGCTCCCTGTTGAAGATCGAAATCCAGGGATAGTTGAATACGTTGACAAAGTCGTAGTAATTACCCTGTAAAATATAACTGTCAATGTTCTTGTAGTAAAGAACTGCGCACAGCACCAAGCAGTAAACTGCCACGGCCAGGGCACGTTTTCCGCCGGATTTGATTGCCAACACAAACAGCGCGATTTCCACAGCTTTGAAATAGATGCAGAATCGGGAAGAAATCAGCGCATTCCACCAGAAGAACAGGTAAATCAAAGTGCCCAGCAAATAAATTTGCAGAAGCATGGAAATGATCTTATTCTCCGGACGCTTTTCCGGCTTGGGAGACAAATATTTCCAAAAAGCAAATATCATCACCAGCGTACTGACACAGCGCTCGCCGATGGCAAGCATGTTAGGGTTGGAATAGGAGTAATAGTTCAGCTGTGGGATATAAAACATCAGCTTGCTGAGCAAAAAGCCACCCACCGCCGCAAGAACCGACAGAATCGCCATTCTTCTCCAGTTCAGGTAGAAGAAGCGCAATACCGGCGCCGCCAAAAATACCAGCGCCGAAGAGTGTATCAGCGCGCAGCCTGCCGTGATGAGACAATACAAAATATATTTGCGTTTTTCTAGCAGCGGCAGCAAAATGCCCAGGAAAACAAACAGCGCAAAGGCCTGCCGCAACACAGATACGGCATAGGTCATATAAATCGTAGGGAATGCCAAAAGCAGCGCGAACACCGAGTATTTGCAATAGTGGTGAATAAACCGGTGAAGAAGCCACATAAACAGCACCGACAGCAGGATCACCAGCAGTTCAAAAGGAAGATCCAACTGCCGGAACAGCGCGCAAATGAAAACCCAGCCCGGTTCTCCATGCAACCCCGCCGACAGCAGCTCCTGAAAATCAAACAGCCTCGGTGTGGCATAAAAAAGCTCACTGTAAGACAAATAGTCCGTTCCCTGGCCATAGCGGAATACCAGCAGAAAGCTCAGAACCCCCAACGCAATATAATATTGTTTTTTTCCTGCGCCTTTGACGAATTCCCAAACAGAGAGAACCATCAAAAAGAGAAAAACGATCAAGTATAATGACATGGTTATACCTCACTTACTAACTTTAAAACCGCTGTTCCTCCAAATACATCTCGATATAAGCCCCTAAACGGAAACGCGCGTCAAAATTCTGCTCCGTTTTGGCGGTTTTTATGTTCCGGGTGCAATCCAGTATGGCCTCACAGGCCTGCTGCAAATCGCCGCAGGGAACAACCCACCCGCTTTCGGGCGTTATGCTTTCCGGGCTTCCCCCGGTGCGGTAGGTCACTACCGGTGTTCCGCAGGCAATGGCCTCCAGATTGACGGTGGGATAATTATCTTCATAGGTAGGGTTGAAGAGCGCATCTGCGCAGGAATACCACTGTACCAATTCCTGAACGTTGTTGGTTCGTGTGATTCCTATGATGTTTTTAGGCAGTTTTTCGATCTGCTCTTCCCTCAGCCCAATCAGAACAATTTTATATTCTTCGTCCAGCATCTGTGATAGCTCTATAAAATCACCCAAGCCTTTGCGGGCATCCCAAACATTGGCGACACCCAGGATAATTTTCTTCTTCTCTAGAGCATATTTCTGACGAAGATCGCCTTCCATGGGCTGAAAAACATCCAGATTGATTCCGTTCGGCGCAACCTTAACAGGATACTCACGCAGGAAAGAAATCCGGGTCAAATCCGCCAGCCATTGGGAGGGCGTCACCAAAGTTAGATCCTTTATGCCGGTGAAAAGCTTCTGCTTTTTCTGAAAATTCTTCTTTGCCCGGCTCAGTAGCATACTTTTGGGATAAGTATGTTTTTGTGGACACCTGTCACATTGACTCTGCCATTTGTCGCAGCCGGCAGCGGAAAAATAGGCGCAGTGGCCGGTAAAGGCCCAGCAATCGTGAAGCGTCCAAATCACCTTTTTGTTTGCCCGTTTCAAATAGTCAAACAAAAGGCCGATGTGCAGGTAATACCCATGCAAGTTGTGCAAATGCACAACATCCGGATCATATTCCTCCACCCAGCGGAGAAATTTTTTTGTGGCGAAGTAGGCATTGAACCCCTCGTTGTCAAACAGCCGGGTTAAAACGCCATTGATGCGTACGCCCAAATCCGAACCAATGCGAACGCCGTATCGGTCAAACTGTTTTGGCGCAGCCTGACGACCGTATGCAATTTTCACAGTATGCCCCTGTTCCTCCAGAACATGCGCCAAATCGGTGCAAATTCTGCCGGTGCTGCCTGTGCCGCACACTGCATTTATCATCAGAACCTTCATAGATTTCTCCCGCTTTTACTCGAATTTACAGTCCCAAACATCCACACCGGAGTCGCCGAACACATCTCGCAGCCGCTCCCTCAGTTGCTGCCGGGTAACACCCTTTTTCAGCACCACCTGTAGGAAGCCGCCGCCACCGGCGCCGCAAATCATCTGTCCGTCAATCAGATCCTGCACAGACAGGAAAATCTGATCGATACAGGTATTTGTGCAGCCCCGGTCCAGCTTTTGAGACAGTTCCCAGTGCGTATTCAGCAACTGGGCAAAACCATCGACATTGCCTTTTTCCAGTTCAAAACGCATCAATACAGCCATTCGCTGCATTTCGTAAATGACATCGGCGCTGCCGTCGATATTTCCGATATACTTACCCACGACCTCCCGCAGTAAGTTCCTGGCAAGCCGCCGCTGCCCGGTATAAATCAGGCAAAAGCGTGTGTCCAGCTCTTGCAGTGTTTCCGCAGGGATGCTCAGGGGTGCACACAGAATCTGCTGATTCAGGCCGGGGCGGCTGGTAACCATTTTGATACCGGCTGACAAGCCGCCTACCTGATCCTGCCAGCCACCGCCGGTGGACATCAGCTGCTCCATGCACAGCACCCGGTTATACAGCGCATTTTCTTCCATTTCCATGCCCAGGAACTGACACAGACCCTTTACACAGGCGCCGGCCAAAATAGAACTGGTGCCCAGGCCGGAACCCTTGGGGATATTGATCACCCGGGTGTTCATGTACAAACCGCCACCCAGCTGTCTGCACAGCTGCTCCATGGGGAGCGTACCTTCCGAAGGGATCACACCGCAGGCCAGCAGCGCTGCCTTATGTAGAGCAAAAGGATCGTGAGGATTGCGGCAATCCTGCAAGGGGCGAATATCGTCAAATTCCCCATAGCTGCCGATATCCGTTGATTCCAAAACAATCTTTGCTTCCGGAATCCTGCGAAGCGTCACCTCTATGGGGAACTGTCCGTTAAAGGAAACCGCGGCATTCAGCACCGTGCCTCCGTTTTCTATGCAGTAAGGAGGGGTATCCGACCAACCGCCGCCCCAATTCACGCGAATGGGCAGCCGTACTGTCAACTCCTGCTGAACAATGCGGCAATTGGGGTTGTACTGCGCGCCGGCAATGGCGCCGGCCAGAACGGTGTCGCAAATCAGATGGAAGCACAGATCTGCATACTTCTGCTCCTCCGTCAGTCGGTACAAATAGTAGTAAATACGAATCTTGCGGCTGAACTGGGGCAGGTCCATCTCATCCAGATTCTCTGCCTCAAACATCAGGTGACCGCAGGTTCTCTGGGTGATGGAGGGATACTGCTTCTTTACGTCCAGCACGCAGACATGGTCATCAATGGACTGGAGAATGGTCTCGGCAATTACTTTGTCCGCAAGTTTTTCCTGCCAGGGCAGAATCGCCGTTACGTCCGCCAACGCAAAGCTCTCCTGCAGGGACAGCTTTTCTGTCACACCGGAGGACTTACCCACCAGAATTTCTTCCATGGAGGCAGTCACTGCCTGCTCAATGGTATCGCAAACAGGATACAAGGGCGCTGTCCACAGACTCTGATCCAACTGACGGCCCAAGAGCACCGACTCCTTGGGGTTATCGTGAACACCGTAGATGCGCACCACGAATTTGCCGTTACGCAGCTTCAATCCATGAAGCACCACGCCAGCAGGCACTTGCTCTCCGTGGAGGGTTACACCGGACAAAACACTTCCGGAAGCCACCTGAGAGCCGTGATGAATGTAGCAGTCTTCAATATAGCAACCCGCCTCCACCTGGGCTTGACGGGAAACATAGCTGTTGCACACTGCATAAGGAGGATTTTCAATATTGGAACCGATGGCGTGGGACCAGCCCAGGAACCGGTAATCGGAAATCTCCTCAGTCATCAGCTTCAGCAATTCCCAGGTCGTTCCAAAATGGATGAACGAAGAGGGAGACAGCTGAATCAGCTTCATGGAATATTTATGAAGCACCTCCCAGATGCGAGTTCTGCAGGCATGCAATTGGGGCGTAAACGCGCCTTCCGGCTGCTCTTTATAAAACTGCTCTAAAGTCGCCCCGGATGCTAAGGGATACAGAAAATCCGCATAAAAAGAAATTCTGACATCTTCGTTCACAAACTCTGCAAAGGTCTCGGGCTCGTCCACCAAGGTATACAGATCGTCCAGCAGATCCGCGCTGAGAATCACCGCGCCGGTGTCGATATCCACCTTACCGTAATAATCCACTGCGCCCAGCTGCTCCAGCGTCTGCACACTCTGCTTGTGGAGGAAGCTTCCCACATTGCCCTTCTCGTCCTTCAGAAAAACGCCATGGTTGCAGCCGACGTTCACATCTTCCTTGATGGAAAGAGCCGCTGCGCCGGAAGTGTAAAAATCGATTTGCAGTGCATTGAACAGCAACAGCACATCCCCCGAGCACACCAGCATACCTTCGCCGACTCTGGGAGCCACGGTGGACATACCGATCATAAACTCATCAAAGAGTGTAGAATGTCTGCCGTCGGGCAGCAGTCGGGGCACCGGGCTGAACAGCTTGCCGCAGGCGCTGTACTGAGGAATCCGCTTGGAATCGCCGCCGGAATGAATCACCAGGATCCGCTTGCCCCGGAAGCTTTCCTCCCGGCTGCGGATATAACGCAGAACGTTGAAGGTAGCGCCGCCGCTGCCCACGCGCTTTCCGTCCGGGTCCGGCAGGACTTCATACTGGGTTTCCTCGGGAAGCTGCTTCATGGCCAGCCGCCAGGCAATTTGATTCCGGTAACCTTCCGCCTGAGTTTCGTTGGAGGCGGTAAGAATCACGTAATCCCACGCAACAGTATTCTTTTTTTTCAGCAAAACGCTCTGGAAATAGTCCAGTGCATCCATGTAGGATTGCTGTTCAAACAAAGACATGACTTCTTTCAATGTCATTTCCTCCAAAAGCGGCGAAATCTTCCGGTTTTAGGCAAGAATATACTTGGCAAACTCTATGGCAACACAGTAAAACCAGTAAAGCGGACTCATCCCATGTCTCTGATAAATGCCATACTTCGTCTTGACCCGCTGACACATTTTCCGGAAGCTTTTGGTGGTACTCATGCCGCCAAAGTTAAAATGAGAAATCAGCGCATTCGTTGTGCGAATATCCTTCCCTGCCAAATAGACGCGGGTAGCAAAGTCGTAATCATCGTACATGTTGATGCAGGCATAGGGGAATTCCAGCAAAATGTCCTTTTTTGCAAACATGCTGGGATGGCAGAATCCGGTGGATACCCAAAGCTTTCCGATATGGGCTTTTTTTCGCATATCTCCGGTGGATTTATGGATAATAATATCGCCCCAAGCCACATCGTAGCCCGTTTCCTCGTAAAACTTTACCATAGTTTCCACTGCTGTGGGTTCATAGTAGTCATCAGTGTTGATGCTTCCGACCAAGACGCCACTAGCCGCCCTTGCGCCCTTATTTAAAGCGTCATACATTCCCTTGTCGGGCTCGGAGATAATCCGCAGACTCCGACCGGGGTGGTCTTCAAACTGCCGGCGATAGGATTCCGCCACTTCCACCGTATTATCTTTGGATGCGCCGTCCACAATGATATATTCAATATTGGGATAGGTCTGGTTTAATACTGACTCGATGGTTTTTGCAATTGTTTCCCCGCTGTTATAGGCAACAGAGAGCACTGTGACCAGCATACATTCTTTTTCCATATATCCAAACACTCCGTGTTATTTTTCAGCGCCCACCAGATCCGATTCCTGTTGTTCCTTGTGCACCTGCTCCAGGGTCTCTTCCACAAGTTTCTGCGTCTCTTCCACTTTTTCAAAACCCTCTGTGCTTTCCTTCTTCAGCATGATCCGAATCGTCATCAGAATCAGCTTGATGTCCAGCATCAAAGAATAATTCTCGATATACATCATATCCAGACGCACTTTGTCGTAAGGCGAAGTGTTGTATTTGCCATAAATTTGGGCATAGCCGGTTAGACCGCCTTTGACGTTGGTGCGAAGCGCAAATTCGGGAATGTCTCTGCAGTAGCTCTCTACATGCTCTACCCGTTCGGGACGAGGGCCGACAATGCTCATATCACCCTTGATAATGTTGAGCAGCTGGGGCAGCTCATCCAAGCGGGTAGCGCGGATCACATTGCCCACCTTGGTAATTCTGGGATCCCGACCGGTGGCAGGAATGGAATGGCCTTCTTTTTCTGCATCCACAATCATGCTGCGGAACTTCAAAATAGAAAACACCTTGCCGCCCAAGGTAACACGGTCCTGCCGGAAAAATACCGGGCCGCCGTCTTCCAGCTTGATCGCCAGCGCCACCACCAGCATGAACGGTGCAGCCACCACCAGAGCTACCAGACAGATCAGCAGATCCATGGCCCGCTTAAACAGTCTTTGCACAGGTGTCAGGCCATTACCCCGAACCAGCAGCAGCGGCGTATCGAACAAATTGATATCCTCTGCGCCACGAACCACAATGTCTGTAATCTTCGGGGTCAGGTAGGTGCGAATCTTGTTCTTGTAGCAGAACTTCAAAATGTCATTGCGAATCTCTGCGGAGATATCATTGATAATCACCGCATCATAGTCCACAATCTGCTGGCAGATTTTCTCAAAGCCCTCTTCCACGGAAATCAGCTTGACTACCCGATATTTATCGGGACGGGTTTCCATTTTAAACTTAAGGGTCACCGCCTCATCCCGGCCAAAAATCATAGCCATGCTCTTTGGAACATACAGGTGATGGTAAATCCAGGTATAGAATACTGTGCAAACCAATGCCACAGCTGCACCAATCAGCATTACCCCCAGCATAGGAACGGGGGAAATCAGAGAATTGGCAATCAGACAAAGCTGCCAGTAAGTAATAAAATTGGTGCCCAGCAAAGCGATCCACTGGGAAAGCAGCACATCGGAAATCCGCAGATATCCGAACCGGAAACCGTCCATCGTGAAGAAGAGCCAACCGGTTAAGACAACATAGATACCGGCAAGAACATATTTCCCCTTTCCTAAATAATCCGGAAACAGGCCATCTTCATAACCATGTCTCCAAATCAAATAGTAAGCTACCGCCAGAACAAGCAGCTCAACAGCGCCCTCCAATGCTCGAATCAAGCTCTTGACTCCATGTAAGTCTTTTCTCTTTTTCGCCATATTCTGCTCTCATACTTTCTGCATTTTTATGGTATATCTGCAAGTTAATCACACGCTGCTTTTGCATATCAAATAAGAATCTTGCGCAGCCGTAAAAATGATTCCCGCAACGGGGCAAACACATAGGCAGAACAAGTTTAATGCCTATTTCCCCAGTACATTATAACATAAATAATCATATTTGCAACCCTTATATGTCTTTATTGCGATAACAGTTTTTGCCGTCTAGCCGGAAGTCTACAGGACGAAAAACCGGAGCGCTTTGAAACGCTCCGGTTTATATCATTTTGCGGCCAAATCCCGTGCCTTATCCAGCTTTACATTGCGGAAGTACAGGAGCATATCGATGGTGATCTCGATAAAGTTCAGGAAGTAGAAAGCCCAACCCAGGAAGAAAATCCACTCATTGGCTCCGTTAAAGAACTTGACAAAGTTCTTGGTGATGCCAAAAATGTAGCCGATCCAAATAAAAATCTCAAACTGCAGGCTCTTACCCTTGGCGGTTCTGGATTTCCAGGATTTGTATACGGACAGGGGCCAGCTCAGGCCGAAGCAGACGATCATTATCGTTTCACAGATTTCAGCAATCATTTCAGGTGTCATGGTATTCTTCCTTTCTTATTTATGGGCGGCAAGGTATTCTGCCCGGCCGGATTCATAGAGGTTGTTGCCCTCGGAATCGATAATCACAACCAAAGGCATATCCTTCACATACAGCTTTCGCAGAGCCTCTGCGCCCAGATCCTCGTAGGCGATCAATTCGGCAGACTGGATGCATTTAGCCAGCAGCGCGCCGGCGCCGCCGATGGCGCCAAAATACACACCGCTGTATTTTTTCATGGCCTCCACAACCTCGGGAAGCCGAGCGCCCTTTCCGATCATGCCTCTTGCGCCCACGGACATCATGGTGGGTGCGTAGGCATCCATCCGGCCGGAGGTGGTAGGTCCGGCAGAGCCGATGACCTGACCGGGCTTGGCGGGGGTAGGACCTACATAGTAGATGGTAGCATCCTTGGGGTCGAACGGCAATTCCTCCCCCCGGGCAAGGGCTTCACACATCCGCTTATGGCCTGCATCCCGGGAGGTGTAGATGACACCGGTAAGAAGCACGCTGTCACCGGCATGGAGGGTTTTTGCCAACTCCTCGGTGAGCGGCAGAGTAATTCTCTTTTCCATTACAGTACCTCCGTTTGATGCCGGGTCACGTGGCAGTTGATATTAATGGCGCAGGGCATGCCGGCAATATGAGTTGGCAGAGTCTCAATATTCAGACCGATGGCAGTTGTCATGCCGCCAAAGCCCTGAGGGCCGATGCCCAGAGCGTTCACCTTTTGGAGCATTTCCTCCTCCAGCTCAGCATAGAAAGGGTCGGGGTGGTGGCTGTGAAGCGGCCGCATGAGGGCCTTTTTCGCCAGCAGCGCCGCCTTGTCAAAGGTACCGCCGATGCCCACACCGATGACCATGGGAGGACAGGGGTTGGGGCCAGCATTTTCTACCGTTTCCAGAATGAAATCCTTAATACCCTGGAGCCCGGCAGAGGGCTTGAACATCCGAATGGCGCTCATGTTTTCACTGCCGAAGCCCTTGGGGCCTACGGTGATTTTCACCTTGTCACCGGGAACGATTTCCGTATAGAGCATAGCAGGAGTGTTGTCGCCGGTGTTGCCCCGGCGGACAGGGTCTGCCACCACAGATTTGCGCAGATAGCCGTCCCGGTAGCCCCGGCGGACACCCTCGTCCACGGCCTCTCTCAGGTCTCCGTCCACAAAGTGAACATCCTGTCCGATCTCCAGAAATACGCAGGCCATGCCGGTATCCTGGCAGATGGGTACATTTTCCCGGTCGGCAATATTGTAGTTTTCAATGATGTTATCCAGCACGCCCTGGGCAATGGCGCCGTCCTCGCAGGCCCGGCAACGCTCAATGGCGCATTTCACATCCTTGGGCAAGTGGGTATTGGCTTCGATACAAAGCCGCGCTACCGCATCGGTAACGGTATTGACGGAAATTTCACGCATTTTTCTTACCTCTCATGCCGGGCATATTTGGGAAGCAGCAAGGGAGAAACGCCCGGTTCGGTGATGCCGGCAGACTGAAGCATATCGGCATATTCTTTCACGTGGTTTAAGTTGGGTGTGCCCAGAGTAATCTCCTTGGCCCGGGCAGCGGCAGCCTTGCCGGCATTGCGGCCAAAGACGATAATATCCAGCAAAGAGTTGCCCATCAAGCGATTCCGTCCGTGAATACCGCCAACGGCCTCTCCGGCCACCAGCAGATTGGGAATGGTCTTTGTGAAGCCGTCCCCGCCGATTTCCAAACCGCCGTTTTGGTAATGGAGCGTGGGATATACCAGAATGGGCTGCTTGCGCATATCGATGCCGTAGTTCATGTACATCCGCAGCATAGCGGGAATCCGCTTTTCAATGGTGCCCTCGCCGCCCAGAATTTCAATCATGGGGGTATCCAGCCAAACGCCGCTGCCCAGGGGAGTATCCACGCCCTTGCCGTTTGCGCATTCGCGAATGATGGCAGAAGCAGAGACGTCTCTTGTTTCCAGAGGATGGGCATACGCCTCGCCATCCTTATTGACCAGCTGCGCGCCCAAGGAGCGTACCTTTTCCGTCACCAATGCGCCAAAAATCTGGCTGGGGTAGGCAACACCGGTGGGGTGGTACTGGATGGTATCCTGGTACAGAAGCGGCGCGCCGGCCCGATAGCCCAAAATTAAGCCGTCAGCTGTGGCGCCATAGTGGTTGGAGGTGGGGAAATTCTGGTAGTGCAGCCGTCCTGCGCCGCCGGTGGCAATGATCACAGTCTTGGCTCTGGCCACCAGATAATCGCCGGTTTCCATGTTCAAAAGCACCGCGCCGGCAATCTGACCCTTTTCATCCTTCAAAAGTTCCACAGCAGAGGTAAACTCCACCACAGGAATCTTCCGGTTCAGTACCTCATCCCGGAGGGTACGCATGATTTCCGCGCCGGAATAGTCCTTGCAGGCGTGCATCCGTTTCCGGGAAGTGCCGCCGCCGTGGGTGGTGACCATAGTGCCGTCAGTATCCTTGTCAAACATGACACCCAGCTTGTTCAGCCATTGAATAGCATCGGGCGCTTCCATGACCAGACGGCGCAAAAGCTCGGGACGGGCGGCAAAGTGGCCGCCGCCAAAGGCATCCAGATAGTGCTGCACGGGGGAATCGTTTTCCTTGTCCGCCGCCTGGATACCGCCCTCTGCCATCATGGTGTTGGCATCGCCAATACGAAGCTTGGTGACCATCATCACGTTCGCACCTGCTTCATGGGCTTCAATAGCCGCAGAAGCGCCGGCGCCGCCGCCGCCGATGACCAGAACGTCTGCATCGTAGTCGATTTTTGTCAGATCCACAGTATCGTTCAGCAGCCGGCTGTTGCTGTGGAGCAGATCCGCCAGCTCCGCCGGGGCTTTCTGCCCGGCATTGGGGCCGATCTTGATTTCCTTGAAGCCCTCGGCGCGGTAGTCGGGATGGTAGGCTTTCAGCAGCGTATCCTTCTCTTCCGCGGTCATACGGCGGGGTTCAGCGGCCATTCTGGCGGCCCGGGTAGCCTCTACCTTTTGGATAGAAGCAAGCATTTCCTCAGTAAACATTCAAACCCCTCCTTACTTTTCAATATCCCGATGGTTGTAAAGCTCCTGCATTTCGGAAATCGGCTTTTGCATGACCGCTTCAATCAATTCATCATACTTGCCGTGATTGATTTCCTCCACCCGATTGGCAAGATGCTCAGACTTGGGCGCGATATACTTGCCGGTAAGCCGCCGGGCAAGCAATCCCACCATGGGGTGGCTGATGCCGGCAGGGCATCTGACGGAGCAGCAGCCGCAGCTGACGCAGTCGAAGCTTTCCTCGGCGCACTTTTCCAGTTCGCCCCGCTGGGCGTAAGCGATATACTGCATGACATTCAGGCTCTGGGTGCAGGCCTTGGTGCAGGCGTTGCAGCCGATGCAGGCGTAGATTTCCGGATACAGCTCCATCATCACCCGCTGATCGGCTTTCAAATCCTCAATTTCATAAGTACGCTTATCCGTGGGGAAGAAGGGAATGGATGCCACATACATCCCCTCCTGCACCTGGGTCTGGCAGGCCAGGCAGGTCTTCAGTTCATTCTTGCCCTTGATGCGGTAGATGGTGGCGCAGGCACCGCAAAAACCGTGACGGCAGCCGCAGCCCCGGGTCAAGGTATAACCGGCATATTCCATGGCGGTCATAATGGTCAGTTCGGCAGGAACGGAATATTTCTTGCCGAAAAAGTAGACATTTACCATATTTTCCATAGGTGTTTGTCCTTTCTTAGTACTCGTTGGGTAGTTCATCTACCTGATCAAAGCGGAACACCGGGCCGTCCTTGCAGACATACTTGGTGCCGATGTTGCACCGTCCGCACTTGCCCACGCCGCACTTCATGCGAAGCTCCAGAGTGGTATACACCTGCTCCATGGCAAAGCCCATCTCTTTCAAGCCCTGCAGGCAGAATTTGATCATAATGGGAGGGCCGCAAAGGATGGCGGTACGATTGGTATCAAAGGCAAGCTCCTGCAAATAGGAGGGAACGAAACCGACATGGCCGTCCCAGCCTTCCTGGGGCCGGTCAATGGTCAAATGCACATTGACACCGGGGACCTTGGACCAAACCTCCTCAATCTCCTTGCGCTGAACCAAATCATCAGCAGAGCGGGAACCGTAAACGATATCGATATCGCCGTAGTTTTCCCGGTTATCCAGGCAGTAGTTGATCACAGAGCGCAAAGGCGCCAGAGCAATACCGCCGGCAATGAACAGAAGGTTCTTACCCTTAAGCTCCGTCTCCACCGGGAAATTATTTCCATAAGGGCCTCTGACCAAAATCTCAGAGCCGGGCTCCAATGTATGCAGATGTTCTGTCAAAACACCGCAGCGCTTGATGGAAAACTCCTGATATTCCCGATTGGTGGGAGAAGAGGTAATGGAGAACATGGCCTCGCCTACACCGGGTACGCACACCATAGCGCACTGGCCGGGAAGATGTTCAAAGAGTTTGCCGCCATTGGGCGCTTCCACGCGGAAGGTCTTGACGTCCGGGGTCTCGGTACGGATGTCGGTGACGATGCCCAACTGTGGGATCAGGGTATCGCGCATAAAGCCGGGATTGTACTTACATTCGTGCATTGCTTCGCTCACGGTCAGTCCTCCTTTCCGAAGGCCTTGATGACCTTAACGATGTTCAAATGGCTGGGACATTTGTCCACACACCGGCCGCAGCCCACGCAGGAAAACATTCCCTCGTTGTTAGCAGGGAAATAGGCCAGCTTATGCATGAAGCGCTGGCGGAATCTCTGCATCTGGGTGGTGCGGTTGTTACCGTGGGCCATCATGGTGAAATCCGAGTACATACAGCTGTCCCAGCAGCGATACCGCTGAACACCGGCGCCGGTATCATAGTCCTTAATGTCATAGCACTGGCAGGTGGGGCACACAAAGGTGCAGGTACCGCAGGCAAGACAAGCGCTGCTGAGCTGCTCCCAAAGGGGAGAATCGAAATTCTGATCGGCAGCTTTCGCGCCCCATTCGGAAAGATCCAGATCTTTCAGGGGCAGCTTTTCGCAGATGGCGCGGATAGAAGCTTTGGCTTCTTCCACAGCAGTATCTTCGCAGCTTTCCAGCAGGTCTGCCACCTGGGCGGTTAATGTCTCACCCTTTTCGGTTTTACTCTGCCAGTAGAGGTATTCCCCGGCAAGCCATGTGGTAACATCGCCCTCGGGCTCAGTGCAGTCAATGCCGAACGCGCTGCAGAAGCAGGAGGTTTCGGGACGGCCGCAGGCAAGGGACACCAGCGTTCCCTGCTCTCTTCTGGCGGCATAGTAGCTGTCCACGGGGTTGGAAAGGAACACCTTATCCAGTACGGCGATACCGCGAACATCGCAGCCGCGGATGCCGAAGACAACGAAAGGCGCATTGCACCGCTCTTCCGCTTCGATGGAGAGCTTTCCGTCCACCTTGCCGCAGGTGTAAAGATTTTCGCTCTGAGGGAAGAAAGCATCCTTGGGAGAACGGACGGTTTTCAATGTGTCGATGTCCACATCGGCAGTTTCCGCCCACTGGGCGAAATTGGTCTTGCCCGCAGATTTTACAGGCAGGAACAGATCGTTTTTCGCGGCAATGGCGGCATAAATTTTGGGTAATTCACACTTTTTAATTCTCAGCATGGCTTTACCCCCTTCCTACGCCGGGCTCGGCGTCATCTTTACGGAAGCTGGTCAGGGGTGCATCGGAAGTCAGATCGCTGCCTGCCTGATACTCACCGTAGAGGGTGTTGATATCCTTGATAAATTTCCGGTTGAACAGATGCAGTGGGATACCCTGGGGGCAGACCCGGCTGCATTCGCCGCAGTCGGTACACCGGCCTGCCACATGGAAGGCCCGGATGATATGGAACATATTTTCCTCAAAAGAGGTGGTATTGGCCTTCTGGGCCGAATCAAAGGCAGTGCTGTCAAAGACACACTTCCGGCAGGAGCAGGCGGGGCACACGTTCCGGCAGGCATTGCAGCGGATGCACTTAGAAAGCTCGCTGCGGAAATAGGCGTACTTCTCCTCGGGAGACATAGCCTCAATTTTTTTCACTTCCGCAAAGCGGTCTGCGTCCACTGTATCCACAGATTCACCCAGCAGCTCGTCATATACCACATGATCCTTGCCCTTACAAACATGGCAGCGCTCCAGCATGGCATCCTTGTAGGGAATCTCTTCCGTGCCGTAAAGGGTTTCCACGGTCAGCACTTCGCTGGTATTGGGATAATCAGCGCCCTTAACATCCAGAACGCCGTCAAAGGGGATCTTGGAAATGCTCAGCTTGCCCTTACAGCCCACACCGATGATGTAGGCCTTCTCCCGATCCACACGGTGTTCCCGCAGGAGTTGATTGTAGCTGTAGCTATCGCAGGGTTTCAGGAATACAAGGGTCTTGCCCTCTTTCTTCCCCGCTTCGATCATGTACTTGGAAAGGTTTGCGCCGCAAAAGCCGTCATAGACAAATTCAGAAAGGCTTTCGGCGGTTTCAAAGAAAGCAGGCTCTGCATCCCATGCGTTCTCGCCCTTTTTCCAGCCGAGGACACGGGCTACTTCTCCGCTTTCCAGCAGGGATTTGGCTCTATTGATCAGTTCTTGCATCGCAAATCCCCCAATCTGACACAGGGCCCTAAATCGCGGACCTTAGCCACAAAATCATTCATGGTTTCGGAGAACTTCACACCTTCCGCTGCGGACACCCACTCCACTCTGGTTCTTCCGTTTTCCACGCCCAGATAGTCCAGCATGGAAAACAGCAGCGTCATTCTCCGGCGGGCATAGTAGTTACCGGTGGAGTAATGGCAGTCGCCGGGATGGCAGCCGCAGAGAATCACTCCGTCCGCGCCCTTTTCAAAGGCCCGGAGAATAAACATGGGATTGACCCGGCAGGAGCAGGGCACTTTGATGATTTTCACATCCGCAGGATAGGAAAGGCGGCTGGAGCCGGCCAAATCCGCGCCGGCATAACTGCACCAGTTGCAGCAAAAGGCCACGATGGTGGGTTTCCAGTTTTCGTTGTTTACCGGCATATCGCATCCACCTCCGCAATGAGTTGTCTGTTAGAGAAGCCCTGCAGGTCCATTGCGCCGCTGGGGCAGGTAACGGTACAGGCGCCGCAGCCCTGACACAGAGCGGAATTAACAACCGCGATGCGCCGCTCTTCCCGGATGCCGTGGTCGTTGACCAAGCGGGTCTCGTAGGAAATCGCGCCGTAGGGGCACACGTGGGCGCACTGGCTGCAGCCATTGCACCGCAGCTCGTCGGCCTTTGCGGTACAGGGATTGGTCTTGAGGGTATCCTTCGCCAGCAGGCCAATGACCTTCACCGCAGCCGCGCCGGCCTGGGCGACGGTCTCGGGAATGTCCTTGGGACCCTGGCAAACACCGGACAGGAACACGCCTGCCGTGGGAGATTCCACAGGCCGCAGCTTGGGATGGGCCTCCGTCAGGAAATTGTTGGTATCGATAGAAGCGGTGAGCATAGTGGCGATTTTTCGCACGTCGGGATTGGGCTCGATGGCGGTAGCCAGCACCACCATATCCGCTTTTTTCAGGATTTGCTTTTGATCCAGCAGATCGACACCATGCACCAGCAGACTGCCGTCTGCCTGGGGAGCGACCTTGCCTACCTGGCCCTTAATGTAGTTGACGCCGTAATCTTCCACCGCCCGACGGTAGAATTCGTCAAAATTCTTGCCGGGGGTACGGACGTCGATATAAAACACCGTCACATTTACATCCGGGTATTTGTCCCGGATCAGCATGGCGTGCTTGGCGGTATACATGCAGCAGATCTTGGAGCAATAGGGCTTGCCCCGGTTGTCCGCGCAGCGGCTGCCAACGCACTGAATGAATACGATTTCCTTGGGCGCTTTGCCGTCGGACAGCCGCTCCAAGTGTCCCTTGGTAGGGCCGGCGGCATTCATGATCCGCTCCAGCTCCAGAGAGGTAATGACGTCCTTGCTCTCGTTATAAGCGTACTCTCCGTAGGCATCCAGCTTGATGGTATCAAAGCCGGTGGCAACCACGATAGCGCCGTATTCCTGGGTGATGATCTCATCCTTCTGGTTGTAGTCGATGGCGCCGACCTGGCAGAACTTTTCGCAGATGCCGCACTTGCCCGTTTTCAGCTTGATGCAGGCATTGGCATCAATCACCGGCACATTGGGAATGGCCTGGGCAAAGGGGGTATAAATGGCCGTACGGGTATTGAGGCCCCGGTTAAACTCATTCAGTGGCTTCTTGGAGGGGCACTTTTCCTGGCAAACGCCGCAGCCGGTGCACTTATCCATATTGACGTAGCGGGCCTTCTTGCGGATATCCACCGTGAAATTGCCCACAAAGCCGGAGACCTTCTCCACTTCACTGTATGTATGGATGGTGATATTTTCATGAGCTGCCGCTTCCACCATTTTCGGTGTCAGAATACAGGCAGAGCAGTCCAGTGTGGGGAAGGTCTTGTCCAGCTGGCTCATGCGGCCGCCGATGGAGGGGGTCTTTTCCACGATATCCACCTTGTAGCCTGCATCAGCAATGTCGATGGCGGTCTGGATGCCGGCGATACCGCCGCCAATGACCAGCGCCCGCTTGGTGACCTTGCTTTCGCCGGCCTGCAAAGGCGTATTCAGATGCACCTTAGCAACCGCAGATCGCATGAGGATAACTGCCTTTTCGGTAGCCTCTGTCATATCCTTATGAATCCAGGAACAATGCTCCCGAATGTTGGCGATTTCCACTAAGTAGGGGTTCAGCCCGGCCCGCTCCGCCGCCTTTCGGAAGGTGGCTTCGTGCATCCGGGGGGAGCAGGAGCAGACCACGATGCCGGAAAGGTTCTTTTCCTTCACCGCCGCAGCGATTCTCTGCTGACCGGCCTCACTGCACATATAGGGGTAGTCCTCTGCATGGACAACACCCGGTTCCTGCAGGGCAAGCTCTACCACTTTTTTCACATCCACCGTAGCAGCAATATTACTGCCGCAATGGCATACAAATACTCCGATTCTGCGCATTTTCTCACCTCCGGTACTTTCTGAAGGCGCTGACAAGCAGCTGCTGAGGAGTCTCCTCCTCAATCAAATTAGGGATCTCGTTGGGACTCAGTCCCTCCTGCCCCCGCTGACGAATTACCGTCTGCCGAACAGCATCGATGAGCTTGGCCGGCTTTACATTCCGGGGACACCGCTCCACACAGGCAAAGCAGCTTAAACAGACAAACAGGGATTTGGATGCAGCCAATGCTTCCAAATCTCCGTTTTGTACATAAGAAACAAACTGATGGGGCTTGATATCCATTTGGTCATAAGACGGGCAGGATGCGGAGCATTTTCCGCACTTCATGCACTTTAACGGATTCACGCCGCTGATTTCTTTCACGGCTTCCACAGCGCGGTTCATATTACCCCTCCTTAATTCCCAAAGCCTCCGCCAGAAGCTCGGTAAAGTAAACGATCGGCAATTGGCCGTTTTTCGACAGATTATACTTGCACAACGGGCAGGCTGTCACCAAACAGTCCGCGCCAAAATCGGCAGCACTCCGGGAAATATTTTTGCACATATTTCCGGACAGTTCCTGTTCCTTCAGGGATATGTACCCGCCGCAGCACTCATTCCGGTAGGGATAGACCACCGGCTCTGCTCCCAGCGCTCGGATAAACTCCTCCAAAATAGAGGGATTCTCCGGATCGTCAAAGGCCATGACCTCACTGGGCCGCAGCAGCAAACAGCCGTAATATGCACCAATCTTCCGCCCGGTCAAGGGATTGACCACCTGCTTTTTCAGGTTGTCAAAGCCCACCACGTCCCGCAGCACTTCCAGATAGTGCAGCACCTTGGTTTCTCCATGGTAGGGAGCTTCCGGCGCCATATAATTGTTAGCCCGATCCCGAATGTCCGGGACATTTGCCATATCGTCGTTGACCCGTTTGATTACATGATAACAGGCAGAGCACACCGTAATCAAGTCCTGATTTTTCTCTTTGGCATCCCGCAGCGCCCGGACAGAGGACAGCTTTGTGGCGATCTCATCGCTGCCCAGGGGGTACACGCCGCCGCAGCACTGCCATTGAGGCAGCTCTTCCAATTCAAAGCCCAAAACTTTTCCGCAGGCTCTGGCATAATCATCCAAAGCCTTGGCTTTGTTTCGGAGGGTACAGCCGGGATAATAACTGTATTTCATCGTTTTCGCTCCTCAAATATCCAAACTCTTGATGACTGCCTTCAAAGCATCCGCACTGGCCCGGAGCTTCAGCTGCTCATCATAGGTCAGCTCCACCGGCACCTTGCCCTTGGTGCCCTCAGGGCCCACAATGGTCATGGTGCTGAGGCACACGTCCTCGATACCATACTCACCGTGCATCATGGTGGAAACCGTGGCGACAGAGTCATAAGCCGCCACCATAGCTGTCAAGATCTTATTGACGGAAGCAGAAACCGCATAGAAAGTAGCGCCCTTCTTGGCGATGATCTCGCCGCCGGATTTCTGAACATAAGTCAATGTCTCCTCCGGGTTCAACCGTTCCTTCACCAGTCCCTTTTTCAGCATCAGGTCTTCATATTCACTAAGCTGACAGCCGGAAATATCCGCCAGGGACCAGGGAATAAAGGAAGTATCTCCGTGTTCGCCGTAAACATAAGCGTGGATATTTTTCTGCGCCACCTTGTAGTGGTGGGATAGATCATAACGTAGCCGGGCAGTGTCCAAAATCGTACCGGAACCGATAATCTGACGTTCCGGCAGACCGGAGATCTTTGTAAATACGTAGGTCATAATGTCCACAGGATTGCTGACGATCACATACAACGCATTGGGCGCAGCCGCCACGATCTGGGGAGTGATCTCCTTGAGGATATTGACATTGGTCTGCGCCAGGTCGATCCGGGTCTGGCCGGGCTTGCGACCGATGCCGGAGGTGATAATCACAATATCAGACCCCGCAGCATCCTCATAATCCCCTGCAATCACAGAAATCGGTTCTCGGAAGCTGGTGCCCTGGACGATATCCATTACCTCGCCCTGAACTTTTTCCTTGTTAATATCAATCAGCACAATCTGGGATGCAATATTCCCCAAAGAAAGGGTATACGCAATGGTGGAACCAACGTTGCCTGCGCCGATGACCGTAATTTTCTTGCTCATAATAAAAGCTCCTTTCCACTTTGCAGAGGATTTTTCCTAATTTTGTAAAATTCGATATTTCGCTATCGATATTTTCCTTTCGATAATATATTATAGATATATCCGCAAGAAAAATCAAGGTTATAATTGCATTTTCTGTACCAAAATTTATGGTATGGTCCCTTTTGCTTTTGTTGATAATGCACACTCCTTATCTTAAAGGATATGCCGCTCTTATTTTTTGTTGCCAGCAAAAAACGCGGCGCCGAAACCGGCGCCGCGAGGTAGTGATTTATCTCTTTTTCCGGCAGCCGGCACATTGACTGCAATTACCGCAGCAGCCCCCGGTCTTACGTCCTTTATAGAGGGAGCGGATGCTCAGCGCTGCAACACCTGCCAGAAATGTCAGAACCAAAATATCTCCTAACATACTTCCTCCTTTTTACACCTTCGCCAAGGGCTTTTCAGTTTCCCTGACACCATGACCCTTTCGCAGCAGCAAATACGCAAAGCCCGCCAATGCCACTACCGCAGTCACAGTAAATACACTGAAAGTCGCCTCTCCGGTGATAAGCCCTCCAAACTGATAGACCACCAGGGATGCAGCATAAGCAAAGCCGCACATATAACCCACTGTAATCCACGTCCATTTCCGGCTGCCCATTTCCCGGCGGATCGCGCCAATGGCAGCAAAGCAAGGCGCGCACAGCAGATTAAATACCATAAAGCTGTATGCCCGCACCGGGCCAAAGTCCGCTGCCACCATACCCCAGATTTCTTCACCGGATTCGCTGAGTTCTCCGGCATAGTTATACAGCGTGCCCAGGGTCATGACCACTTCTTCCTTGGCAATGAGGCCGGTAACCGTGGCCACCGCCGCCTTCCAGGCCATCTCGCCCATCCAGCCCAGAGGATAAAAGATCCAGGCGATGGCTTTTCCCAAAGCGGCCAGCATGGACTGATTGTTGTCCTCCACCGCCTGCAGCGCGCCATCCACAATGCCGTAGCTTTGCAAAAACCACAGCACAATGGAGCTGAGCAGCACAATGGTAAAGGCCCGCTTTACAAAATCCCAGCCCCGTTCCAGCGTGGAACGCGCCACGTTCCTTACAGAGGGAAGATGGTACGTGGGCAGTTCCATAACAAAGGGCGCAGGCTTTCCGGAAAAGGTCTTGAATTTCTTGAGGATCACACCGGAAACCGCCACGGCAACAATACCGATAAAGAAAGCGGATACCGCCACCAGCGGAGAATTTCCAAATACCGCACCGGCAAACAGGCCAATAATGGGCATTTTCGCGCCGCAGGGAATAAATCCGGTGGTCATGACCGTGATTTTCCGGTCATTTTCCTGTTCAATGGTTCGGGATGCCAAAATTCCGGGGACGCCGCAGCCGGTAGCTACCAGCATGGGAATGATGGACTTGCCGGACAGGCCAAATTTTCGGAGGATCCGGTCCATAATGAAGGCCACCCGGGACATATACCCCACGTCCTCCAAAATAGACAGCAGGAAGCTCAGCACCAGAATCTGGGGCACAAAGCCCAGCACCGCGCCCACACCGGCTAAAATGCCGTCCATGATCAAGCTGTAAAGCCAGCCACTGACACCCAAAGATGTGAGGATCTGATCCAGCCAACCGGGGATCCACTGCCCAAACAGCACATCATTGGCCCAATCAGTGCCAATGGTACCAACAGAGAAAGAAAAGCTACCCATGGCAATGGCGTACATCAAAAACATGATGCCGGCAAAAATCGGCAAGGCCAGAATCCGGTTGGTCAGCACCCGATCAATACGGTCAGACAGGGTCAGACTGTGCTTTGCAGCTTTCTTCTTCACCGCTTTGCTGACCACATTGCCGATATAGGTGTACCGCTGGTCGGCGATGATGCTCTCCGCATCATCGTCCATTTCTTTTTCACAGTCGGCGATATGCTTTTCCAGGTGGCTCAGCAGGGTCTCCCCCAGCCCCACCTCCTGCCGGACTCTTTCATCCCGCTCAAAGAGCTTAATGGCATACCAGCGCAGATAATTCGGGTCTACCTTCCCCTCGATGGATTCCTCAATATGGGCCAGCGCATGCTCTACACTGCCGTTAAAGACATGGGGCATCTCCCCATGGGTGTGGTTTCTGGCCAGCTCCACCGCAATTCGGGCCGCCTCCAGACAGCCTTCTCCCTTTAGGGCGCTGATTTCCACCACGGCGCAGCCCAGGGCCTTGCCCAGCTTTTGAAGATCCACCTCGTCTCCGTTCTTGCGGACCAGGTCGATCATATTCACCGCGATCACCACGGGATGTCCCAATTCGATGAGTTGGGTGGTTAAGTACAGATTCCGCTCGATATTGGTGCCATCCACAATATTCAAAATGGCATCGGGATGCTCATTAACAAGATAGGTACGGGTCACCACTTCCTCCGGGGAATAGGGAGACAGAGAATAGATACCCGGCAGGTCCTGGATGATCACATCGCTATGTCCCTTCAGCGCGCCCTCTTTCTTTTCCACCGTCACGCCGGGCCAGTTGCCTACGTATTGATTCGACCCGGTAAGAATATTAAACAGCGTGGTTTTACCGCAGTTCGGATTGCCTGCCAATGCAATTTTTACATTCATGGGAAAT
>JAZOUU010000030.1:0-2022 GCA_045658365.1 Faecousia sp. | reverse complement strand
TGTATATGCACAAAAAGGAAGATAAAATTTTGTAAGATATCACGAAGTGATATTTCTTCTCATTTGTTAGGAAATATGGTAAAATTAAAGCGTAAGCAGTAAGTGTACGGACGTAACGCGAATTCTGTCTGAAAAGGAGGGAGTATTATGAAAAAGAAACTGTTATGTATTGTTTTGTGTCTTTGTATCTTGATGTCTCTGCTGTTGGGCGCTTGCTCGGTTCCAGAGGTCACACCATCCGGTTCGGATTCAAGCCCTGCAGAACCCTCTTCCACCTACAAGGATATGCTCATCGGTACAAATTTTGATCCTGATGACATGACAACGTGGTATTCTGATACACCTACATTTCCCACAGCGGAGGACATAGCAAAAATTCAACCGGGGATGACACTGACGGAAGTGGTTCATATTCTGGGTCTTCCAAAACGAGATATCGGTTCCGGCAAATTCATTCTGGAATGGGAATTGAAAGCAGAAAACAATCTGGTTATTGTTTTTGAACGGGAAAGTGTTGATACCAATTTATCCTTAGGTGACAGCATGAAGGTCGGAAAAATTGCCACAGACGGGTCGATAAAGGGGATTTACTCATAATACTTCCCTACAAATTTGCGCTGCAGGCCTCGGCCTGCAGCGCAGTTTTTGCAGAGAAAGCCCGATTCCTTACGGAATCGGGCGGGCTATGTAACCTTATTCGCTGGCCTTTACCGCGGCAATGATCAAATCCGCTGCCTGCTCAACACCGATGGTTGCAGTGTTCAGGCAGATGTCGTAATTTTCCGATGCGCCCCAGGTTCTTCCGGTATAGTGCTGGTAATTGACGCTGCGGCGCTTATCCTTTTGCTGCAGACGGGCCTGGGGACTCTTCTCAGACTCGCCGTACAGCCGGACGATCCGGTCCGCCCGGAAGTCCATATCCGCATGGATGAAGGCGTGGAAGCTATCCTTCCGATCCTTCAATATATAGTCTGCATTTCTGCCGACGATAACGCAAGGGCCCTTTTCCGCCAGCTGCAGAATGGCATTGCACTGAATGCTCCACAGGAAATCAGCGGTGGAAAGGCCATTCATAACCCCGGGAACACCCTGAGGGGCAAAGGCGTAGGAAAGCAGGCTCTTTCCGGGGGAATGCTCCCCGTGCTCCTCCACAAATTTCGGTGCAAAACCGGATTCTACTGCAATCTGCTCCACCAGTTCCTTATCATAAAAGGGGATACCCAGTTTTTCGGCCACGATATGGCCCACCGTGCGGCCACCGCTGCCGAACTGACGGCTGATGGTGATGATATTCTTTTTCATATTATTACCCCCTTGTGTTAAGTTCATATTGATTATAGCATTTTCACAAGCCTTTGTAAAGGGAATCCAAACCGGCAATTAACTGATTTTGTGTTCACCCTGCATGATGTTCACAGCGTATTGATTCTCCTGCAAATGGGGACGGAGGGCTGGAATCGACCAAAGAAAACCAACGGTGACCGCTTCATAGCGAATAGGGTCAACCATATAGCTTAGGCCGTGTCCGGCATCCGGGAAGGTGTGAAGCTGGGCAGGGGAGTGACAGTTCTTGAAAATCTCCCGGCTCATGTCACAGGGGACAAAATGGTCTGCCTCTCCATGGATCAGCAAAATAGGCACTTTTGCCGTTTTTACAGCTTCCACAGCGGTGTGTTCCTCTAAGTCGAAGCCACCGTAGATCTTCGCTCCCAAACGGATGAAGGGATAAGCCAATCTCTGTGGATAGCGCAGATCTGTACTTACCTTGCGGATGATTTCACCGGGGGTAGAGTAGGGACAGTCTGCGATAATGGCGGAAACATTATTGGGTAAGTCCAGGGATGATGCCATCAGTACCGTAGCCGCGCCCATGGACAATCCGGATAGGACGATTGGGGTTTGTTTCCCAAATCTTTTGACAGCATATTCTGCCCAGGACAGACAATCCTTCCGCTCCTGGATGCCGAAGGTGATTACCCGGCCTTTGCTTCGTCCGTGGGCGCGCTGATCCACCGCCAGTAC
>JAZOUU010000029.1:0-1059 GCA_045658365.1 Faecousia sp. | reverse complement strand
GCCCCAGAGAGGTCAGCGATGCCCTTTGTGAGGCCACCGGCGCGGAGGGCGTTGCCGTGATCGGCACCAAGTTTGTCATCTACCGGTTCAGCGAAAAGTGCCAGGAAGAGCGCAATCAAACCGGTCGCGCCAAGCGTAAGGAAACACCGGTCAGCAAAAAAGACCCGGTTCGTAAGGGAATCCGGGCTCGCCGTCAGGTGGCAAAGGCCCAGAGAGAGCAGCGCAACGAATATTTCCGGCAGCAGGCATTGGAGAAATCCATTGAAAAGAGCCGGGAACGGAAGCTTCGGGAATCCGAATAAACTGTTATTTTAGAAGCGGGGCGTAAAGATGGAACGGATCGGTATCTACGGCGGAACTTTTAATCCGCCCCATATTGGCCATATCTCGGCGGCAGTGGAAGCAGCAAAGCGGTTAAATTTAGATCGGCTGCTGCTGATTCCGGACCGGATCGCGCCCCATAAACAGCTGCCGGAGGATTCTGCCAGCCCCCAGCAGCGGCTTAAGATGCTGCGTATGGCGGTGGATGGTATTCCCAAACTGGAGGTTTCGGATATCGAGCTTCGCAGAGAAGGGAAAAGCTACACATATCTGACGGTGCTTGCCCTTCGGGAACAATACCCCAATGCTGAACTTGTTTTGCTGATGGGTACGGATATGTTCCTGTGCTTTGACAAGTGGATGCATCCGGTGATTATTCTTGCGAATGCTTCTCTTGGCGTGCTTTACCGGGGTGATAAGGGCGAGATTGATGCCATTGAGGCGAAAAAGCAGGAGATGGAAGCGGTTGGCGCCCGTGTGGAACTGGTTAAAAATAACGTTCTGCCCCTTTCCTCCACGGAACTTCGCAGGCTTTTGGTTTTTAAGTGCGGAGATTCTTATTTGCCGTCGGGGGTGGGGGAATATATCCGCCGGCAGGGGCTGTACAGCACCGGAAAATCTTACAAGCAGCTCCCCGGGGAGGGACTGGAGCAGGTGGTAGTGTGTCTTCTGAATCCCAACCGGGTTGCCCATGTATTGGGCTGCCGGGATACGGCGGTGGCACTGGCAAAACGGTGG
>JAZOUU010000028.1:0-2475 GCA_045658365.1 Faecousia sp. | reverse complement strand
AAGGATCTGGAAAGCCAAGGTTACCGGGAACTGGTGATCACCGGTATTGAGATCGCCTCCTGGGGCGCTGACCTGCCGGGCAAGCCGAAATTGAGCCTGCTGATCCGGGAGATCTGCACAAGCTTCCCCCAGATGCGAGTGCGCCTTGGCTCATTAGAGCCTCGGATCATTACAGAAGAATTTTGCCGGGAACTGGAAAAAGTACCCAACCTGTGCCCTCAATTCCACCTTTCAATGCAATCCGGCTGTGATTCCGTCCTTGCCCGGATGGGGCGCAAGTATAACACTGCCCGGTATTTGGAAAGTGTAGAACTTTTGAAAAAAACATTCCCCGGCTGTGCCATTACCACAGATATGATCGTGGCATTCCCCGGCGAAACGGAAGAAGAATTTTTAGAAAGTCTGACCTTTATCCGGAAGTGCGCCTTTGCGGATATGCATATTTTCCCCTATTCCCGCCGCCCCGGCACACCGGCGGACAAGATGCCCGGCCAGCATGACAATGCTACCAAGGAGGCCCGGAGCCGGGCGGCCATCGCCGTGGGGGAGGAAATGAAGCTTGCCTATCTGCAGGCTCTGGTAGGCGCGACCCAGCCGGTGCTGTTTGAGGAAGAGGAAGGTGGATTCTTTACAGGCCACGCGCCCAATTATGTCAAAATTTATGCTAAGGGCGAGCAGCTTCACAACGAGATTCGGAATGTCCAAATCACGGAAGTGTTCCGGGACGGCCTTTTGGGAATCCTTGCAAAGGAAAACCCTCTGTGATATAATAAATCTTAAGATTTTCCAGATTTGGAGGAAAATATGAAAACCTTACTCCATGTTTGCTGCGCGCCCTGCGCCAATCAGTGCATCGAGGTGCTGCGGACAGACCATTTTGAGGTGACTGGATTTTGGTATAATCCCAACATCCACCCCTTTACAGAATACCGGCTGCGGCGCAACTGCCTGAGAGACTACGCCAAGACCATCGACCTGCCCCTCATCGAGCGGGACGAATACGGCCTGCGGCCCTTTGTCCGGCAGGTGGCGGAGGACATTGACCACCGGTGCGAAAAATGCTATGAGATGCGGTTCTTTGAAACCGCCCGGCAGGCCAAAGAGGGGGGCTTTGACAGCTTCACTTCCAGCCTGTTCATCAGCCCCTATCAAAACCATGAGCTGATGCGGCAGACTGCCGAACGGGCAGCGGCAGAATACGGCGTGGAATTTCTCTACCGGGATTTCCGTCCCTATTTTAAAGCCGGGCAGGAAAAGGCCCGGGAGCTGGAAATGTATATCCAGAAATTCTGCGGCTGCATCTTTTCCGAGCAGGAGCGGTATTTAAAAGCCACGAAAATTATTCCTTAACGGAGGAACTATGTCAAAATTTGAGTTTTCCGTCCCTACCCTTTTTGGGCTGGAGGGCATTGCCGGCGACGAGCTTCGGCGGCTGAATATGGAAAATGTTCGGGTGGAGAATGGCAGGGTGCTGTTTTCCGGCGACGAAACCGCCCTTGCCCGGGCAAACTTAAATCTGCGTACCGCGGAGCGGGTGCTGATTCTGCTGGCAGATTTTGAAGCCAAGACCTTTGAGCAGCTGTTCCAAGGGGTTTACAACACCAATTTGGAGGATTATATTCCCAAGGACGGGGCGTTTCCGGTAAAGGGGCACTGCTTAAACAGCCAGCTGATGTCCGTGCCGGATTGCCAGGCCATCATTAAAAAAGCCGCTTCCAAGCGGCTGGGGGAAAAATACCGTGTAAGCTGGCTTCCCGAGGACGGACAGAAGTATCAGCTGCAGTTTTCCCTGATGAATGACCGGGCGCAGCTGTATTTGGATACCTCCGGCGCAGGACTCCATAAGCGGGGTTACCGGGCGGTTGGCAACGATGCGCCGCTGAGAGAAACTCTGGCGGCGGCCATGGTGATACTGACCCGCTACCGGGGCAGGGAATATCTCTGGGATCCCTTCTGCGGCAGCGGTACCATTCCCATTGAGGCGGCGCTGATCGCCAAAAACCGGGCGCCGGGTTTGACCCGACGGTTTGCTGCGGAGAAATTTGCCTGGATGGATGAGAAAATCTGGCAGACCGCCCGGGGAGAAGCCATGGATAAAGAATTTCGTGGGGATTACCGGATCTTAGGCTCTGACAATGACCCCAAATGCGTATCCCTTGCCATGGCAAACGCCCGAAAGGCTGGGGTGGGGAATCTGATTCAGTTCCGGGATGGAGATGCTACGAAGATGAGCCTGCCCACGGATTCCGGACTTATTGTCTGCAATCCTCCCTACGGACAGCGGATGATGGAGCAGCAAAGCGCCCAACGGCTTTATGTCGCTTTGGGTCGGCACTTAAAGTTTGCCGACGGTTGGAAAAAGTTTATTATTACCTCCGAGCCGGAGTTTGAGCACTATTTCGGCAAGCGGGCGGATAAGAAGCGCAAGCTCTACAACGGCATGATCAAGTGCGACTACTATATGTATACAGATAG
>JAZOUU010000027.1:0-2666 GCA_045658365.1 Faecousia sp. | reverse complement strand
GCCGCGGCGAGCTGCCAAAGCCATGTTTTCCTCGATCTGCATGGTTGCTGCTGTGCCCATCATAGGATCCTGGAACACCCGGCCGATATACTTGGCCCGCTTATGCTCCGGCAGATGGGTCACATCTACGCCATCAATCAAGATCTGACCTGCATCCACACTGTAAGCGCCGGAAACGCAGTTCAAAAGCGTGCTCTTGCCTGCGCCGTTACCGCCGATGACAGTGACGAAATCACCGGGCAGCAAATGAAGGTTCACGCCCTGCAGGGCTCTCTTTTCATTGATGGTATTTGGGTTAAAGGTCTTGAAAATTTCCTTAATGTCTAGCACTCAGTACCCCTCCCTTTCCCAACTTATCAAAATACTTGCTCTTCCAGTAGGGAATGGCAAGGAACAGTGCCACCACCAGCGCGGTCAGCAGATTCAGGTCGGAAGTTTCCAGACCCATGCGCAGCACCACAGTGACCACCAGATAGTATATAATTGCGCCAATTACGCAGGAAAGCAGCTTCAATGCAAAATTACGGAAAATCTTGCTCAGCATCACTTCACCGATGATAATTGCGGCTAAACCAATGACGATTGCACCTTTGCCCATATCCACGGTGGCACTGCCGGAATACTGGGCAAGCAGCGCACCGGCCAAGGCCACCATTCCGTTGGAAATCACCAAACCCAAAACCTTGGCGGAATTGGTGTTGATGCCCTGGGCCCGGGCCATGTGGCCATTGGCACCGGTGGCGCGCAACGCAGATCCCAGCTCCGAGCCAAAGAACCAGTACAAAATTCCAATGACCGCAGCTACAATGATTGCCAGCAGGATCAAAGGATTATCCAGACTCACCTCACGAATGTAGAAGCTGTTGACCAGCACCTCATAATCGTTAAAACGGGGCTGCAGCGGTACGTTGGCGTTGGTCGTCGCCTCCATACCAATGGCCAAAACCCGCAGGTTTATAGAATACAACGCCAGCTGGGTCAGAATACCGGACAAAATGGCAGGGATTCCGCAAACCGTGTGAAAAATACCGGTCAGCAAGCCTGCCGCCATGCCGGCCAGTACCGCCAACAGCAAAGCCACCCAGGGGTCAAGATTCCAGACGGAGATGGCGATAGCTGCAACTGCGCCGCCGGTGGCTATGCTGCCATCTACGGTCAGATCCGCAATGTCAAGGATGCGGTAGGTAATATATACGCCAATGGCCATAATGCCCCAGATGAGGCCCTGACCCAACGCATTGGGAAGTGAATTAAAAAAGGAAAGCATTTTTATTGTCCTCCAACATGTTCAAAAACAGCGGAAACGATCGTCCCCGCTGTTTTCACTTTTACAAATCAGCTCAGGGGGCTATAACCCTCGGGAATCGTAATACCAAACTGCTGGCAGATATCCGCATTGTACATTTTGGTTGCCTCGGGAGCCTGCTGCACAGCCATCTTGCTGATATCCGCCTCGCCCTTGAGGATCTTGGCTGCCATCTCACCGGTGGTATAACCAAGCTGATAGTAGTCGATGGACAGCGTGGCAACGCCGCAGCCGCCGCAGATACCGGATTCGCCGGCAATCACAGGAACCTTTGCAGGAATCACAACGTTGCCAATGGCTTCCTTGCAGTTGGCAGCGGTATTGTCGGTGGGAATGTAAATGACATCAGAGCCGTCGCAGGCCTGCTGGGTTACGCTCTGCAAATCGTTGGCATCCACAAAGGAGAACTTATTCACAGTATACCCCAAATTGCTTAAAAGCTTTTCCATTTCGGTAACCTGATACACAGAGTTGGGTTCACCGGAGCAGTAAAGAAGACCCACATTCTTTGCATCGGGGAACAGTTCCTTGACCATCGCTGCCTGCTGATCCAGAGGGGCCAGGTCAGAAGTGCCGGAAATGTTGCCGCCCACAGTGCCGGTCCAATTGGTAATGCCCAGCGCGGAAGCATAGTCCGTTACGGAAGTGCCCAAAACCGGAATCGTCGCTGTCTTACCGGCAGCTGCCTGCAAGGGCGCGGTGGCGTTAGCCATAATCAGATCCACATCCTGAGAAATAAAGCCGTCAATGATGGTGTTGCAGTTATCTGCCTTACCGGCTGCATCCTTGTGGTAGAAGGTCACATTCTCTTCACCCAGAGCCGCAATCACAGCATCTTTAAAACCCTTAGTAGCAGCATCCAGCGCGTCATGGGTAACCAGCTGGCAAATGCCGATTTCGTACTTTCCGTCGTCCTGAGTCTCAGCGCAGGCGGTCATGGAAACCAGCAGCAAAAGGCTCATCATCATAGCAAGTAATTTCTTCATAGTTTTCTCCCCTGTTCTATGCTTTCTCAAGCATTATGATTGTTCCATAATACTCTAAGTAATCCCGCCTGTCAATGGGAAAACGCACTTTTTGTCATTTTGCCAAAGACAAATGCTTTTCTGGGGCGGATTCTGTGGCAATCTACCGAATATGTCAGACTCCTAATTCATTATAAAGAAATCCCCGGACAAAGCCGGGGATTTGTCTTCTTACAGCAGGGGGATCCCTGCGTTTTCACAGGCAGAAACCGTCTCTGCATCCCAAATACTGGACTGCACTTCGCCAATGTGAGCGCAGCCCATCATCAGCATGCTCAGACGGGACTGACCGATACCGCCGCCAATGGTCAGGGGCAGTTCTCCCCTTAGGAGCA
>JAZOUU010000026.1:0-3473 GCA_045658365.1 Faecousia sp. | reverse complement strand
TGCCTTCGCAATCGGTGTTCTGTGTGATATCTATGCATTTCACCGCTACACCACACATTCCGCAAACGGCATCCCCATTCCAGTACTGCAGTATCAATGGCACGTTTGAGGTTGAGCCCCAAGATTTCACCACTGACTTACCAGACCGCCTACGCACCCTTTAAACCCAATAAATCCGGATTACGCTTGCATCCTCCGTATTACCGCGGCTGCTGGCACGGAGTTAGCCGATGCTTATTCGTATGGTACTCTCATCACTCTACACGTAAAGCTTATTGCTCCCATACAAAAGCAGTTTAAGACCCATAGGGCCGTCATCCTGCACGCGGCATGGCTGGATCAGATTTCCATCCATTGTCCAATATTCCTCACTGCTGCCTCCCGTAGGAGTCTGGTCCGTGTCTCAGTACCAGTGTGGGGGATTAACCTCTCAGTTCCCCTAGACATCGTCGCCATGGTGAGCCGTTACCTCTCCATCTAGCTAATGTCACGCGAGCCAATCCGTTACCGTCGAAACTTTAATATCCAAAAGATGCCTCTCGGATATGCTATGGAGTATTAGGCCACGTTTCCATGGTTTATCCTCCTGTGACGGGCATGTTGCTCACGCGTTACGCACCCTTGCGCCGGTCGCCGGCAATGTATTGCTACATCCCGCTGCCCCTCGACTTGCATGTGTTAAGCCTGCCGCTAGCGTTCATCCTGAGCCAGGATCAAACTCTTCATTGTATATATTTATTAAATTGCTTGCTCCTGCTCTATTGTTCCATTATTTATTTATAAAGGAATTTACGCTCTTATAATAAATGTGAATATTTATTATACTGCTTGTCTTTCTAATATTTTCAATGAACTTTTTATTCGCTTGAGCTACATTCGTTTCTCAAACGGGTTGCAAAGATATGGGGACTTTTTTAATTATCCAAATCTTTTTGAAAATATTTTTTAAACTTTTTTTTAATTCATTGATTTACAATGAGAAAAATTTTCATAAATTTGCATCATCATTTTTGAGACCATGAACATTTACCTAGATATATTCACATGTTTTGCCAAAATTGGGGCCTTTACAATAGGTGGCGGATACGCCATGATTCCCATAATACAGAAGGAAGTTGTAGATAAAAGGGGCTGGATCAGTGAGGATGACTTCATGGATGTGCTGGCAATTTCACAATCAGCGCCCGGAATTCTGGCTGTAAACATATCAATTTTTTTGGGGCACAAGCTGAAAGGAACCAAAGGAAGCATAGTGGCAACCCTTGGAAGCACTCTCCCCTCTTTTACAATAATACTGCTTATTGCAATGTTTTTTGCCGGATATCAGGATAACCCTGCAGTCATGGCCATCTTTAAAGGCATACGTCCGGTGGTGGTTTCTCTGATTGCTGTCCCTATGATAAATATGGCAAAGAAGGCAAAGCTCAATTTCTATACAGGATCATTGGCAGCTCTTACTGCGCTGCTCATAATATTCCTTAAGGTTTCACCTTTATATATACTTTTGGTGGTAGCCGTTACATTTACTGCTTTAACTATGTGGAGGAGACAGAAATGATATACATGCAGCTATTCTTTACGTTCTTTATAGTAGGGCTCTTCACTTTTGGAGGAGGATATGCAATGCTGTCGCTCATCCAGAATGAGGTGGTGGTGAACCATGCATGGATAACCGCCCAGGAGTTTACAGATATGGTGGCCATTTCCCAGATGACACCGGGACCTATCGGGATTAACAGTGCAACTTATGTGGGGTATGCAGTTACAGGCAATATTTTTGGTTCATTGCTGGCTACTGTTGCCGTTTCGCTCCCATCTTTCATTATAATACTCACTATTTGCCACATATACAGCAAGGTTAAGGGGAGCAATGTGTTTGCCTCTTTGATGAAGACACTCCGTCCTGTGGTGATTGGAATGATTGGCGCTGCGGCGGGAATACTTGTAACAAGGGAGAACTTCATAGACTGGACCAGCTGGATACTCTTTGCCGGAGCATTCATAGGTGCCCAGTGGCTAAAAATAAACCCCATCCTGCTTATTGTTGCAGGCGGGGTCATAGGCTACATTATATATTAAAGGGGTTATACCTCCTCGTAATCTGTATACTCTCCCTGTTGTGAAGAATCTCCGGATGTGCCATTGCTGCCGGGGGCTACACCTTTGCGCAATTTCCAAGCCGCAACCAGCTCCGAGATGCCGTATAGGGCAACTGCCGCTCCAAAAATCATGGTAAGCATCTCTGTAGAGGCACGAGGCGAGAAGAACAGCGCTATTCCACAAACGGTAATGGCAACTGGAACAATATACATTCCTCCACCTACCGGCGCATACTTTGATCCCTGATGCAGCCCTATAATCTGCGAAAGGCCTGCTATGAGGAGCACTCCGCCAAACAAAAATGCAATAAGGCTCAAGAAAAAGTTGGGGAACAGGAACACCAGCAGTCCAAAAACAAGATAGACACCAACATTCAGAGCCACCAGTACCGGTATGGCACTTTTGGTCTGCGAGGCCGCCTTCACTGCCGAAAGCAGTGTAACCACACCAATTGCAACCAGAACTCCAGCAATAAGCTTTACTATAAGCCCCGCCGTAAATCCCGGCCACGCCAGCAGGCAACCTCCAAAAAGAAGGGTAATGATACCTCTAACCACAGAAGAGGTTCTGTTTGTAACAAAATATCCAAATCCCATATTCTTAATTTTTAATATTTTCCCGACAGATAACCCTAGAAAGCCCTCCTTATAATCTCCCTAATATTGTCCGCCTTGCCCATTGTATAGAAATGCACAGCCTTGGCACCATGCGCAAGAAGATCCTTGCACTGCATTGCTGCCCACTCAACTCCAAGGCCATAGATTTCCGAATTGCTGCTGCATTTCACAAGATCCTTCATAAGATCCTGCGGAATATCTATAGAGAATGCCTGCGGAAGGAGCTCAATATGCTTCATGGTGGAGATAGGCTTGATGCCCGGAATAATTGGAACAGCTATACCGGCAGCCCTGCATTTCTCAACAAAAGCAAAGAACTTTGAGTTGTCAAAGAACATCTGCGTTACAATATAGTCTGCACCGGCATCTACCTTGCGCTTCAGGTTCTCTATATCAATATCCAGATTAGCAGCCTCGCAATGTTTCTCGGGATAGCCTGCCACACCCACACAAAAATCTGTAGGGACAGCCTCCTTTATAGTATCATCCAGATACTCACCCCTGTTCATCCTGGAAATCTGCTCCACAAGCTCATTGCTGTGCCTGTGTCCTCCTGGTGTAGGGGCAAAATACTTCTCGCCAGGAACGGCATCACCTCTCAAGGCAACAACATTCTGGATTCCAAGAAAGTTCAAATCAAGCAGCAGATTCTCTATCTCATTCTTTGTAGAACCGCCACAGATTACATGAGGCACTACCTCAACATTGAACTTCTTCATAACCGCAGCGGCTATTGCCACTGTTCCCGGACGCTTT
>JAZOUU010000025.1:0-2422 GCA_045658365.1 Faecousia sp. | reverse complement strand
AGGAGTCTGGGCCGTATCTCAGTCCCAATGTGGCCGTTCATCCTCTCAGACCGGCTACTGATCGTCGCCTTGGTGGGCCGTTACCCCACCAACTAGCTAATCAGACGCGAGGCCATCTTTCAGCACATAAAGCTTTGGTATCCAGATCATGCGGTCCGAATACATTATGCGGTATTAGCAGTCGTTTCCAACTGTTGTCCCCCACTGAAAGGCAGGTTCCTCACGCGTTACTCACCCGTTCGCCACTAAGCTAAAACTTCCGTCCCCGAAGGAACTTCCATAATAGCCCCGTTCGACTTGCATGTGTTAGGCACGCCGCCAGCGTTCGTCCTGAGCCAGGATCAAACTCTCAAAAAATTGTATCTATACGGAATGGTTATATCCATTCCCTACAAATCATATTTTCCGAATAATTTGTCTAGCAAATTTACTCAAGAATTTTCGTTGGCTTAAATTCGATTTGCTCCGAATCTTAAACTTTTATCATTGTTCAAGGTGTTTGTTCGTCTTTGCGTTATTCAATTTACAAGGTACAGCTGCCGCTCCGCGAGCGGAGAGCTTGTTCAGTTTAGCACAACCAACCTGCATTGTCAAGAACTTTTTTCATTTCTCGGCAAATTTTTTCTGGCGGTTTGCATACTTTTGCGCCCCCTGCCGGAGGCGCTCGATAATATTAACAAACCGTCGATAGAATGTCAAGATAGAATATCGTTATTTTTCATGTTTTTCTTGACATTATTCCAATTTCGAAGTTCCGTCAGATTCTGCATAACTCCGAGATATTTTGCAGCATCTCTTACCGACCCTTTTTCATCCCAAAAACATACCTTTACCGATGGGTGCAGATATTGACTAAGCGTGTCCACAAAGGATACCGCATTGTGGGCTACAAGCAAGTACTCAGCCGTATCCAGATAGATTACACCGGGCGTCACGTCCTCCAAATGCGCTAGCGCTTCTACCGGATTCTCTCCCCTTCCTGCGACACCTGTGTCTGTTTCCAGGACAACCTCTGCCTGCTGCGTATAGATGGCAACCGTATGCACAGGCTGCAATTTTGCCACGTCCAGCGGCTGCACCGGCGCCAGAAACAGCAGTAGGAGTATTATTATATATAGTATCATTCTCATTTTTGATTTCTCCTGTCTTTCGGACGAAGCATCGCTGTGCGATACTTCTCGTTTTTAAGACGTCTGCGCAGCAGCCGTCCGGTTTGTGTCAGATAGTTGAGCCCCAGGCACTCCAGTCCGGACAGGTGTATAACCAAAATCAAAAAGCCTGCTGATGTGCCGTAAAGTCCTGCCAAGGCCGACAGTACAGCAATTCCAAATCTCCAGATGCGCAACGCATTGGCAAGGTCACGATTTGGCAGAACAAAGCCGCAAACGCCTGCAATGGATACCATGATGAGTGCCACAGGCGAAATCAGTCCTGCCTCTACTGCCGCTGTACCCACTACAATGCCACCGATCACAGACACCGACTGTCCGATGGCTTGTGGCAAGTGGATGCCTGACTCCTGCAACAGCTCAAAGGCGATCAGAAGCCCAAGTACCTCCGCAGTAGTGGAAAACGGAACAGACTGCTTGCTCTCAATAATGGAACGAAGTAACGGCAGCGGAATCACAGCCTGATGAAACGTGACAAGAGCAATATAGATCCCCGGTAACATCAGACCTGCCAGCAAGGCTAAATACCGCAATATACGCACCGCAGATGCGCCTACATAATCTCTACCGCGAACCTCAGGACTTTCCATCAAATACATCAGGTCAGCCGGCGCCAGGTAACCCAAAGGAAGTCCGTCCACCAGCAGGCCCACTCTGCCATCAAGAATTCCCTGACAAAAGCGGTCCGGTCGTTCCGTATACTGCATAAGCGGAAACGCCGTAGCCCGGGAACCAGTCACATACTCTTCTACTGCCGATGGGGATAAAAAGCCGTCAATATCAATGGCTGCAAGACGTTCTTTCATTCTCTCCACAAGCGTTGGATTGGTTATCCCCTCCAGCCAAACCACACTGACATTGGTCAGGCTGCGTACTCCCACCTGAGTCTCATAAATTCGCAGATCCGGTGAACGTAAATGGCGACGGATATAGCTCGTATTGGAACGCACCGTTTCTACAAAAGCACCTTTGGCGCCCTTTATGGTGTTTTCAACCTCCGGAGCCGACGGTCCGCGCTTATCCGGTGTTTTCACTTCATAGCCGATCGCTCCCACACCGGGGAACAGCACCACACAAAAACCATTTACCAGCAGAAACGCAATCTTATCCAAATCCTCGCAGGGCACCGCTACGCAATTATAGATCATGCCATTCATGGCACTTTTATAAAGTTGCTCCATGGTGTCAGCCTCTAAATGCTCAGTAATTGGCTTAAAAATATAATCCGAAGCATAAGCCGCAGCGATTAAACC
>JAZOUU010000024.1:0-13679 GCA_045658365.1 Faecousia sp. | reverse complement strand
TACTTTGATTTCTTCTCCGGCTTTATTCAGGCGCTGGTGTTTACACTGCTTTCCATGGTGTATATCGCGGGATCTCTGCCGGGGCCGGAAACCACCTCGGATGGGATGTAAAATAACGTTAGCAAATTTTAAATTCACATATAAAAACATTTTAGGAGGATATTAATTATGGGTATTGGTGAAGGTTTGGCAATTTTAGGTAAGGCTTTGGGCGCAGGTCTTTGTATGGGCATCGGCGCTATCGGTCCTGCTCTTGGTGAAGGTAATGCCGTCAGCCACGCGCTGGAGGGTATGGCCCGTCAGCCTGAGGCTGCCGACAACCTGCGAGTGAACATGATCCTCGGCTGTGCAATTACCGAATCTACCGGTATTTACTCTCTGGTTACCGCAATTCTGATTCTGTTTACTCTGTAAGCGCATTTCAAAACGAAAGGAGCGAAGTGCGTGGGGTATTTTGAAGACTTTATCGGAGTCAACCTTTGGACAGCACTTTTCACCCTACTAAACACGCTCACCGTGATTTTTGTAGGCACAAAGTTCTTATTTAAGCCCATTATGAAAATGATCGCGCAGCGGCAAAAAGAGATCGACGATATGTACGACGAAGCCGGGGCTGCCAAACTGCAGGCACAGGCGATGGAATCGGAGTACCGGCAGAAGCTCTCTGCCGCCCAGGATACCTCCGAGCGACTGGTGAAGGAAGCCGTTGCCCGGGGGCAGGCCAGAGAAGAAGAGATTATCCGTCAGGCCAACGCCGAGGCAGGCAATCTTCTGAACAAGGCCGCTGCGGACATCGCCCTGGAAAAGAAAAAGGCCATCAACGATGCGAAAAATGAAATTTCCGGCATTGCCGTAGCCATTGCGGAAAAAGTAGTCGGCCGGGAGCTGAATGCCGCCGACCATGCCCAGCTGGTAGACGAATTTATCAATGAATTGGGTGAAGCACAATGACGGAAGTGGGAAATGTCTACGGCGAAGCGCTGTACGATTTGGCCCAGTCTGAAGGATTGTCCGACCAAATTCTGGAACAGCTCATCGCTCTGGAGGAAAGTTTTCGTCAAGAGCCGGAATTTTTGCGGCTGCTGACCTCCCCCAACCTAAGCAAGCAGGAGCGCTGCGACCTGATCGGCAGCAGTTTTGAACGGCTGCTGCACCCTTATGTGCTGAATTTTTTGAAGATCCTCACAGAAAGAGGCTACGCCCGGTATTTTCCGGATTGCTGCGCCATTTTCCGGGAGCGCTATAACCTGGATCATAATATTCTGCCGGTAACCGCGGTTACTGCCATGGCGCTGACATCGGCTCAGTGCGCCAAACTTAAGGAAAAACTAAGCGTCCTCACCGGAAAGCAGATCACTTTGACCAATCGGGTAGACCCCGACATTCTGGGCGGCGTACGTCTGGATTACGACGGCAAGCAGATGGATGATACCATTGCCCACCGTCTGGAGTCCATCCGCGGCATGCTCAGCAGTAGCATACTGTGAGGAAAGAAAGCAGGTATCCTATGGAATTAAGACCCGAAGAAATCACGAAAATCATTCGTGAACAAATTAAACATTACGAACATCGGCTGGAAACCAGTGAGACCGGCGTGGTGATTCTGGTGGGTGACGGCATTGCCCGCGTGTCCGGTCTGGACAAGTGTATGGCCGGCGAGCTGATCGCCTTCCCCAACGGATCCTTCGGCATGGCTCAGAATCTGGAAGAAGATACGGTTTCCGTCGTTATCCTCGGCACCGACAGCGGCATCAAAGAAGGCGATACCGTAAAGCGTACCGGCCGGGTGGTTTCTGTGCCCGTTGGCGAAGGGCTTATTGGCCGGGTTGTGAATGCGCTGGGCGAACCCATTGACGGCAAGGGCCCCATTACGGAAGAATCCTACCGCCCCATTGAAATGCCGGCCCCCGGCATTATCGAGCGAAAGCACGTCAGCCGTCCCCTGCAGACCGGCATCAAGGCCATTGACTCTATGATCCCCATTGGCCGGGGTCAGCGCGAGCTGATCATCGGCGACCGCCAGACCGGTAAAACCACCATTGCCACAGATACCATTCTGAACCAAAAGGGTAAGAATGTGATCTGCATTTATGTGGCCATCGGCCAGAAGCGCTCTACCGTAGCCCAGGTGGTGGAAAGCCTGACTGCCGGCGGCGCTATGGCCTATACCGTAGTGGTATCCGCCACCGCATCGGAGCTGGCTCCCATGCAGTATATCGCCCCCTACGCCGGCTGCACCATGGGTGAGCATTTCATGCACCAGGGCAAGGATGTGCTGGTGATCTACGACGATTTAAGCAAGCATGCCGTGGCATACCGGGCCATTTCCCTTTTGATTCGCCGTCCCCCCGGACGGGAGGCCTACCCCGGCGATGTTTTCTATCTTCATTCCCGTCTTCTGGAGCGGGCAGCTCAGCTGTCCGATGAACTGGGCGGCGGCAGCCTGACTGCGCTGCCTATCATTGAAACCCAGGCCGGTGACGTTTCCGCCTACATCCCCACCAACGTCATCTCCATTACCGACGGTCAGATCTTCCTGGAATCCGAGCTGTTCAATTCCGGCATTATGCCTGCGGTGAACCCGGGTATTTCCGTGTCCCGTGTGGGCGGCGACGCGCAGATCAAAGCGATGAAGAAGGTTGCCGGCTCTTTGAAACTGCTGTACTCCCAGTACCGGGAGCTGCAAAGCTTCGCCCAGTTCGGCTCCGATCTGGATACCGACACCAAGGCGAGACTATCTTTGGGCGAGAGAATCGTGGCGGTTCTGAAGCAGAGCAACAATGCCCCCGTAGAAGTTGCCCATCAGGTATGCATTCTCTACGCCGTGGTTCAGGGCTATCTGAAAGACGTTGATGTGGATCGGATCCCGGAATTTGAAAAGAGACTCTATGAGTTTATGGACAACAGGCATGCCAATGTTCTGGAAGCCATCCGCAATACCGGCAAATTAGAGCCCGATACCGAAGAAGCCCTCAAAACCGCCATCAGCGATCTTCTGACGGAATTCGTTATTCCTCAATAAGGAAGGAGGTTCCCCATGGCCACAGTTTCCACCAAAGAAATCAAAAACCGCATCCGCAGTATGGAATCTACCAAGCAGATCACCAAGGCCATGGAAATGGTGGCTGCCTCCAAGCTGCGCCATGCCCAATCGAGGGTGCTCAATTCCCGTCCTTATTTTGAAATTCTGTGGGCTACCATTCAGGATATCGTCAATTCCAATTCGGAGTTTTCTTCCCCCTATTTGGTACAGCGGAAGGTGAAAAAGACCGCGTACGTGGTCATTGCCGGCGACCGGGGTCTGGCTGGAGGCTATAACAGCAATATATTAAAGCTGGCCCAATCTCAGATGCAGGACAAGGATGTTACAGTTCTGCCCATCGGCAAAAAGGCGGCGGACTTTTTCCGCAGCCGAAAAAAGCCGCTGCTAACCGAGCAGTACACGGAAGCTGAGTCTATGTCAGTAGGCGACTGCTTCTCCGTTGCCAAGCAGCTGTGCAAGACCTATTTGGCCGGCGAATTTGATGAGATCTATGTAGGATACACCAATTTCGTGTCCGTTCTCTCTCAAACCCCCGTTACCCTTCGGTTGCTTCCGCTGCTGCCGCAAGCGGATGCCCCGGCAAACAAATCTTCCGAGATCCTCTACGAAAACGGCAGCGAGGAAGCCTTCTCTTCCATCGTACCGGAATATCTGGGAGGTGTTCTCTACGGCGCGCTGTGTGAAAGCCGGGCTGCCGAGCAGGCTGCCCGACGGACGGCAATGGATGCCGCCACTCAAAACGCCGATGAGATGATTGCCGATTTGAGCCTGAAATTCAATCAGGCCCGTCAGGCTGCCATCACCCAGGAAATTACAGAGATTGTTGCAGGTTCTTAACAGAGCCTTCATTTCCACACAAGGAGTTGAATCCAATGGCCAAAATTACAGGAACTGTGACCCAGATCATGGGCCCCGTTCTGGATATCCGCTTTGAAGACGGTCAGCTTCCCCAACTGCTGTCCGCCATTGAAATTCCCCACAATGGCGAAACCATCGTTGCCGAAGTGGCTCAGCACATCGGTGACAATGTGGTTCGCTGTATCGCCATGTCCTCCACCGACGGTCTGCAGCGTGGCGCGGAAGCCACCGACACCGGCGCTCCCATCCGGGTGCCCGTGGGCGAAGAATGTCTGGGCCGGGTGTTTAACCTGCTGGGTCAGCCCATCGATAACAAGCCCCCCGTCAATGCCGCAGAAAGCTGGCCCATTCACCGCAGCGCCCCTGCTTATGACGAGCAGCAGTCCGCCACCGAGATTCTGGAAACGGGCATTAAGGTCGTGGACCTGATCTGCCCCTATGCCAAGGGCGGTAAAATCGGTTTGTTCGGCGGTGCCGGCGTTGGCAAAACGGTGCTGATTCAGGAGCTGATTTACAATATCGCCACCGCCCATAACGGCTATTCCGTGTTCACCGGTGTTGGCGAGCGTACCCGCGAGGGCAATGACCTCTATAACGAAATGACCGAGTCCGGCGTTATCAACAAAACCGCCATGGTCTTCGGTCAGATGAACGAACCCCCCGGAGCCCGTATGCGTGTGGGTCTGTCCGGTCTTACCATGGCAGAATACTTCCGGGATGTAAAGCACCAGGACGTGCTGCTGTTTATCGACAATATTTTCCGGTTCACTCAGGCCGGTTCTGAAGTTTCCGCGTTGCTGGGACGTATGCCCTCTGCCGTTGGTTATCAGCCCACTCTGGCTACGGAAATGGGCGCCCTGCAGGAGAGAATCACCTCCACCAAAAACGGCTCTATCACCTCTGTGCAGGCTGTCTACGTTCCTGCTGACGACTATACTGACCCCGCACCTGCCACTACGTTTGCCCATCTGGATGCCACTACGGCGCTGGATCGCGGTATTGCCTCTTTGGGTATTTATCCTGCGGTGGATCCCCTGAATTCCAGTTCCCGGATCCTGTCCCCCAATGTGGTGGGTAAGGAGCATTACGAAGTTGCAAGAGCCGTCCAGCGGATCCTGCAGCGCTATAAGGAGCTGCAGGACATCATCGCTATCATGGGCATGGACGAGCTTTCCGAAGAGGATAAGCTCACCGTCAGCCGGGCCCGTAAGGTGCAGCGTTTCCTCAGTCAGCCCTTCCATGTGGCGGAGCAGTTCACCGGCTTTGCCGGCGCTTATGTGCCGCTGAAGGAGACTGTCCGGGGCTTCCGGGAGATCATCGACGGCATGCACGACCAGATTCCGGAATCCTGCTTCCTCTACGCAGGCACCATTGACGACGTAGTAGCCAAATGGAAGGAGCAAAGCAAATGAACACCTTTCCGCTGAAGATCGTGACCCCCGACGGCATCAAATACGACGGTCAGGCGGAAGAGCTGATTGTCCGCTCCACCTCCGGTGATATCGGGATTCTTGCCGGGCATATCAACTGCGTAGCCCCCCTGGGTATGGGAATGGCCACCGTCCAGATGGGCGGCAAAAAGCGCTACGGCGCCTGCATCGGTGGAATGCTGTCCGTAATAGACGGCAATGCCACCCTGGTGCCCACCACCTTTGAATGGGCGGACGAAATTGATGCATCTCGAGCGGAAGCCTCCCAGGCGCGAGCCCAGAAAACGCTCCATAACAAGGATTCTTCCTCTACGGATATCCGATTGGCCCAGGCCCGGCTTCGCCGCGCCCTTGTGCGCCAAAGCGTTGCAAATCGCAAATAAAACGTAACCGCCGAAGTTTCCTTCGGCGGTTTCCCACATCCGCCCCACCGCCTACTTGCAGATTCCTCTATATTTTCCACAAAAATGCAAGTTACCTCTTGTAAAATCCGCTGATTTAGCGTATACTCTACCTATATTTTCCGTTATGAAAGAGGGCGTTATTATGGATTTGATTTCTCTGCGTGAATTGTATAAGAACGTAGATATGTATGCCGGGCAGACCATCCGGATCTGTGGCTGGGTGCGCAACCGCCGCCCCTCCAAGCAGTTTGGCTTCATTATGCTTAACGACGGCACGTATTTTCACCCGGTTCAGGTGGTTTATAACGACACCATTGAAAATTTCCAGGAAATCTCCAAAATCAACATCGGCGCTGCGCTAATCATTGAGGGCGAAGTGGTTCTAACCCCCAATTCCCAGCAGCCTTTTGAAATTCAGGCTTCCTCCGTCACTGTGGAAGGCCCTTCTACCGGTGACTTCCCCCTGCAGCCCAAGCGGCACACCATGGAATTTCTGCGCAGCATTACTCACCTGCGCCCCCGGACCAACACCTTCCAGGCTGTATTCCGTGTTCGCAGCCTTGCCGCCATGGCCATCCATCAGTTCTTCCAGGATCGGGACTTTGTCTATGTCCATACTCCCCTGATCACCGGTTCTGACTGTGAGGGCGCGGGCGAAATGTTCCAGGTCACCACCATGGATCTGAACAACATTCCCAAAACCGAAGACGGTAAGGTGGATTTTTCTCAGGACTTCTTTGGCAAGCCCACAAATTTGACTGTTTCCGGCCAGCTCAACGGCGAGACCTTTGCCATGGCTTTCCGCAACATCTATACCTTCGGCCCCACCTTCCGGGCAGAGAACTCCAACACCACCCGCCATGCCGCAGAATTCTGGATGATCGAACCCGAGATGGCTTTCGCAGATCTGGACGACCTGCTTCGGGTAGAAGAGGATATGCTGAAGTATATCATCTCCTACGTTCTGGAGCATGCTCCCGAGGAAATGGCTTTCTTCAATCAGTTTGTAGATAAGGGTCTGCTTGACCGTCTGAACAATATTCTAAGCAATGACTTCGGCCGCATCACCTACACCGATGCCGTCGCTCTTCTGGAAAAGCACAATGATCGGTTCGAGTACCCCGTCAGCTGGGGCTGCGATCTGCAGACCGAGCATGAGCGGTTCCTCACCGAAGAGATCTTTAAGAAGCCCGTCTTCGTCACCGACTATCCCAAGGACATCAAGGCCTTCTACATGAAGCTGAACCCCGACGGAAAGACCGTGGCGGCCGTGGACTGCCTGGTGCCCGGCGTAGGCGAGATCACCGGCGGCAGCCAGCGTGAGGACAACTACGAGGTTCTGAAAAACCGTATCGAAGAACTGGGCATGAAGCCCGAGGATTATGGCTTCTATATGGATCTGCGTAAATACGGCTCCTGCCGTCACGCAGGCTTCGGCCTGGGCTTTGAGCGGTGCGTCATGTACCTCACCGGCATGGCCAACATCCGGGACGTGCTTCCCTTCCCCAGAACCGTAGGCAACTGCGAGCTGTAAAACTTAACCGCCGCTAACATTTAGCGGCGGTTTTTTCGTGGATATTTTCGTTATTTTTTACTGATATTCTCACAGATAATCTTCCCCGGGATGTATATCCTAGATTCGAGGGAGGGATTTTCTTGGGTGTCTTTCAAAAAATGTCGATGCTTATACTTTCTTTTCTGATGCTTAGTATTGGTCTTACCGGATGCCGTCGGACGCATGATCCGGAGCCCACATCGCTCCGGGTGGTCACAGAAATCACCGTGACCTATGACTATGGCTCCGTCCATGCCCGCAGAAGCTATACCCACCAGGAAAAAATGCGGCACATACTGAATTATCTGCGGCAAATAGACCCCTACGGCGAACCTGCGGAAAATCCGGAAACCGCCGACGGCAGTGATTACCGGATCACCTGCCATTATTCCGACGGCAGTCAAAAATGCTACCGGCAAAAAGGGGATCGGTATCTTCAGGGCGCGGACGGCATCTGGCGCAGCATTGACCCAAAACGAGCTATGCACCTGGGCTTTATTCTGGGAAAAATGAAAAGTGACTCACACATTTGACCCACTTACCCCAGTATCTCCCAAAAGGCCGGAATCATACAGCCATTTTCCTTCCAAAACCTTAGAATATTCTATATGTTCCCTCTTGTTTTTTTATCCATAAGCGATTATAATAGGGCAAGAAATGTTACAGGAGGTCATATTATGGCTGTTAAAATTGAAAAAGAAACCATTATCGGCGACGTTCTGGATATCGCTCCTCACGCAGCGCCCTTGTTCTTTGCCATCGGCATGCACTGTCTGGGCTGCCCCTCTTCCCGGGGCGAGACCGTAGAAGAGGCCTGCATGGTCCACGGCATTGACTGCGATTCCTTCCTCGCCCAGCTGAATCATTTCCTGGAAGCCTACGAGGCCGATCAGGCAAATAAGTAATTTCACCGGCTCTGCCATCCCGTTTTGCCGGGATGGCAGTTCTTTTTGGGAGTGTGTGTATGAATCTTCCGATTTCCCCCCGTCTGCTGGAGTGCGCCAAATTTGTTGCCCCCGGCGACCGGGTGGCAGACATTGGCTGCGACCACGGATATTTATCCATCTATCTGCTGCAGAAGGGTATTGCTTCCTCTGTCATCGCCTCGGATATTAACAAAGGCCCTCTGGAAAGCGCCAAGCGCAATGCGGTAAAATTCGGCGTTACAGAAAATATTTCCTTTTATCTTTCTGCAGGTGTGGAGAAGCTGCCCCGGGATTTTGACTCCTTAATTTGCGCCGGTATGGGCGCGGACACCATGATTTCCATTCTGGATGCCGCTCCCTGGCTGAAAAGTTCGCATTACCGGCTGATTTTGCAATGTCAAAGCAAAATTTCTCTGCTGCGGCGGTATTTATCCGCCCAAGGCTGGCGCATTACGCAGGAATCTGTTTTGCGGGACGGCCGGTTTCTATACACCGTGATGGAAGCGCGCTGGGAGCCCGATTATCCGAAACTGACCCCGGCTCAGTGGTACTTCCCCCCTGCTATGCTGGAAAACCCCGGAAAAGAAACGGCAGAATACTACCACCGGGTACTTAAAAAGCTCCGCCTTTCTGTGGAAGGACACGGCGTGAATGCCGACCCCACGGAAATCGCGGTTCTGGCAGAACTTTCAGCCCTTCGGGAAAACCCCGATTTTAACTTTCTGAAGGAGGCAGCCCCATGACCACTGTACAGGATATTTTGGAATTTGTAGAAACTCTTGCGCCCACGGAACTGAAAATGGACTGGGACAATGTAGGCCTTAACTGTGGCAGCAAAAATGCGCCGGTGTCTAAAATTCTTCTGGCGCTTGACCCCTTTGAGCATGTCTGCCAGGAAGCCGCCGATTGGGGCGCGGATCTGCTGGTAACACATCATCCGCTGATCTTCCATCCCATTCCCATGGTCACCGACGATGCGGCCATTACCCGGGGGCTGATGATGCTGATCAAGCAAGACATCAGCCACATTTGCGCCCACACCAATCTGGACTGCGCGCCGGGAGGTGTGAATGATGTGCTGGCATCTGTTTTAGGCCTTACCAATGTAGAACCCCTGGGTGCCTATGGGGGTATGATGCGCTGCGGCGAAGTAAAAGAACAATCTCTTGAAACATTTTTGGCTTTTGTAAAAGAAAAACTGCACTGCGACGGCCTTCGCTATGTAGATGGCGGCAAACCGGTGCGCAAGGTAGCGGTTGGCGGCGGCAGCTGCTCCGACGGACTGTATGATGCTATCTGCGCCGGCTGCGACACCTTCGTCACCTCCGATGTGAAATATAACGGTTTTTGGGATGCAAAAGAGCAGGGGCTCAGCATCATCGATGCCGGTCACTTCCATACAGAAAACCCCGTCATGGAGGTTTTGGCGGAAAAAATCGCCGCCCGTTTCCCGGAAATTACCGTAAAAATCTCGGAAAACCACGCAGACTGCATGAAATTCTATTGATTTTCTCAAATAAGTCTGCTAAAATATACGGGATATTTTTACTAGAAAACAGGAAGGAAGATACCTATGTCCGGACATTCCAAGTGGCATAATATTCAAAAAACCAAGGGCGCGCAGGACGCAAAGCGGGCTGCCGCCTTTACCAAAATTGCAAAAGAGCTGATCGTGGCTGTAAAGGAAGGCGGCGGCATCACTGACCCTGCCAACAATTCCCGTCTGGCTACCGTCATTACCAAGGCCAAGGCTGCCAACATGCCCAACGACAATATTAAGCGTTGCCTGGAAAAGGCTGCCGGCGCCGGCGGCGGTGACAACTACGAAACCATCACCTATGAAGGCTACGGCCCCGGCGGTGTTGCCGTCATCGTGGAAACCATGACCGACAACCGCAACCGTACCGCAGGCTCCATGCGCCACCATTTTGATAAATTCGGCGGCAATCTGGGCGCCAGCGGCTGTGTCAGCTGGTCCTTTGACAAGAAGGGCGTGCTGGTCATCGACAATGAAGAGGGCGACTATGACGAAGATACCGTCATGATGGATGCCATGGATTGCGGCGCAGACGATTTTGAAGCAGAAGAAGATGTCTTCACCGTCTACACCACGCCCGATGATTTCAATGCCGTAGCCGAAGCGCTGGGCAAGAAGTACACCTTCGCCTCTGCTCAGATCGAAATGGTTCCCCAGAACTATCAGAAGCTGGAAAACGAGGAGCAAATCAAGCTGATGGAAAAGCTCATCGACATCATGGAAGACGATGACGATGTGCAGAACGTCTGGCACAACTGGGAAGAATAATCCATATACGATGACCGCCCTGTGGAGTACCACAGGGCGGATTCTTATTTGCTGTCCAAGGCAAATTTCATGCCGTATTCAAACATTTTCCTGCTCACTTTTTGCTCTATCTTTCTCAGTGAGCAGATAATGACCTCAACATCCTTATCTTCATCCACCACTCCCAAGCGGTCACACAGGCGCTCATAAGCATCCAGCATATCGCTGTACCAGTTCATGCAGTCACTGCCCTCGGCAAACAGATCCTCCACCCCCGACACCCGGAACTCCTCCCGCATCACGCCAACCAACGTGGCATAAACCGCTTCGATTTGCACATTAGTCATAGTTACACCTCCATATGTCTATACTAAGTATACCTAGTATCGCTAGCTTTGTCAATCAAAAAGGTATACCATGTATACGGGTGATAGATATGAGAAAAACCGAAAAGAAAACAGAGTACATTACATTCCGTACCGACTCAGCCACAAAGGCAGTATTGGAAAATCTCTCTGAAGAAAAGAAATGGAGTATTTCCCAATTAGTGGAGGAAATTGTCAAGGATTGGCTTCAGCAAAAGCAAGTGAAGTGAATATAAAAAGTGAGCTGTTTTCACAGCTCACCTTTTTCTTGGCTCCCCTTTCAGGGGAGCTGGCACAGCGCAGCTGTGACTGAGAGGTTGTAAACCTCTCCGCCCTTCGGGCACCTCCCCTGTAAGGGGAGGCAAGCTTGTGCTAACAGAAAACTTCCGCCCTGTGGAGTACCACAGGGCGGTTCGTTTTCTCTGAATAAAGGCCCCCTCTGACGAGGGGGCTGTCAGCCGAACAGGCTGACTGGGGGAGAGACTTTACTTATCTCTCCCACCGCCAAAAATCAAAGATTTTTGCCACCTCCCTCATCAGAGGGAGGCTTATTCTTATTTAGCAGAGCTTTGCGCCGGCGGGAATGGCATCATCCAGCATAATGAGATTCAGCTTTTCCTCGCCCTTTTCGGTATGCACTGCGCTCAGCAGCATGCCGCAGGACTCTCTGCCCATCATCTTCCGGGGCGGCAGATTGGTGATGGCCACCAGGGTCTTGCCGATCAGATCCTCGGGCTTATAGAATTTCGCAATGCCGGAAAGAATCTGTCGGTCTGTGCCGGTGCCGTCGTCCAGGGTAAACTGCAGCAGCTTATCGCTCTTTTTCACGTTCTGGCAGTCCTTGACCTTCACTGCCCGGAAATCGGACTTGCAGAAGGTATCAAAATCCACATTTTCTTCTGCGTAGGGCTCGATCTCGATGGTGGATTTGGGCTTGCTCATTTCCTCCAGGGCGGCCAGCTCCTTCTCCATGTCGATTCTGGGGAACAAAGGCGCGCCGGTAACAGTATTCCAGCTGTGATCGGCGCAGTAGTTGCCTGCATCCCATGTGCGGCCCTCTGTGGGAACATTCAGCAGATCAAAAATCTTTTCAGCAGATTCCGGCATGAAGGGTGTGATCAGAATGGCAGCCAGACGGATGCACTCGCACAGATTCTTCATAACGGTCAGCAGCCGGGGCATGGTGTCCTCGCTCTTGGCAAGAATCCAGGGCGTGGTCTCATCGATATACTTGTTGGCCCGGTCCAGCAGCCGGAACACCTCGTTCAATGCCACGGAGAACTGGAACTTATCCATCTGCTTTTCGTAATTTGCAAAGACCTCGGCTGCCAGGGCTCTCAGCTCCTCGTCCAGAGGGGCAGCTTCGCCGCCCTCAGCCAGATTGCCGCCAAAATACTTCTGGTTCATGGCCACGGTACGGCTGACCAGATTGCCCAGGGTGTTTGCAAGGTCGGTATTGATGGTGGAAATCAACAGCTCATTGGTAAAGTTGCCGTCAGATCCGAAGGGGAAAGTCCGCAGCAGGAAGAACCGCAGGGCATCCACACCAAAGCGCTCGGAGAGGATGTAGGGATCTACCACATTGCCCCGGGACTTCGACATCTTCTCGCCGTTGAAGTTCAGCCAGCCGTGGCCGTAAACCTTCTTGGGCAGGGGCAGGTCAAGGCTCATAAGCATGGCCGGCCAAATGATGGAATGGAAACGAACGATCTCCTTGCCCACAAAGTGAACATCCGCAGGCCAGAATTCAGCCAGATCGTTATACTTTTCGTTGCAGAAGCCCAGAGCGGTCATGTAATTGAACAGGGCATCGATCCAGACATACACCACATGGCCTTCGTCGAAGTCCACAGGCACGCCCCAGGTAAAGCTGGTACGGGAAACGCACAGATCTTCCAGACCGGGCTTGATAAAATTGTTGACCATCTCATTAACGCGGCTGCGGGGTTCCAGAAAATCGGTATTTTCCAGAAGATCCTGGATCCGGTCTGCGTACTTGGAAAGGTGGAAGAAATAAGCCTCTTCCTCTGCATCCACGCACTCCCGGCCACAGTCGGGGCACTTGCCGTCCACCAGCTGGCTCTCAGTCCAGAAAGATTCACAGGGCTTGCAGTACTTGCCCTTGTAAGTTCCCTTGTAGATGTCGCCATTGTCATACATCTTCTTGAAGATCTTTTGGATAGCGGCCACATGGTAATCGTCGGTGGTGCGGATGAATCGGTCATAGGAAATGTTCATCAGCTTCCACAGATCCAGAACGCCCTTTTCGCCCAGAACGATGTTATCCACAAACTGCTGGGGCGTGACCCCGGCTTCCTTGGCCTTGTCCTCGATCTTCTGACCGTGCTCGTCTGTGCCGGTGAGGAATTTCACATTGTAGCCCATCAGCCGCTTATAGCGGGCCATGGCATCGGTGGCCACAGTACAGTAGGCATGGCCGATATGCAGATTGGCAGAGGGATAATAGATCGGTGTTGTAATGTAATAGTTACCTTTGCTCATTTTTCTTCCTCCTAGAATGAAAAAACGCCCTTGGAAATTCCAAGGGCGTAAAATTTACGCGGTACCACCTTAGTTCTCGTCAACGCACAAGCCACACTGTTCCATTTCCTGCAAGCAGGAAATTCCACCAGTGGCTTGGCATCTCCTCTTCCCCACAAAGGCCATCCGCCTTTGCGGGGGCCCCATTTTAAGGTTGGAGAATAAGACGACTCAAAACGCAATAACGGGCGCACCCGTGGAAGCCTACCTATCGGCAACCAAGCTCCAAGGCCATGTTCCCCAGCGCCCACTATATCCCCTCTCACCAAAACA
>JAZOUU010000023.1:0-13103 GCA_045658365.1 Faecousia sp. | reverse complement strand
ACCATCGTCAATGAATATTTGAGCGGACGGCTGCCCCTGTTTCATTTTGACATGTACCGGCTCACCTCCGCCGATGACCTGTTTGACATCGGCTGGGAGGATTATCTGGACAGAAACGGCATTTGCGCCGTGGAATGGAGCGAAAACGTCCGGGAGGCCATGGAAAATGCCATATTTGTCAAATTTGACAAATTGGGAGACTGCCGGCGGCGCATTACCATAGAAGGAGGGGATTTCCTTGCTGCTCTTAGCCTTTGAGACCTCTGCAAAATCCGCCTCGGTTGCCCTGTTTGAGGGGGAAAAACTGCTGGGCGAGCAATATCAGAACACAGGACTGACCCACAGCCAAACCTTGCTGGTGATGGCCCAGGAACTTTTAGCCCAATGCGGAAAAACCCCGGGTGAGGTGAAGGCGCTGGCGGTAGCCAACGGCCCGGGCTCTTTTACCGGCGTGCGCATCGGCGTCGCCGCCGCCAAGGGCTTTGCCTGGGGAAAAGAAATTCCCCTGTACGGAGTGTCTACCCTAGAAGCCATGGCCCTGGGTCTGGGAATTTACCAGGGCTATGTTTGCCCGGTGATGGATGCCCGGAGAACCCAAGTCTATAACGCTCTGTATTATGTAAACCAAGGAAGGCTGGAAACCGTTGCCCCGGATCGGGCAATTTCTTTGGAAGATTTAAAAAATGAGCTAAAAACTTTGCAAGAACCGATTTTTTTAGTTGGCGACGGCAGTATTTTGTGCTATAATACATTGTCAGAAGAGGTAAATAACCTGATCCTTCCGGCAGAGCACCGAATGCATCAGCGAGCCGTGGGTGTTGGTCTGGCCGCGCTGGCACAGATCCGTCAGGGCAAGAGCGGCAACGCGGAAATCCTTGCCCCCAATTATTTAAGATTGTCCCAGGCAGAGCGGGAACGGCTGGCCCGGGAACAGAAATAAAAAGGAGATAGAGATTTATGGCTACCGTACACGTTTTGGATCACCCCTTAATTCAGCACAAGCTGGCAATTTTGCGCAACGAAAACACCAGCGTTAAGGAATTCCGGGAGCTGGTCAGTGAAGTCGCAGGACTGATGTGCTATGAGGCTACCCGTAATCTTCCCACTGTGGAAGTAGAGGTTCAAACCCCCGTGGCGATGGCCAAATGCCGGATGCTGGCAGGCAAAAAACTGGCAATCGTGCCCGTTCTCCGGGCCGGTCTGGGCATGGTGGACTCTATGGTGGATATGATTCCTTCCGCAAAAATTGGTCATATCGGCCTGTACCGCGACCCCGAGACCCATATGCCTGTGGAATATTACTGCAAACTGCCGGAAGATATTGAAAACCGGGTAGTATTCGTGGTTGACCCCATGCTGGCTACCGGCGGCAGCGCCATCGCCGCCATCGACTTCTTGAAAAAGCGCGGCTGCCGCAACATCATCATGATGAACATCATCGGCTGCCCCGAGGGTGTGGAAGCTGTGCAGAACGCCCACCCCGACGTGGAGCTGTATCTGGCCGCGGTGGACGAGCGGCTGAATTCCCATGCCTACATCGTGCCCGGTCTGGGCGATGCCGGCGACCGGATCTTCGGTACCAAGTGATTTTTAGGGCGTTTCCGCTTTGGAAACGCCCTTTTTGCAAAAAAAGACCGGAAACCATTGCAAGCAGACTGTTTTTTTGCTACTATATTAAAAACACAGAGGGCAGGTGAGGGCATGAATCAGAAACAGGACTATATCGCCGTGTTTGACTCCGGCGTAGGGGGCATCAGCGTACTGCGGCAGCTTCGCCGACGGATGCCCAATGAGCGGTATCTCTATTTTGGCGACTCCGCCAATGCGCCCTACGGCTCCCGGTCTACGGAGGAAATCCGCACCCTTGCCCTGAATACCGCCGCCAACCTTATGGAAAAGGGGATCAAGGCGTTGGTTGTGGCCTGCAATACAGCTACCGCCGCCGCCATTGACGTTTTGCGCAGTACATATCCCCAGATGATCGTAGTGGGCATCGAGCCGGCGCTGAAACTGGCCGCCCAGAAATTCCCCGGGGGAAGGGTGGGGGTTTTGGCCACACCGGTGACGCTGCGGGAAGAAAAATTCCAGAAATTAGTAAATACATCCTCCAACCATTGCGAAGTGATAAAACTGCCCGCCCCGGGTCTTGCGGATCTGGTAGAGGCCGGAAAGGCCGACAGTCCCGAAGCGGTGGCGCTGCTGCAGCCGCTTCTGAAGCCATGGGCAGGGAAGTTGGATGCGCTGGTGCTGGGCTGTACCCATTATCCCTTTGCCGCAGCTTCTATCCGGAAGATCATGGGAGAAGATCTGCCTCTGCTGGATGGGGGCGAAGGTACTGCCCGGGAGACCCAGCGGCGGCTTGCCGAGAAAAATCTTCTGTCTGACGGACCGGGAGAGCTGATTTGGGAAAATAGCTCCCAGGATACTGCTATGGTGTCGCTGTGCGAGGCTCTTTTGGCACACATTGAGTAAAGGGGAAGGATCGTATGGAGCAGGAAATTCTGGTCATCGGCATCGCCGGCGGTACCGGCAGCGGAAAAACCACCCTGATGAAGAATCTGGTCAGCCGATTTGACGGCAATGTTACCGTCATCAGCCACGACAATTATTATAAGCGCCACGATGAGCTGACCTATGAAGAGCGGTGCAAAATCAATTATGATGAGCCCGCCGCCTTCGATACGGATTTGATGGTCTCCCACCTGGCCAAATTGCGCTCAGGAGAAGCCGTTGACTGCCCGGTGTACGATTTCACCGTCCATAACCGGAGTGATGAGATATTGCGAATCGTACCACAAAGAGTGATCATTGTGGAGGGAATCCTTATTTTTGCCGAGAAATCCCTGCGGGATTTAATGGATATCCGGCTTTTTGTGGATACGGATGCGGATGTGCGTCTGTGCCGCCGGATCAAACGGGATGTGAATAAGCGGGGCCGCTCTCTGGAGTCGGTGCTGACACAGTATCAAACTACCGTCAAGCCCATGCACGAGGCCTATGTAGAGCCCAGCAAAAAATATGCCCATCTGGTTGTGCCGGAAGGCGGTAAAAACTTAATCGCGCTGGATATGATTGTAGGCAGCATTCAGCGGCATTTAGAGACCTAACCCCTCGGAAAGACAGGTGAACCCTTTGAGTATCTCTATGAATACCCAGTGCTATGTGTGCTATCTGCAGCGAAGTGTAGAATTGGCCCATACACTGGGAGATGAAGAAACTGCCACCGCCTTTGCCCAGGATTTGATGGCGCTGTTCCTCTCCGCGCCGGAGGGCGTCAGCTCTCCTTGGTTCGGCCCGGATGTGAACAAACTGCTGAAAAAATACTATCATATCGATGAGGACCGTTTCCTCGAGGAAAAAGAGGAGTCCAACCGCTTTGTGCTGGAACGCATGGATCAGATCCGCGCCCTTGCTCAGGCTGCACCCGACCCGGTTTACGCCGCGCTTCAGTACGCCATTTTGGGCAATTACATCGACTTTTCCGCTTTACGCGGGGAGGTCAGCTTTGCTGCTCTGGAAGATATGCTTAAACAAGCCCGGGAACTACCGCTGGACAAAGCAATATATCAACAATTTTTAACGGAGCTGGAAGCAGGAACAAATCTTCTGTACCTAACGGATAATGCCGGTGAGATCGGTTTTGACCGGATCTTTGCAGAGGTGCTAAAAAGCCGGTTTCCACATCTAAATATCACCTTCTGCGTGCGGGGCGGCCCGGCACAAAACGATGCCACCCGTGAAGATGCCGCCGCTGTGGGCATTACGTTCCCCGTCATTGACAACGGCACGGCCATTGCCGGCACGCAGCTGGATCTGCTGGGTGAGGAAGCCCTCCAGGCCATGAACACAGCTGATGTGATCCTTTCCAAGGGGCAGGGAAATGCGGAAACCTTGCTGGGCTGCGGCTACAATATTTATTATGCTTTTTTGATAAAATGCCCCCGGTTTGTCCAAATGTTTGGTAAAGAAAAGCTGACACCCATGCTGATCCGGGAGCGATCCTGACTTTTGTCCCCACAGGAAACCCTGCGGGGACTTGTTTTCGCACTTTTTCCCTTTTTCCTCTTTACGGAAACAAAAAATTGTAGTACAATAGAGCATCATAATGGATGGGAGGCGACAAGCATGGCCTGTATTAAATGCGGACGGAAAGTAAAGGATCAGCAAGTGTTCTGCGAAGATTGCCTTGCTGAGGCCGAGGGATATCCCGTAGATCCGGCTACCCCCATCCAGCTTCCGGCTCACGCGCCGATTTTGTCCCAGAAGAAAAAAGGGAACAAGAAAGCCGCCCGGACTCCGGAAGCCCAGCTGAAACGTCTTCGTTCCTCTATGCGGTGGCTTTTCTTTGCGCTGGTAGCAGTTTTGCTCGCCTTTTGTTTAACGGCGCTGATGCTGCTGAACCTGCTGGAGCAGCGGGATCGGTCCGCTGCAGCCCGGTGGACTCCAGGCGTCAGCGTCCAACTCCAGCTTTAAGGAATGTTTCACGTGAAACATTCTTTCTGTTTACGGCTTTCATGTTTCACGTGAAACATGGGTATCAAGGAGGTTTTCTATGGGAAAAATCATTGCGGTGGTCAATCAAAAGGGCGGCGTGGGCAAGACCACCACCGCTGTGAATTTGACCGCCTGTCTGCACGATCTGGGGCTGAAAGTGCTGATGTGCGACTTCGACCCCCAAGCCAACGCCACTTCCGGCCTTGGTATTCATAAGAAAAAGATAAGCACCTCTGTTTACGACGTGGTGATCAACGGCGCAGAAGCAAAAAGCGCGGTCATCTCCACGAAATTCGGTGATGTGCTGCCTGCCTGCGCGGACCTGGCCGGCGCCGGTGTGGAGCTGGTGGGAATGGAAGATGCCCACCACTGCCTGTCCCGGGCTTTAGAGTCTTTGCGTCCGCTTTACGACGTGATTTTGATTGATTGCCCGCCCTCTCTGGAAATGCTGACGCTGAATGCTTTAGCCGCTGCCGATGGCATTTTGGTGCCGGTGCAGTGCGAATACTATGCGCTGGAGGGGCTCAGCGATCTGATGAACACCCTGCGGATGGTAAAGCGGAAAATCAACCCCAATCTGGAGATTTTCTCCGTGGTGCTGACCATGTTTGACGGCCGCACCAATTTCTCCACCCAGGTTGCCCAGGAAGTGCGGCGGCATTTTCCCGGCAAGGTTTGTATCGCCGCCATCCCACGGAACATACGTCTGGCGGAAGCTCCCAGCCACGGACTCCCTGTTACCGCCTATGACCGCAGCAGCAAGGGCGCAGCGGCTTACCGGGCAGTCGCAGAAGAACTGAAAGCAAAATTATAAGAAAGGGTGAGATATTTGGCTTCCCAAAAAGGTTTAGGCAAAGGTCTGGGCGCGCTGCTAGGCGACGCTCTGGAGGAAACCAACCCAAAAACCCCCTATAAAACACTGCCTTTACATAAGGTAGAGCCGAACAAATCCCAGCCCCGGCAGGATTTTGATGAGGAAGAACTGGAGGCCCTGGCGGAATCCGTCCGAATCCACGGTGTGATCCAGCCCTTGACGGTGCGGCAGCTGGATTCCGGATATTATCAGATTGTTGCCGGTGAACGGCGCTGGCGGGCTTCCCGTATGGCAGGCCTCACAGAGATCCCCGCTGTCGTCATCGAAGCAGACGACAAAAAAGCGATGGAGCTGGCGCTGATTGAAAATCTTCAGCGGCAGGACTTGAACCCTGTGGAAGAAGCCCTGGGATACCAGAGTCTGATGACCGATTACGGTCTGACCCAGGAGGAAACCTCCGGCCGTGTAGGAAAATCCCGGAGCGCCGTGGCCAATGCATTGCGACTTTTGAATCTTTCTCCGTCGGTTCTGGAAAAGGTTCGCTCCGGGGAGCTTTCCGCCGGTCATGCCCGGGCGGTATTGAGCCTGAAATCCGAGAAAAAGCAGCAAGAGGCCGCCCAGAAGATCATCGCTCTGGGTCTTTCCGTAAGGCAGGCTGAGCTGCTGTGCAAGAACATGTCCGCCGAGCCGAAAAAGGCGCCGGAAATTTCTTTGAAGGTGGACTATGTGGCCGAATGTGAGAAAAGTCTCAGCAAACACCTCGGCCGGGGCGTAAAAATCGTCAGCGGCAAGCGCAAGGGTCGCTTTGAACTGGAATTTTACGGTCAGGAAGACCTGCAGCATCTACTGGATACCTTGATGAAGCTGGAAAAGTGAGGGATTTATATGGAAAACAAAAAGCTATACAAAGATAAATCCAATAAAATGCTCTGCGGCGTTTGCTCCGGCATCGCCAAGTTCTTTTCCCTGGATCCCACCGTTGTGCGGCTGGCCCTGGCTGCCTTTTGCCTGTTAGGCGGCAGCGGCATTTTGGCCTATATCGTCTGCGCCATCGTGATCCCGGATGAGCCGGACATTGTTGACATTTGATTACAATTTTCTTTACCAAAGGAGTTACGAGTCATGCTGGACATTAAACGAATTAAAGAAAATCCCGAGGCTGTGAAAGCCGGTCTTCGCGCCAAGGAAGTGGACTGCGACGCTATCGTAGACCAGATTCTGGAGCTGGATGTGCAGGTTCGCGGTCTGAAAACCGCCACCGAGACCAAGACCGCCGAGAAAAATAAGCTGGCCAAGGAAAACGGCAAGCTTTTTGGTCAGAAAAAGGGCGCAGAAAAAAAGGGCGAAGACACCTCCGCCATCGATGCTGTCATCGAGGCCAACAAAGCCAAGTCCATCGCCATCGACGAGGCCATTGCCGATGACACCGCCAAGCTGAAAGAGCTGAGCGCGGAGTTCCGTACCGCCATGCTGGCGCTTCCCAACCTGCCGGATGAAGATTTGCTGCCCGGCGGCAAGGAAAACAACGAGCCTCTGCGCTACGTGGGCAAAAAGCCCGAATTCGACTTCGAGCCAAAGCACCATGTGGATCTTTGCACCGATCTGGGGCTGATCGACTATGAGCGGGGTGTCAAGCTGGCAGGCGCTGGCAACTGGATGTACACCGGCATGGGCGCCCGGCTGGAATGGGCGCTGCTGAACTACTTCATCGACACCCACACCACCGACGGCTACGATTTCATCCTGCCGCCCCACATGCTGGAGTACCAGTGCGGCGAAACCGCCGGCCAGTTCCCCAAGTTTGCCGACGAAGTCTACAAGATTGCCAACCCCACCGACGACCGGGTTCACTATATGCTGCCCACCGCCGAAGCCGCTCTGGCCTCCGTTTACCGGGACGAGATCCTGACTGAGGCGGATCTGCCCAAAAAATTCTTCGCCTACACCCCCTGCTTCCGCCGGGAAGCCGGCTCTCACCGGGCGGACGAGCGGGGCATGGTTCGGGGCCACCAGTTCAACAAGGTGGAGATGTTCCAGTTCACCACCCCCGAAACCTCCGACGAGGCCTTTGACGAATTGGTGACCAAGGCCGAAAAACTGGTGGAGAACCTGGGCTTCCACTTCCGCACCGTGAAGCTGGCCGCCGGCGACTGCTCTGCCTCTATGGCCAGAACCTACGACATCGAAATTCTGATCCCCTCCATGGACGGCTATAAGGAAGTTTCCTCCGTTTCCAACGCCCGGGACTACCAGGCTCGCCGGGGCAACATCCGTTACCGCCGCGCCGACGGCAAGATCGACTTCGTCCACACCCTCAACGGCTCCGGATTGGCCACCTCCCGTATCTTCCCCGCGCTGGTGGAACAGAATCAGCGCTCCGACGGCTCCATTGTCGTTCCCGAAGTGCTGCGCAAATATCTGGGCGGCCTTGAGGTCATCGAAAAGAGATAATTATGTAAACCTGCGCCTGTGTTTGGCGCCTGCATAACATTGGAAAGGAAGAAAGATTATGAGTAAGAAAAACGGAAAACCCACCCTGTTTGATGAATTTAAGACATTTATCAACAAGGGCAATGCCATGGCGCTGGCTGTCGGCACAATCATCGGCGGCGCTTTCAGCAACATCACCAAAAGTGTCACCAACGATCTGATCATGCCTGTTGTAAACATCTTTATGGGCGGCGCTGATTTCAGCGATGTGAAGATCGCCCTGCCCCGGATGCCCTGGGTGGAGCCCACCTATGAAACCGTCGTCAACGAAGCCGGTGAAGAAGTGGTCCAGATTGTGGAAAACTATCTGACCGTTGGCAATTTCATCTCCGCAGTAATTAATTTCTTCATCATGGCGATTGTTGTTTTCCTCATCGTCAAGGTTATGAACACCATCTCTGAGGCATCTACCCGCAAGGAGCGGGAAGCTGCAGAAGCAGCCGCTGCCGAAGCTGCTGCAAAGGCTGCCGAGGAAGCTGCAAAGAATCCTCCCGCACCCACCAGCGAAGAGCTCCTGACCGAGATCCGGGATCTGCTGGCAAAGAAATAATTTACTTACCGGAGGCGGCTTGGCCGCCTCCGGTTTTTTATGCATTTTCGCTTTTTGATCTTCTCTTTTGCAAAATTTCCATCAGCATTTGCAAGACAACTCTATCCATGTTGCTTTCTTGAGAACCTTCATAAAACGCTTTTAAATTCTCCAATTCTTCGCTACTGCGTCTTGTTAAATAAGCATACAGAGAATGTTCCTTTTCGCACCTCCGAAATTCTATGCACTTAGTTTTAGTGCATATTTAAATAATAGCACTGATTTCACTTAAAATAAACACAAAATAAGTGCAAATTAAGTGAGGTGCAAAGCATGAAACAGCAAAAGCATATCAGCATTCGTATTGATGCCGATATTCTTGAGAAATTCCATTATGTGGCGAAATATGACGATCGCAGCGCCAGTGGGCAGATCATGTATTTAATCAACAACTGCATCCGGAACTTTGAAGAAAAGCATGGCCCTATCCCGGTGTCCGATAAACAAAGCTAATCCCATAGACAAGAGGTGGAGCGCTTCCACCTCTTGTTTTATTCTCCCTGCCCCTTTAGTGGTGTTATGTAAACCTTTTTCGCCCATTTTTATCGATATTTATTTGACAAATACAGTAATAAGCTTTATAATGTATGTGTCGGGCTATGCCCAAACGTGATTACATATTCTGAGAAAGAAGGATCCGTACATGTTCAAAATTGTTCGTAAAAAGGAGCTGAATTCCGCCGTCACCTTGATGGAGATCGAAGCTCCCTTTATTGCCAAAAAGGCCAAGGCCGGTCAGTTCATCATCTTCCGCATTGATGAAAAAGGCGAGCGCGTTCCCCTGACCATCGCCGGTTACGACCGGGAAAAGGGCACGGTTACCATTATTTTCCAAAAAGTTGGTTTTGCCACTATTGCTCTGGGCAATCTGAACGAGGGCGACTATATCCGGGACTTCGTTGGTCCTCTGGGCAAGCCCACCCCCGTGGAAGGCAAGAAGAAGGTCTGTGTGGTTGGCGGCGGCGTTGGCTGCGCCATCGCTCTGCCCTCTGCGGCAGCCTTTAAGGAAGCCGGCGCAGAAGTTACCGTCATCGTTGGCTTCCGCAGCAAGGATATCGTCATTCTGGAAGAAGAATTCAAGGCCGTTGCCGACAATCTGATCCTCATGACTGACGACGGCAGCTATGGCCGTCATGGCCTGGTGACCCAGCCTCTGCAGGAGCTGCTGGAGCAGGGCGAAAAATTTGACGAAGTGCTGGCCATCGGCCCCATCCCCATGATGAAATTCGTCTGCAAGACCACCGAGCCTTTCGGTGTCCACACCAGCGTGTCCCTGAACCCCATTATGGTGGACGGCACCGGTATGTGCGGCGGCTGCCGGGTCACCGTTGGCGGCGAAGTGAAGTTTGCCTGCGTGGACGGCCCGGAATTTGACGGCCACAAGGTGGACTTTGCCGAGCTGATGAGCCGCAACAGCCTGTACCGCGGCCGGGAAGCAGAAGTCACCGAAACCCACGCCTGCCGTATGGAAGCCATGGGCAAGGCGCTGATCAAGTAAGAAGGAGGATACTGAAATGGCAAACATGACTTTAGTAAAGACCCCCATGCCTGAGCAGGATCCTCAGGTTCGCGCCCGGAACTTCAAGGAAGTTACCCTGGGCTACACCGCCGAAATGGCCATCGAAGAGGCCGGCCGGTGCTTAAAGTGTAAGAATCCCAAGTGTGTGGAAGGCTGCCCCGTCAATGTCCGGATCCCCGAGTTCATTGCCAAGGTGCAGGAAGGCGACTTCAAGGCCGCTTATGAGATCATCACCTCCACCAACGCCCTGCCCGCCCTTTCCGGCCGGGTCTGCCCCCAGGAAACCCAGTGCGAAGCCCGCTGCGTCCGTGGCATCAAGGGCGAGCCGGTGGCCATTGGCAGACTTGAGCGGTTCGTGGCTGACTGGTATCGGGAAAATATCAACGCCATGCCCGAAAAGGTAGAATCCAACGGCATCAAGGTAGCCGTGGTCGGTTCCGGCCCTGCCGGCATGACTGCCGCCTCCGACCTGGCCAAGCTGGGCTACGCGGTTACCATGTTTGAAGCCCTTCACACTGCCGGCGGCGTGCTGGTTTACGGCATCCCCGAATTCCGTCTGCCCAAGGCCATCGTTGCCAACGAAATCACCAAGCTGGAAGCTCAGGGCGTGGAAGTCATGACCAACATGGTCATCGGCCGGGTTCTGACCATCGACGAGCTGTTCGAAATGGGCTACAAGGCCGTGTTCGTGGGCTCCGGCGCAGGTCTGCCCATGTTCATGAACATCCCCGGCGAAAGCCTGAAGGGCGTTATGTCCGCCAATGAATACTTAACCCGTACCAACCTGATGAAGGCCTACGACGAAACCTACGACACCCCCGTGGTGAAGTCCAAGGCCGTGGCCGTGGTTGGCGGCGGTAACGTGGCGATGGACGCTGCCCGCTGCGCCATGCGTCTGGGCGCGGAAAATGTGTATGTTGTCTACCGCCGGGGCGAGGCCGAAATGCCTGCCCGTCTGGAAGAGCAGCACCACGCCAAGGAAGAGGGCATCGAATTCAAGACCCTGTGCAACCCTGTGGAGATCCTGCCGGATGAAAACGGCCGTGTCTGCGGCATGAAGTGCATCCGTATGGAGCTGGGTGAGCCGGATGCTTCCGGCCGCCGCCGTCCCATCGAGGTTCCCGGTTCTGAGTTTGTGCTGGATGTGGATACCGTCATCATGAGCTTGGGCACCAGCCCCAACCCCCTGATCCGCTCCACCACTCCCGGTCTGGAAACCAACCGCAAGGGCTGTCTGATTGTCAACGAGGACGAAATGACCACCCGCGACGGCGTGTTTGCCGGCGGCGATGCGGTCACCGGCGCTGCCACCGTGATCCTGGCCATGGGCGCAGGTAAGAAAGGCGCAGCCGCTATCCATGCCTATCTGAATAAGTAAGCTTTCGGTATTATGTCAACCGCCCCAATCGGGGCGGGTGACTTTTTATTGCGTTCGTGCTAAACTGTGGCGGAAGTGAGGTGAGGGCATGAAAATCAAAGATATTTCTCTATGCGGTCTGTTTGCCGCGCTTATGGCGATCTGCGCGTGGATTTCTTTCCCTGTGTTTGGGCTGCCTGTCACCTTGCAGACCTTTGGGCTGCATTTTGCTTTGCTGCTGCTTGGCGGAAAACGGGGCTGTATCGTCGTTTTCGTCTATCTTGCCCTGGGAATTATGGGTTTGCCGGTGTTTTCCGGCTTTGGCGGCGGCATCGGCGCGCTGCTGGGGCCCACCGGTGGGTATCTTTGGGGCTTTCTGGCTGGAGGGCTGCTCTATTGGGGGCTCACCGCCCACTGGGGCATCCGGGTAAGACTTCCGGCTGCTGTTCTGGCGCAATTTTTGTGTTATATCTGCGGAATTTTCTGGTTTTCTTACCAATTTGCTGAAGGAAGCAGCCTTTGGAGTGTTTTCCTAACTACTTGCCTGCCCTTTCTCCTGCCGGATGGGTTGAAGCTGGCGCTTGCGTATATCCTATCCCGGCGGCTGTGGCGGCATATTCCTTGAATATTTTCCCCTCCCGGGCATAGATTGTCCACAGGGAGGGGTTTTCTATGCGGAAACGGGATTTATGGATTATCTTTGGCGCTCTGTTCATTGCCCTTGGTTTTGGCCTGCACCTGATACTTGACAACGTTATGTCAACCGCATCCTGGGGGCTCAGCTTTCGTACCGAGGGCGCGCCCCCCTTAGGTCCGGCAGGAAAAGAGCAGCTTCAAAAATACGATGCGGTCTATCTGGGGAACACCGAAGAAAAGGTGATCTACCTCACCTTCGATGCCGGCTACGAAAACGGCGCTACGGAGAAAATCCTGGATGCGCTGAAAAAGCACAATGCCCCGGCTTCCTTTTTCCTGGTGGGAAATTACCTGGAGAAAAATCCGGATCTGGTGCGCCGCATGGTAAATGAGGGACATATCGTCGCCAACCACACCATGCACCACTATGATATGAGCAAGCTGTCCGACAAGGCAGCTTTTTCCAAGGAATTGACGGATTTGGAGAATCTTTACCGGGAGATCACCGGCGGGGAAATGCCCAAATATTACCGCCCACCCCAGGGCATTTACAGCCAGGAAAATCTGGAAATGGCCAAGGAATTGGGGTATAAAACGGTGTTTTGGAGTCTAGCCTACGTGGACTGGAACAATGACAAACAGCCCTCTGCCGATTACGCCTTTTCCAAGCTCCTGCCCCGGACCCATAACGGCGCAGTGGTACTGCTTCACTCCACCTCCGCCACCAACGCCCAGATCATGGATGAACTGCTGACCAAATGGGAAGAATTGGGCTACCGCTTTGGAAGCATTGAGGAATTGTTTGCGTAAATGATCGTTTATGCGAGGAAAGCCTTCCCCTTTGGGGAAGGTGGCACGCCGATAGGCGTGACGGAAGAGGTTAAAGCCTCTCCCACCGCAAGCGGTCCCCCCTCCCCAAAGGGGAGGGCATAGTAGTGCGCTAAACGATCATTTATCTTAAATAGACAGTTGACAAAATGGTTGCTTCAGGACTATAATATCAACTATAATGGAAAAAGCTGTGAAGAGGAGAGTACTCAGAAGAAGCTGTTCAGAGAGTCCCTGTTTTGGTGAGAGGGGATATAGTGGGCGCTGGGGAACATGGCCTTGGAGCTTGGTTGCCGATAGGTAGGCTTCCACGGGTGCGCCCGTTATTGCGTTTTGAGTCGTCTTATTCTCCAACCTTAAAATGGGGCCCCCGCAA
>JAZOUU010000022.1:0-26804 GCA_045658365.1 Faecousia sp. | reverse complement strand
TGTTATCACCGCCCAAGCGGCGGAACAGGGCATCCAGACGAGCAGTTAGCTCCGCGGGAGAGAAGGGTTTGGTGACTTAGTCATCCGCACCCGTCATCAGGCCGGTGTCCTTATCCATCTCCTGGGTGCGGGCGGTGAGCATAATGACACCCATTTTCTTGTTGCCTGCACGAATGCGACGGCAAACTTCAAAACCATCGATATCCGGCAGCATGATGTCCAGGATCGCCACGCCGATATCCGGATTCTCGCGCAGCTTTTCCAAGGCCTCTTCACCGGACCCGGCTTCGACCACCTGATAGCCGGCTCTGCGCAGATTAATAACCACAAAGCTGCGGATATTCTCTTCATCTTCTAAAATCAATACTTTTTTCATACGATCACCCCTTATGTTTCGCCGGTATTCCAATCCTGCTGGATCATGTGGAAACTGCCAATCAATTCCTCTTTAGAAACGCCGTATTTGGCAGAAGAAACATCCAGATTTGCAGCATAAACCGTAGATTCTGTTCTGTGGAGCACAAACCGATTATCGATCTCGGCCTGTTCTTCCCTGTTTTGTCCGGTAAGAACATACAAAGAAGCCAGACGTTCTCTTTCCTTATATTCCTCGTCCCAAAGGCTGAAAACATAGGTATTCCCCTGCTGTTCCACACAGACCCTGTTGGCAAGTTCCCTTCTAAGCTCCATATACCAACCGCCAACATAATTATGATATGTGTACATCTTCTCCTGTTCCGTTCCATCAGAGCGCATTGCATACCAGCGAATCAAATACTGCCACTGATTGGAATTGGTGTCCTCAGGCAAAACCATGGTGATAAGATTGGGAAGTTCCAGAACTCCATCGTCATCCAGATCGTCGGCATATACGTAATAATTACGCAATGTCTGCACGCTGGTTCCGGATTCGCTGGAGAAAGAAACGTTGGTAAATACTCCATTGACTACCGCGTAAACGTCGGTAATAATGGCACTGCCATCCACGTCGCTGGCAACATATACAGCGCCCAGGCCGTCCGCCAGTTTACCCACCATGATCCGTTTAATCGAAGCCGAGGGTTCTGACATATTCACCTCTTGAGAACGTTCCATCACGTGGTTTTCCACACCGTAGAGTTCCGCAATGCCGTTATCGGAATCAAACTGACCGGGTCGAAGCACAAGAAGTTCTCCAAGGCCATCGCGGTCAAGATCGCTGCAGACGAATTTAGAATACATAGCAGTAACCAACTGCTCAGTCTGCCCATTTCGGAGAGTGTACACCGACACGCTGCGGATCACCTGATCGGAAAGCTGGCGGCCAACCACGATCTCTACCCCGGGGTGTTCGTCCATCTGGACATACTCCACCAGGTCGAAGGCCGAGCCGGTACTCTCAATGGTGTCCAAAAGCCGGTATGTTTCTCCATCACCGGAAAAAATGTGGATTTGCAAGGGCTTTTCTGCGCCGCTTTTGGTAAACAGAAGATACTCGGCGATACCGTCCCCATCCAGATCCGCAGACTGAACCGCCTGCCGGTTTTCTCCCGAAAGGGGCGCCTGGTATTCCCTGCCGCTCATCACATCATTGATTTGAGAAGAAAGGCTGTTATAGGCCTCCGGCCGCTTTGGCGGGTGGTACATTTCGTCCACAGTGCGCATGTTGCATCCGGATAGGAGCAAAACCGCCAACAGGCAAATAAGTATGCATATATGTTTTTTTACCATGACAGCTTCCCTCCTTCCAATGTAATATCATACCACAAAACACACAAAAAGCAAAGTCATTTCAGTACAACATTTTCTTCACCGAGCAGATTTTTTAGCTCCGTCAGCATCCTGCTGTCAAAGGCTGCCTGGGCTCCTCTGATCTTACGAATATCCGCAAAAAACACCTTTACAGTCCCATTACCAGGGAACATATTAACGATGGCCCGAACCTTTGGATAATTGGGATCGTCTTCACTTTTCAGCTGCAGATACAGGGTCTTGGAAGTATCCTCCAGAGTCGGTTCGCTTGCCGGCGAAGCGACATGCGGTGCATCTGCGTAATCCGAAATCGGTCTTGCCCGGTTGATGACGATCTGAGGCTCTTTTTCATCACGGATGGACAGTCTGCCGGTAATGACCACCGCGCTGTTTTCCCGCAAATAGCCGCCAAATTGATTCAGCACATTGGAAAAAGCCAGCATTTCCACAGAACCGGTATCATCTTCCACGGTCACATAGGACATCATGGAGTTATTCCGGGTGGTTTTCATTTTCACACTCTGGACAATGCCTGCCACGCTGACGATATCGTCATCCTTAAAGGGGCAGTCCTCCGAAAGCAGCTGACCCATGGGCACTACATGCGTGCCTTTCAAATACTTGCGGTAATCGTCCATCGGGTGGCCGGAAAGATAGATTCCCGTGGTTTCCTTTTCCATAGCCATAAGATCCGCCTTTTTCAGCTCCGGCAGCTTGGGGATGGGAATATTTGCCGCCTCATCATCTTCAAGCAATGCAAACAAGCCCATCTGTCCATCCAGATTCTTTTTGCGGGAGGAGGAAACGCTGTCCATCATACTCTCGTACACCGCCAGCAATTCACTGCGGTGGTAGCCGAAGCAATCCATTGCGCCGCATTTAATAAAATTTTCCACCGCGCGCTTGTTAAGTTCCCCATCACCCATTCTCTGCAAAAAATCTTCCAGAGATTTAAAAGGACCTTCTTCGCTGCGCTTGGAAACCATAGTACGGATCAATCCCCGTCCCACATTTTTCACAGCGCCCAGGCCAAAGCGAATGGCTTCTCCTTCCACCGTGAAGTGGTCATGGGAATGGTTAATATCCGGCGGCAGAACCGGAATCCCCAGTTCCTTACACTCGGCAATATAGCCGGAAATTTTGGTGGCGGAATCCAAAACAGAGGTCATCAGTGCCGCCATATACTGCTTGGGATAGTGGCATTTTAAATAGGCCGTCTGGTAGGCCACCACGGCATAGCACACCGCGTGCGCCTTATTAAAGGCATAATTGGCAAAGTCAACGATCTCATCGTAAATAGACTGTGCCACTGCCTCCGGCACGCCTCTGGCGATGCAACCGGGAATTCCCTGGGCATCATCGCCATAAACAAAGGTTTTCCGCTCTGCATCAATGATTTTTTGCTTCTTTTTGGAGATGGCCCGGCGGATATTATCCGCCTGTCCCATAGTGTATCCTGCCAGAGAGCGGAAAATCTCAATAACCTGCTCCTGATAAACGATACAGCCGTAGGTAACCTTCAAAATCGGTTCAAGAAGCGGCGTCTTGTATGTCACTTTCCCGGGATTCAGCTTGTTGGCGATGAACCGGGGAATGGAATCCATAGGGCCGGGCCGGTACAGCGCCACCACAGCGGTAAAGTCTTCAATGGAAGAAGATTTCATGCCCACGCAAACACCGGTCATACCGGCGGACTCCAGCTGAAATACACCCTGGGTCTTACCCTCAGCCACCATAGCAAAGGTTTCGGCATCGTCGTCAGGGATGGCATCCATGGAGAAATCCGGGTTAAACTGCTGAATTTGCTTCTCCGCATCCTTGATAACGGTGAGGTTTCTCAGACCCAAAAAGTCCATCTTCAGCAGACCCAGTTCCTCGATGGTGGTCATGGTATACTGGGTCACAATGGTATCGTCATTACAGGAAAGGGGCACATAGCTGCAGACCGGGTCTGCCGTGATTACCACGCCGGCTGCGTGTGTGGAGGTGTTTCTGGGCATGCCCTCCAGCTGCATGGCAGTATCAATGAGCAGCTTCACACGCTCGTCCTCACCATACATCTCCTTCAGTTTGGGGCTGATCTCCAGCGCCTCCTTTAGGGTAATGTGCAGCGGCATGGTAGGCACAAGCTTTGCCACCACATCGGTCTCGGCATAACTGAAGTTCAGGGCACGGCCCACGTCCCGGATGGCGCCTCTTGCTGCCATTGTGCCAAAGGTGGCGATCTGGGCAACGTGATCCTTGCCATACTTCTCCATAACGTATTCTATGACTTCCCCTCTGCGCTCCTGGCAGAAGTCCGTATCGAAATCGGGCATGCTCACCCGCTCAGGATTCAAAAAACGTTCGAAGATCAGCGCATATTTCATGGGATCGACTTCCGTAATATGCAGGCAGTATGCCGCAATGGAAGCAGCGCCGGAGCCTCTGCCCGGACCTACCGGTATCCCAGCTTCCTTGGCATAGCGGATGAAATCCCATACGATCAGGTAGTAGTTGACGTAGCCCATGCGGCTGATAACATCAATTTCATACTCCAACCGCTTAACGTATTCCTCCGGAGGATCGTTATACCGCTCCTCAAAGCCCTCGTAGCAAAGCTTTCGGAAATACTGTTCGTTTGTATAGCCATCCGGTATGGGAAATGCCGGCAAATGGTACTGGTTAAACACAAATTCCACATTGCACATATCGGCAATTTTCGCGGTATTTTCAAAGGCCTCCGGGCAGTTGGGAAACAGCGTGCGAAGCTCTTCCTCGCTCTTCAGGTAAAATTCCTCGGTCTGGAATTTCATGCGGTTGGTGTCATCCACCGTCTTGCCGGTCTGGATGCATAGCAGCACATCCTGCATAGCCGCATCTTCCCGACGCAGATAGTGGGCATCGTTGGTGACCACCAGAGGCAATCCCGTTTCCCGGGAAATACGCATAACTCCCTGGTTCACCGCCCGCTGCTCTTCGATGCCGTGATCCTGCAGTTCTAGGTAAAACCGCTCCGGCCCAAAAATACGGGAAAGATTTAAGGCATAGGCCTTGGCAGATTCATAATCTTCCTCCATTAAGTACTGGGGGATCGCGCCGGCAAGGCAGGCGGACAGAGCGATCAATCCCTCATGGTACTGCTCCAAAAGTTCCAAGTCCACCCGGGGCTTTCCGTAAAATCCCCGGATAAAAGACTGGGATACCAGATAGCACAGGTTTTCATAGCCTTTTCTATTCTCGCACAGCAGCACCAAATGATATGAGTCATTATCGATGCCGTGAACCCGATCTTCCATTCCCCGGCGGGACACGTAGACCTCACAACCGATAATGGGTTTTACTCCGGCAGCCTTGGCTGCCTTATAAAAGTCAATACAACCATACATTACGCCGTGATCTGTAATAGCCACAGCGCTCTGCCCCAGCTCTTTTACCCGATCCATCATGCCGGAAATCCGGGTTGCGCCGTCAAGAAGGCTGTATTCTGTATGAACATGAAGATGTACAAAACTCATTTTGCAGCCTCCTTTGCCAATTCTACCAGTTTCTTCAACCGGTGGTTCATCGCCGGTTTTGTAATGGGCGGATCCATCATGGCCGCCAGTTCCGTCAGCGATGCTGCAGGATGTTCTTCCCGAGCCAGCAGCGCCTGCTTCAGCTTTGCCGGTAAGGATTCCACCATCCCGCGTTCCCGCAAAATCCGAAGGGCAGTTAGCTGCTCCTGAGCTGCCGCAACCACCTTGGAAATGTTGGCATCATCGCAGTTACAGCGGCGGTTCACTTTGTTATTTAACTCTTTTTCCAGGCGGGCTTCCATAATTCCCATGGCTGCCACAGGAGCGCCAAGATAGGTGAGAAAATCGGAAATCATATCGCTTTGTTTAATGTAAAGTACCTGACCGCCATTTCTTTGGGTGGTTTTCGGATAAAAACCTAAAACCTCCTGCATAAGCACATAACTCTCCGCAGCCACAAATTTGTGGGTGGTGGCAAGCTCAATATGATAGCCCTTGATCGGGTCAGTCACACTTCCACCGGCCAAGAATGCCCCCCGGAAGAAGGCCGCCTTGCAGCAATCCTCTTCAATAACAGGCATATTTACATGTAAAGACAAGGTATCTCTCAGATCAAAACCATAGGCGCTCATAATGGCAGCCACTTTTTGTGGCTCTGTAATTTGAAATACCTGTTTCCCTCCGCTCTCCATATCCGGAAGCTGGTCAAAGGTGCAGGAAAAGGCTTTTTTGAACAATTTCGGAAGATGCTGGGCAAATTCCCGGCTTTCCGTGATGATCCGAATGCCGTCGCTTCCAAAGCTGTTACAAAACAGGAGGATACCAAAGCACTCCGCCAGTGCGCAGCATTGTTTCTGGGGCATTACACGGCAAATTTCCGCCTTTGCCGATGCAGAAAACGAGATCGCCATGGTGATTCCTCCTTCGCTTTAAGATAGTTAGCAATTACCAAATTCTTACTTCCGGTTCCAGCTGGATTCCTGTGTTTTCAAGCACCTTTTCAGAAACCTGCTGTAAGAGATTTTGTACATCCTCTGCCGTAGCGCCGCCCAGGTTTACGGCGAAACCGGCATGTTTTTCGGAAATCCCTGCGCCGCCAACTCGGTAACCCTTAAGTCCGCATTGATCGATCAGCGCGGCGGCATAGCCGGTCTTCGGTCGCTTAAAGGCAGAGCCGGCAGAAGGCAGATCCAAGGGTTGCGATGCGGAACGGCGCGCCATCAAATCCTTCATGACTGCCTTGATTTCGTCTGTGGGTTTTCCTGTCAAAGAAAATACGCTGCTCACAACAATTTCCTCTGTATCCTCCAAAACACTGTGGCGATAGGAAAATTCCATTTCTTCCTTGGAACGGATTTTCAAATTGCCCGCCATATCCATGGTGGTAACAGATTCGCAAATCTGGCAGATCTCACCGCCGTATGCCCCGGCATTCATGTAGACCCCACCGCCTACCGTACCGGGAATTCCATGGGCAAACTCCAAGCCGGAGAGTCCTAAATTTGCCGCAAAAATCGCAGCCCGGGTCATGGTGACTCCGGAATCGATACGGATTTTTCCGTCTCCAAGATTCTCCATGCCATTTAAGCCATCCTTCAAACAAAGAACGATTCCGGAGATACCTTTGTCCGGTGCAAGAACATTGGTTCCGGCTCCTAGTATACGAATCTTGCAGTCCAACAAACCGGACAGTCTTAACACATCTGCCAATTCTTCTGTATTCTTGGGAAATGCCATGACCTCCGCGCCGCCGCCGATGCGGAAGGACGTATGCTTGCTCATGGGCTCATCAAATTTTAGTCCGCATTTTATATCATACTGCTTCAGCTTCTGCTGTAAACAAGTCAGTTCGCTCATACACGCCTCCGGGTATATAATATCTTTTATACTATACCATACCAAAAAGGAATATGCAATTATCTTATTCCCTTTTTCTTAAAAAGTTCTGATTTTTATGGAATAAAATGTAAAAACCAGCCACTTTCGTGGCTGGTCTTCATATTTATTTTTCTACAATTTCCAGAACTTCCATGGGGCAGGCTTTCACGCAAATGCCGCAGGCAATACATTTGGAAACAGGATTGTCCGCCTTATGTACCATGACCTTCATGGGACAAACCTCAACGCACTTACCGCAACCAACGCAATTTTTCTTGTTGATCATATAAACGCCGGTCTTGGGGTTCTGAGTGATAGCCTCGTGCTCACATACCTTCATGCACTTACCGCACTGAATGCACACATTCGGCTTTGCACCGGTGCCCTTCGCAACGATCTGAATACAGGAATAATCCGGATGGAACTCCTTATAGAAAGCCTGGGAACATGCCCGGACGCACTCCAGACAAGCCATACATTCCACATTCTTTTTAACTGCCAGCTTTTTCATAACAAAGGATTCTCCTTTATATTTTGTTTATCTTGGTAATTATAATCCATTTGCGACAAAATAGCAATGCTAAAAAATACTTTTTTTGCAAATTGATCAAAAGTGAAGGCATGTTTTCCCTGTCTAAATCCAAGGACTCTGCAAATACTAGACTTGAAACTGATAAAACAGGAGGTAAACCATGAAAAAACAAATTTCAATTGCATTGATTCTTGTCCTTACTCTAAGCCTCTTCGCAGGCTGCCGCAGAAACACCAGCGACGAAACTTCTATGCCTACCAACGCAACCACTACCATGCCTAGCACTACCCAAATGCCCACAACTACGCAGACTCCGTCCACTGTCCCCTCTACCGGTGATTCCGGCATAACAGAAATCCCCGCTCCTACCGGAACAGTTCCTTCTGAGAGCGGTCGAAGCCGGATGCCCTCTGCGCGCATGAAATAAGGTCAGGCCTTGTCCTGACTTACATAGGGATTTACAAAATAGTAATATAACGGGTAATGTTCTTCTTCATTCTCTCAGCGGCAAGGACGGCCATTTCCACGTATTCCCGACCATCGGATTCATTTTCTTTCCACGCCGCCGTTACTGACGGACCGGTGCAAACAGCTGCCCCGTAGCCAAAACGGTCAAAGGCATAGCTGCAATTTTTCGCGTTACCGCTGGGATAGTCCAGACCGTCCACCAAAAGGAACATCCGGTTATGCTTCTTCCGCAGGTCACTAAGGACTTGTCCGTTTCCTGCGCTGCCTACGCCGCAAATGCGGGAATATCCGCATTTTCCTAGAATCTGCTCACCAATACGCGCCGCCAACTCCGCTGCGGCGCCATAAACGTGCCGCGTGCCGGTAAGCAAATCCTGCAGTTCTGATGCGGATTTATTGGCAGAGCGAACCACTACAAACAGATCCCGGTTATCATTTTTACAGAAGTCAATAAACGGCTTCATTCCGTCGCTCCCGATAAAAGGGCTGATGAGAAGTCCGTCACAGGGATACCGATTCTCTCCAAAAATCATATCCGCAGCCCGGTCTGCACCCCAAGGAGAAAGAATCTCCGGCCCATCCAAAATCACATAGTAGCCAAGACTTTTTGCCTGATCCAAGAGTCTGACCAACGCATCCAGACCTTGAGAACCTAAAAGGGCAAACGCGCCCAACCCGAACCGAACGGCAGGTACGATCTCCTTAAGTCCATCCATCAATTCCCGGCAAAACCGTTCATAAGCGCTGCAGAGATTTCCCTCTTCCTCCAGCAAGTGAGGCGGCAGACAATCGGCTTTCAAGCCAAAATCGATCACAGACGGATTCTTCATCTTTCTAATTTTATCATGGAGCAAATCTATGGACATACAATTCCCTCCTTTTTTATCAGTATAACATAAACCATAGGGAAAACACAACCAAAATTCAAGAAAAACCTTTCCAGATGTGAAAAACCTCTCTCAGGGTATACTAAAACCGAAGGGAGCGTGAAAAAATGAAATTAACAGGTTTTGCTCTTACGATGGGCGTTGGCGCTGCGGTAGGCGCTGTGGCGGTTATGATGCTGCCCAAGCAATCTGCCACCCGTAAGCTCATCAACAAAGCGGCAATCAAGGTAGAAGATGCCGCCTGGACTCTGGGCGACAAGATGTCCCAGAAAATGGATATGTAAAAACCGGGAGGTCCAACCCTCCCGGTTACTTACTGCGCAGTTACGCAAATTTCATCATCTTTGGTGGAAACGGTAATGCAGGAAATGGGATTTTCAAAGGAATCAATGATTTTCTGAGAAATCGGGTCTTCCAATTCCCGCTGAATGGTGCGCCGCAGATTTCTTGCACCATAGACCGTAGAATAGGCCTTTTTCACCAGCAGATCCTTGACAGAATCCTCCCACTTGATGGTAAGTCCCCGATTGGAGAGATTGTCGGAAAGCTCTTTCAGCATAATATCCGCAATGCCCCGGAAATTCTCCTCCGACAAGTGGTTAAAGGTGATGATCTCATCCACCCGGTTGATAAACTCCGGCCGCAGGAATTCCCGCAGCGCGCCCATGGTCTTTTCCTTGACCTGGTCATTCTGGGTGCGCCCAAAGCCGAGGCCTGCAACGCGGCCCTCGGAGCCTGCGTTGGAGGTCATAACTACGATGGTATTTTCAAAGTTTACTACTCTGCCCTGGGCATCCGTGATTCTGCCGTCATCCAAAACCTGCAAAAGCACATTTAGAACATCAGGGTGGGCCTTTTCGATTTCATCAAAGAGTACCACGCTGTATGGTCTGCGCCGAATCTTCTCCGTTAGCTGACCTGCCTCGTCATAGCCCACGTAACCGGGAGGCGAACCGATCAACTTAGAAACGGTGTGCTTTTCCATATACTCGGACATATCCAAACGAATCAAGCTGTCCACACTGTCAAACAAATCATCCGCCAGCCGCTTTACCAGCTCTGTTTTACCAACACCCGTAGGACCGACAAAAATAAAGGATGCGGGCCGCTTCTTGGCAGAGATACCCACCCGGTGACGTCGAATCGCCCGGCTGACTGCATCCACCGCTTCATCCTGTCCCACAATGTGCTGCATCAAACGATCCTTAAGTCCGCTGATTTGGGCATATTCCTGGGCCTTGATCTTGGATGCCGGGATTTTGGTCCACAGCTCAATAATCCGTGCAAGATTTTCCATGGTTACCGCAGGAGGCGGTACTTGCTCCAATTCCTCGATCTTTCCGCCGATCTGGCACAGACGGCTGCGGATATGAGCCAGTCGCTCATAATGCTCGTTTTCCGTATCCTCCGTCAGCATCTGCAGCTCCAGCTCGTAATCATCCCGTTCTTTCCGCAGCTCGGCCAGCATGGAAATCTCCTTGCAGCGCAAATTCACATCGGAGCAGGCTTCATCCAGCAGATCGATGGCTTTGTCCGGCAGGAAACGGTCTGTGATATACCGCTCCGACAGAACCACACACTGTCTGGCGATCTCAGGAGAAATCGTCACACCGTGGAAGCTTGCATAGCTTTGGGCAATGCCCTGCATGATCTGGCAGGCTTCCTCAATAGAGGGCTCAGCCACGGACACCGGCTGGAAACGACGTTCCAACGCTGCGTCCTTTTCAATATGCTTGCGGTATTCATTAAAGGTGGTAGCGCCGATGACCTGAATCTCGCCCCGGGAAAGGGCAGGCTTCAGAATATTGGCAGCATTCATAGAGCCTTCCGCATCTCCTGCGCCAACCAGATTGTGAACCTCGTCGATCACAAGAATAATATTACCGCAGGCCTTGATTTCACTGATCAGGCTCTTCATACGGCTCTCAAACTGACCGCGGAACTGAGTACCTGCCACCAAAGCGGTCAAATCGAGAAGAAACACTTCCTTGTCCCGCAGCTTATAGGGCACATCACCTTCAGCGATGCGCTGAGCAAGCCCCTCCGCAATGGCAGTCTTACCGACACCCGGCTCACCGATCAAGCAAGGATTGTTCTTCTGACGGCGATTCAGGATCTGAATGACCCGCTCCGTTTCCACATCCCGGCCGATGACTTTATCCAGTTTTCCTTCCCTTGCTCGGGAAGTCAAATTCATACAATAGCTGTCTAAAAACTTATGCTTTTTACTGCTTTTTTTGCTGTTTTCTGAACTTTCTTTCTTCTCTTCAGAATTTTCTTTTCTATGACCAGGCAAATTGGCATTTGCGCCGGGACCAGCAGAACCGAACAGCTGATTGAGCAGCGGAAAAGTGGCAGTCTGGCTTTCGGTTTCATCCTCCTCAGAATCCCCCTGATCCAGCTGACCGAACATACTGCTCATTTCATCGGACAGGTTATCCAAATCCTCTTCGCTAAAGCCCATCTGCTTTACCGCCTGATCAATCTGGGGAATTCCCAGACTTCTGGCGCATTTCAGGCAGTAACCCTCGTTCATAGTAACGCCGTTTTCAATTTTTGTAATAAAAACAACCGCAATGTTCTTTTTGCATCGCGCGCAAAGTTTCGGCTGCATATTCTTCACTCCATTCTAAGGGAAATATCGTCCTGCAAGCAAGTTTATCACAAACTCAGCGGGAAAAAGAGAATAATTTATAAACTTTCAAAAAGGTTCGCATTCAAATTTTTCCATGCCGTCATCATACCACAAATGACTCATGTACAAACCGCCTGCCGGCACAGTAGGACCGGCAGCTGTGCGGTTGCCTGCGTTCAAAATCTCTCCGATCTCCCCGGGCTGGATCTTCCCTTCCGCGGCATACACAACGGTACCTGCCATGGCCCGAGCCATATTATACAGAAATCCATTGGCGCAAACCCGCAAGGAAATCAAATTCTCCTGCCGCTCCACCTCATAATAATATACTGTGCGTACGGTGGATTTTACATCCGTACCCACAGAGCGAACTGCGGCAAAATCGTGGGTGCCCACAAACTGCTGAGCGGCCTGGCGCATAATATTTTCATCCAAATGCTTGGGGTAAAACCACGCTCTGTTCACATAGAAAGGATCCCGAACCCGGGAATTATAAATCAGATAAGTATATTCCTTCCGAGCGCAGGAACCGATGGCATTAAAATTCTCATGGACTTCAAAGGCCTTTGTCACCACGATATCCACCGGAAGATGGGTATTTAATGCATAAGGAAGCCGCTCTACCGGAATGGTAGAGGTAGTTTTGAAATTGGCCACATAGCACTTTGCATGGACACCGGCATCCGTTCTTCCGCAGCCGGTAACATGGACACTGTGCCCTACCACCATAGCAATGGCCTTTTCCATAGTCTCCTGCACCGTAGGCAGATTTTTCTGCATCTGCCAGCCGTGATACGCAGTGCCCAGATACGTTAAGCATAAAGCAATATTGCGCATACTTTTCCTCACAAGCCAAGATGATTCAGAACGAATACAGCAGTCAGCAACAATACCCCTGCTCCGTAAGCTTCATAATCCCAGATCTTATAGCGCAGGAGCTTCATTTTTGTCCGACCATCGCCGCCTTGATAGCAGCGACATTCCATGGCGGTTGCCAATTCATCCGCCCGGCGAAACGCGCTGACGAACAGCGGCACAAGAATTGGCACAAGCGCCTTTACCCGATCCGTCAGCTTTCCGGATTCAAAATCCGCGCCCCGCGCTTTCTGGGCAGACATGATCTTATCCGTTTCCTCAATGAGTGTGGGGATAAACCGCAGGGCGATACACATCATCATGGAAAGTTCATGCACCGGCACTTTGATCACCTTCAGGGGGTTCAGCAGGGATTCCAAACCGTCTGTCAGAGAAATGGGCGACGTTGTATAGGTCAGCAGGAAGGTGCATGCGATGAGCATTAAAATTCTTGCCAGCATCATAATTGCCCGCAGCAAACCCTCCAGAGTAATGGAAATTCTCCAGAAGCTCACCAAAACCTGTTCGCCGGGTGTAAAGAAAATATTCAGAATCGCGGTGAAAATAAGAATAAAAAGCAAGGGTTTCATGCCCCGAATAAAGGATTTAGCAGGAATCCGGGAAACAGCAATACAGGTTGTTAAGAAAACAAAGCAGGCCCCATAGCCGATCCAACCGCTGGCGGAAAACAGCGCTACAATGAAAGCAACCAGCATCACCAGCTTCGTGCGGGGATCTAACCGGTGAATCACGGAGTTTCCGGGAAAATACTGTCCGAGAGTAATGTCCTTAAGCATGGCATTTCCCTCCCTTAAGCGCCTCAATGGCAGAGATGGCCTGCTCCATGGTATACACGGGTTCAACATCCAAGCCCAATTGCTTTAAGCGCATGAAGACTCTTGTCAGCTCAGGAATATCCAGACCCATTTCTTCCAATTCCTCCGCCCGACGGAAAATATTTCCCGGGGAATCATCAAACGCCAGCTTCGCCCCGTTCATGACAATAAGCCGATCCGTCAGCCGGGCTACGTCGTTCATGGAATGGCTGACCATCATGATGGTGGCATTCTTGGAGCGGCGGTATGCTTCAATATTCGCAAGGATCTCTTCCCTGCCGGCAGGATCCAATCCTGCCGTGGGCTCGTCCAGAATCAAAACCTCCGGTTCCATGGCGATCACACCGGCAATGGCTACCCGGCGCTTTTGGCCTCCTGAAAGGTCAAAGGGCGACATGGTCAGCTGCTGCTCCGTAATGCCGACAAAACCGGCAGCTTCCCTTACTCTGCGGTCAATTTCTTCCTCAGGCAGTTTCATATTCTTCGGGCCAAAAGCGATATCCCGGTACACTGTTTCTTCAAAAAGCTGATACTCCGGGTACTGAAATACCAACCCCACACGGAATCGGGCCTGCCGGGTCAAAGCCTTATCTGACCAAATATCCTGCCCGTCCAGAAGCACCTGTCCGGCGCTGGGTTTCAACAGGCCATTTAAATGCTGCATCAGCGTGGATTTTCCGGAACCGGTATGGCCGATAATGCCAATAAACTCTCCCCGTTCCACGCTAAAGCTCACGCTGTCCAGAGCTTTATGCTCAAACGGCGTGCCTTCACTGTATATATGGGTTAGATTTTTGACCTGTAAAATAGGTTCCAATCCAGGTTCCTCCTAAGTTTCTTTCTTTACCGCATCATAAAGCAGCTGGGCGCAATCCTCACATTCCAGCTTGTCCAGCGGCAAAGCAAAGCCTTTCTGATTCAATAAATAACACAATTCCACCGTTTCCGGTGCCGCCAGTCCCAGGGCGTGGAGCAAATCCACCTGTGAAAACACCTCCGAAGGTGTTCCATCGGCGGCAATCGCCCCATTATGAAGAACAACCACACGCTGCGCCTGGGCCGCTTCTTCCATGTGGTGGGTAATCAGAATAACGGTAATCCCCTTCTGACGATTCAGTTTCGAAATGGTCTGTATCACTTCTTTTCGTCCTCTGGGGTCCAACATGGCTGTGGGCTCATCCAGTACGATGCACTTGGGTTCCATGGCGATGATGCCGGCAATGGCGACCCGCTGCTTCTGTCCGCCGGACAGCAGATGGGGCGCATGCTCCCGATACTCGTACATGCCGACCTGCTTTAGGGCCACGTCCACCCTTCTGCGAATTTCCGGGCTGGAAATTCCCAGATTTTCCGGTCCAAAAGCTACGTCCTCCTCCACCACATTGGCAACGATCTGATTGTCTGGATTCTGGAAAACCATGCCAACTGTGCGGCGAATGGCAATTAGTTTCTCTTCATCGGAGGTGTCCATGCCATAGACGTAGGCCTTACCGCCGGAGGGAAGCAATATGGAATTAAAATGCTTGGCAAGGGTGGATTTTCCGCAGCCGTTTCCGCCCAAAACAGCCACAAAGCTGCCGGCTTCCACAGTCAGATTTAAGTCCTCAAATACGGCGACGCCGGGCGTGTTGTCCACGCCCGGATACGTATATGCCAAATGTTCCACAGAAATTGCAGTGCTCAAAATTTCCCTCCATCTCAGGGCATCCATCTGCCGGTCGAACCGCAGGGCAGCATAATACCGGTAGAAGTCACCGGCAGCCCCAATTCTCCTGTTTGGGTTTTTCCACCGTAAATCTTGCCAAATGCCACATCTGCGGCGTAGCCAACCGCAGAAGGCGCAAGACCGGTGGTATAAGAATTGATAATTACAAAGAGCGGATTATCCGTCAACAGCTTGGCAGTTTCCAGCAAGAACGGGTAAAAGCTGGTCTCCATCTTCCAAATCTCACCGCTGGGACCTCTGCCATAGCTGGGTGGGTCCATAATGATGCCGTCATATCTGCGGCCACGACGAATTTCTCTCTGAATAAACTTTCCGCAATCATCCACGATCCAGTGGATGGGACGGTCAGAGAGTCCGGAGGCTGCGGCATTCTCCTTTGCCCAGGCAACCATGCCCTTGGACGCATCCACGTGATAAACCTCTGCGCCACCGGCGGCAGCAGCCAAAGTAGCGCCGCCGGAGTAGGCAAACAGGTTTAAGACCCGCACCGGGCGGTTAGCAGATGCAACCTTCTCCCGGATGAAATCCCAGTTGGCAGCCTGCTCCGGAAATACACCGGTGTGCTTGAAATTCATGGGCTTAACATTGAACGTTAAATAATCCTTATAGCGAATCTGCCACCGATCCGGCAGGTGGTGGTCGGACCAATGGCCGCCGCCGGTGTTGGAGCGCAGATATCTGGCATCATATTTTCTCCATCGGGGGTCTGTCTTTTCCGTATTCCAGATCACCTGGGGATCGGGACGTACCAGAATATACTTTCCCCAGCGTTCCAGACGTTCTCCATCGGAGGTATCCAGAACCTCATAATCTTTCCATTCATCTGACATCCAGATCATGGTTAACCTCCCAAAACGCCCATATTTCCATCAATTTCCGGTTCCTCTGTGGAATTCGTGCCGGACTGGGTATCGTCGGGATCCACGTAGTCCGGATGGGCGGCCAAATATGCAGCCCAATCCATCTTCGTATGCTTTGTGCATACGATATACGGTGCGCTGACACCCACATTCTTATCGCCGTTCAAACCCTTATAGGAATTAACAGGATTGCCGTCGGCATCCACCAGATAAATGAAGGTATCGATACAGTGAGAACTGTACAGGCCATTCCCCGATGCCCGGGCGATTTTATTCACATCCAACTGGGTCATCTGTACCAGAGCCCGCTTTGTAATGGTTGCAAGGCCGACCTGGGCCAGTTTCTTACAGTATGAGTTGGCAGCGCAGCCGCATTCCTGACAGAAATCCACCAGAACGTGGCAGTCGCACTCCTCCAGAGGCACATCTTCCTCATACACCCAAGCGCTGGCCGTCCGGGAGGCAGTACGCACATCCAAAGAACAAGCACTGGTAGCCAGCTTTCCGCAGTCCAAACATACAGAAATTTCCACCATCCCCTCTTTACTGTAAAGAGGAATATTGGTCTTTCCGTCGTGAAGGGGCTGCAAAACCTTTTTCCACAGCCGTCCGGCAGGATTGGAACGATCGGTGCCTGTCAGAGTAATGACTTCCGGAATATCGTAGCCGCACCAGGTAGCCGCGGTATAGTAACCGGTAAAGCCGCAGAACCAACGGTCGCGGTAGCTGGAGGTAGAACCGGTCTTACCGGCCACATCCACGCCGGGAATATCCGCATTCCAGCCGGTACCGCCTGCCACAGCGCTGTCCAGACAATAGTTCATATAGTTGACAGCCTTGTCGCTGAGGATCTTATTGGAATCCTGGGTATTATCCAGAACCAGATTTCCCTTGCTGTCATAGACCTTGGTAAAGGTTCTGGCTTCCCGATGCACACCTCCGTTGGCAAAGGTAGCGTAGGCCTCCGCCATATCGCGAACCGTAATGCCGATGGTAGGCGCGCCCATTCCCAGTGGGGAGAAATCCTTATCGGTAAAAACAGTTCCCGATGAATTGACATAGTTATCGACCAAGGTAGAAAGCGTAAATTTATTTTTTGCAAAATTATAGCTGTATTCCGTACCTATGCTGTCCAGCGTATTCACGGAAATGGCGTTGATAGAAGAAATCACGCCCTGTAAAATGGTCTGGGAATAAGAATACTGACGATCATCATTATAGGGGAACGGTCGGTCATTCACATAATGGTGGGGCATATCCTTGATGACAGTGGCCGGGGTAAAAGCGCCCAGCTGGAATGCCGGAGCATATACCGCCAGAGGTTTTAAGGAAGAACCAGGCTGCAGCTTGGCGGAATTTGCTCGGTTGTATCCAAAGTGAGTGGTCTTCTCCCCTACGCCGCCTGCCATGGCAACGATATCACCGGTGCGATTATCGATGATCACCATACCGGACTGAAGCTGCTGCGCACTCAGGGCTGTGGGAATCTGGGAAAGATCTGTGTAGATCTTATCCACCTGATTTTGAACTTCCATATCCAATGTGGTGTAAATATGGTAGCCGCTTCTGCTGATCAGCTCCATATAGAGCTTCTTGGTATCGTCGTTCCACTCCACGCCGTTTTTCTCGGCCAAAGCCTTCGCGACATCCTCGATCACTGTGTCCACGAAATAGGAATACACTTCCTGAGACGCATCTTCGCCGATGGCGGTCACACCGCCGCACTGAGGACAGTAATACTTTTCGTCCTCTTTTTTGATGAAAGTGCCCACCTTGCCGTGATATGCGCACTCTTCATTAGGGCAGTCAGCCACTTTGTCCTCATCGTCAATGCCACGCTTCAGCACAATCTCCTGGGACAGGGCCTCCTGGTACTCCTCCTCTGTCAAATACCCTTCATTGCGCATGACCCAAAGTACGTTGGTGCGGCGCTCGGTGTTCTGCTCCATACCGGTTTTGCCAGACTTGTCCAGCGTCACACGGTAAGGATTGTACAAAGAGGGGTTGTTGGTAATGCTGATGAGAGCCGCGCATTCCGCTGCAGTCAGATGTTCCAATTCCTTGCCGAAATAGGTAGCAGCCGCAGCTTTAACGCCGTCACAGCGCTCGCCAAGGTAGATAATATTGAGATAATACTCCATGATCACCGTTTTATCATAGCGCTTTTCCAGCTCTGTGGCGCGGAAAATCTCCAAAACCTTACGCTGAACGGTCACATCGTCTTCATGGAAATAGTTTTTAATGAGCTGCTGGGTAATGGACGAGCCGCCGAATTCACGCCCGCCCACGAACATACTGATACAAGCCTTAGCGGTGGTAAACCAGTCCACGCCTTGATGCTCAAAAAAGCGCTTATCCTCAATGGCAACCGCCGCATGAATCAAATTTTCCGGAATATCCTCATAGTCCACCCACTCCTGCTTAATATCTGCATGGAGCTTTTGCAGGACCTGGATATTCCCTGCGTCGTCCAAATAATAGGCATAGGATGTCTGATCCAGAGCAATGTTATCAAGCGTTGCGCCGGCATTGGGCAAAATATCCTTTTCCAGATAGTCGCCCAAAATACCGATAAACACCAGCAAACACACACCGGCAATGATAAATACCGTTGCCAGTGCTCCCAAAGCAATTTTTAAAACAGAGTAAACCGCTGTCCACAACCCGCGTAAAAAGGTAAGCGCCGGATCCGGTTTCCAGGACTGTCTGGTAACTCTCCTTCTTTGTTCGTTATTCTCATTTGCCATTTGTTAACCTCCGAAATGCAACAGAAAAAGGCTCTGTGAGATCATTCATTTCAATCCGCCGTCATAACCGCAGACGACCGTTCATACAATTATAGCATACCCACGAGCAAAACGAAAGCCCTATTTTTATTTTTAGGAAAAGATTTCTTGTAATGAAAATTTTATGTAAATTCGTTATAATATCATATATCATTTTATGAAATTATCGTTGCGCAGCAATTAAAAATATGCTAAAATGTATATAGATAAGATTCCTAAAACATAGGAGAATAACCAATGCCAGAATATATTATAAAACGCGTAACCGCTCCTGTGGATTGGAGCAACATACCTGCCCTTCCCATTACGCATCGGCTCTGGTGTCCGGAAGTGCCGATCCGATCTGAAGCAAGGATTTGCTATGATGATCACGTGCTTTATCTTCAACTCTCAGCTCTGGAACCAAATATCCGGGCTGAGAACTTTGGTTGTATGGATGCCCCATGTGAAGACAGCTGTCTGGAATTCTTTTTCTGTCCAGTTCCGGAAGATTCGCGGTATTTCAATGTGGAAGTTAATCCAAACGGATGTGTTTTTCTGGGTTTTGGCAGTGGGCGCAGCAGCGTGACCCGGCTCTTTCCTATAAATCCTGTCATTACCCCAAGCATTTCTCGATTTGACGGTGGCTGGCAAGTATCTTATCAAATTCCTTTTTCATTTATAAGATTATTTGCACCGGAATTTTCCGGAATTTCCGGCAGCTGCATACGTGCTAATTGCTACAAATGCGGTGACCTCACCGTACAGGAGCACTACTTTTCTGCTTTTCCTATTGATCTTCCCAATCCGGATTTCCATCAACCTAACTTCTTCGGCACATTGCAATTTGAATAAACTTTGAGTAATTGGGACGCTTTTTGGCATACTACTGTCAAAAGGAGGGCTTCCCTTGAAACATCATTTTCCCGTCTTGTTAATTCTGTTCTTCGGTTTTTTGCTTGGTATCCACGAGGGCAAAATCGCCCTGTGGCGCGATGACGATCCACAGCCGGTAAAAGTATTCCCCTTCTATGCCAAATTTCTCCCTTCGGCAGACCGACGGGCATTGGAGGAAGGCATCCGTTTTGAATCGGAGGAGGATCTGAAACGGCTTTTGGCAGACTATATGTCATAACGCCCATTCCCTTGCATTTGACAGGCCAACAGAATTAAAATAAAAACAAATAGAAATTCATGGAGGCTGGCAATATGAGCGATCTATACGGTTCTGATTTTATGACCATTGTGGATGAAGACGGTACGGAGTACGAATTGGAAGTCCTGACCACAATCGAACACAATGGATTCACTTATCTGGCGGTAATCCCTGCCGGAGATTCCAATGAGTCAACCGATTATCAAGTCAGTATTCTCAAATCTGTAGAGGAGGACGGCGAAAGCATTCTCTGCGCCATTGAGGATGAAGAGGAATTGGAAGCAGTCCATCAGCTTATTATGGATCAGCTTTATGAGGATGACGAGGAAGAATAACTGAAATCTCCTGCTTGGTGCGTGACGTGTCCTTTTGGACCCACATTTATTTATACGGGATGCTTGACTTCCCAATCGTTTTGCAGACCTCCCGGGCAATGCATGACATTGCCCGGACGTTGGGAGCAGTTAAGATTTGGAGCGGCAACCCACCTGCCATTTGGTGCAGGTCATAATCGGATGCGCACGGCCAAAGCGGGATTCAGGCATGGGGAAACTTGGTTTCCCCATGTTTTTTATGGAGATGAAATCTCCTGAAATTAACCCTGTGTATTGTAAACTTTTTTCTTATTTTTACGTTTTTAAGCATAAAGGACTTGAAACAAGCAAATTTTTAGGTTATAATACCACAGTCTATGCACAGAAGGTCCTGTGCAAACCCATCAATAGGACTACGAGAGGAATTGATTACATGAGCGGATCCAGCAAGAAAAAGCTCCGCAAGGAGCAATATGAAGCTGCACTGACCCAAAAGCAGCAGTCTCAGCGCAAAGAAGACAGAAAGCTGAAAAATTACACTTTGACCTTTGTAATTTCTATGATTTTGGTGGTTGTCATTGCAATCGGCATTGTTGTGACTCCTACCATTACCGGTGTCATCCACCGCAACACCCATGCCATTACCATCGGCAACCATGAGCTCTCCACTGCTCAGCTGAGCTATTTCTACATGGACGAAATCAACAACTATTACACCAAAACATACAACAATTACTACAGCACCTACGGCAGCATGTGGCAGCTGTTCCTGATCCTGAACCCCGACGAGCCTCTGAACGAACAGATCTACAACGAGGAACAGACCCTCACCTGGGCAGACTATTTTATGAATGAGGCCATCAAGACCGCAACCACCATGTATGCCCTCTACGACGAAGGTAAGGCCAACGGTTTTGAACTTTCTGAGGATGACCAGGCATCCCTGGACAGCTACTTCGAGTCTCTGGAATCAAGTGCTAAGACACAGGGCTATGCAAATGTCAACGCATATCTCCGCAACACCTACGGTCAGGGCGCAAGCTTCGATGGATTCAAGGAGTACTATACCTCCAGCATCTACGCTACCACGTACTTCAATGATTACTGCGATTCCCTGGAATACACCGATGAGCAGATTCGCGAATACGAAAAGGACAAATTCCTGAACTACACCTCCTTTGACTACGCCCTTTACACAATTCAGGTAGACAAGTATCTGGGCGAAGGCACCAAAGGCGAAGACGGCAAGGTAACCTACTCCGACGAAGAACGCGCAGCAGCCCTGGCCGCTGCAAAGAAAGATGCCGAGACTCTGGTCGCCTCCGGTGCTACGACAGAGCTGCTGAACGAAGCCATCAAGGCGCTGGAGATCAACAAGGACAATAAGAATGCCAAGGCTACAGAATACAACAACTATTTTTACGAGAGTGTCGGTCTGGAAGATATCCAGAAGTGGCTTGCTGACGAAGCTCGCAAAGCCGGAGATCTGACCATCATCGAAGGCAAGATCACCGAAACCAATGAGGATAAAACCGAAACCGAGAGAGTCAGCGCACTGAACGTCGTTCTGTTCCTGGAGAAAGACGACAACTATACGAAACTGGTAAGCGTCCGTCATATCCTTTCTCAGTACAAGAACCCCTATATCGATTCTGATGGCAACTATCAGTACAATGAAAGCACTAAGAAGGCAGCTAAGGAAGAAGCTAACAAATGGCTGCTCGAGTGGGAAAAGGGTGAAAAAACCGCAGAAAGCTTTGGTGAACTTGCCAAAAAGTACAGCGCCGACAGCAACGCTTCCGAGGGCGGTCTGTACGAGGATATTTACCCCGGTCAAATGGTAGAGGCATTCAACGACTGGTGCTTCGACAGCAGCCGCAAAGCCGGAGATACCGGAATTGTAGAAACCGAGTATGGCTGCCACGTGGTCTACTTTGAAAAGACACAGGATATTTCCTACCGCGATTATTTGATCAAGAACGACTTGATAGAGCAGGATTCCGAAGCTTGGCGCACCGAGCTCGAAAAGAAACTGACTGTCGAGAGAGTTAATCTTTCCGGTATGGATTGGGATTTCAGCTACACATATTAATAAACAGCAAGCAGGCCGAATCAATGATTCGGCCTGCTATTTTCATGCATAAATTGGGGGCTTTCGGGAAACCATCTTCTCATGAAGGGTGGTGCATAGCATGAAAAGAAACGCCGGGATCGTCATTGCCGGTGCGGTAGCAGGCGCTGTGAACGGTCTCTTTGGTGCGGGCGGCGGGATGGTGTTGGTTCCCCTGCTGACCTTCTTCTCTGATTTTGATGAGGAAGAGATCTTCCCCACCTCCGTGTCCATTATTCTGCCCATTTGCTTTGTTTCTCTGTGGATGCGCAGTATGAATACTCCGTTACCGCTGGAGAGGGCCCTGCCCTATCTAATCGGAAGTGTCTTTGGTGGAATTATTGCCGGAATAACCGCAAACCGAATTCCGATCAAATGGCTTCACAGAGGGTTAGGAATCCTGATTTTGTACGGTGGTGTGAAATATTTATGCTGAGTTCTTTCCCTTTGGCTATTATTGCAGGAGTGATTCTAGGTTATTTGGCGGGTTTGGGTGTGGGCGGCGGAAGCCTGCTGATCCTGTGGCTGACGCTTGTCCTGGGTATGGATTCCGGGACTGCCAGCACCATCAATTTGATGTTTTTTATTACCGCAGCAGGTGCAGTCAGCCTGCTGCGGTGGAAAAATGGGACTCTTCATTTTAAAAAAATACTGCCCGCAATCATAGCCGGCAGTATATTCGCTGCTTTGATATCTCTGATGGCGCGGCGGATCGACAACAGTCTGATTGAGAAATTATTTGGCGGTCTTTTGATTGTAATTGGTTTGCGGGAGCTGTGTTACCGTCCGCGAAAAGCCAAATAACCTTCCAAAATCAAGGATGCAGCAACAGCATCCACCGTATTTTTCCTCTTTTGCCCATGATAATTGTGTTGGGACAAAATATTGTGCGCTTCTACCGTGGTTCGCCGTTCATCCCACATGTGTACAGGCAGTCCGGCAGCTTCAGCCAATATATCTGCAAATTCCCTACAAAGCTGGGCACGCGAGCCTTCGGATCCGTCCATATTTCTGGGCAGACCTACTACAATTTCTCCCACCTCATTTTCCTTTGCGATCCGAACCAGATCCGCAATAGCCTTTTCCCGGTTCCGGCTGGGCACAACAGTGGTTGACCCCACGATGCTGCAAAGCAAATCCGAAATGGCAACACCGGTTCTTGCATCTCCGTAATCGATTCCCATAATTCGTTTCATCTTTAGATCCCCTTTTGCATCTGTTTCTCAATATTATACTGCATATAAAGAAAAAAGGAAAGGCAAAATTTTGCCTTTCCTTTTAACGGTTCAAAAACCATACGCCCAAATTCAAATAAGCCGCAAATGTCAGCCAGATTAAATACGGAATCTGCAGCCAGGCTGCCAGCTTATCCACCTTAGAGAATTCCATAATCATCAGTAATACCAGTACCCACAGCAAAATCAGCCAAAGTGCTGCCAATCCATAGGCCTGGGCATTAAAAAACAGCAGACTCCAAAAGAAGTTTACGATCAGCTGTACTACATACAGATTTAGACCCTTGCTGCGGTCTTTACTCTCCGGTGCGTGCCAAATTATTGCGGCGCTGATCCCCATCAGCGCGTACAGAATTGTCCACACCACAGAAAACAGCCACCCCGGTGGTGTCAGCGGCGGCTTTAAGGCCGTTTCCGTATAAAGCTTCATTCCCTCCATGGACAGCAGGCCTGACAGCCCGCCCACCGCAAGGGCAATTCCAGCGCTGATCACATAAGGTTTCCACATTTTCCAATTCATATTTGTCCCTCCCCACACTAGAATATGTTACCACCGTAGCAAATTATTCCGCCATGACCGAAGAGTACGGAAAAATCGGAAAAAAGTGCGAAAATTTGGCAAAAAAGTTGTTGACTCCGGGTACAAGCTGTGGTAGAATGGTTCTACCTGTGAAAAAAAGGTTTTGTTGTTGCGCCTATTTTTCAGCTCCGGGCGGCGATTGTAGTAGCCGCGACTAAATTTTTCTAGCCGGAGTGATACAGGGAGGCAATATTTAAGGAGGTGCCGTAATGCGCGTTAAAGTCACTTTGAGATGCTCCGAGTGCAAGCAAAGAAACTACAACACCATGAAGAACAAGAAGAACGACCCTGACCGTCTCGAAATGAAGAAGTACTGCAGATTCTGCAGAAAGCACACCACTCATAACGAGACCAAGTAAGGAGGTCCCAATCATGGCAGAAGTCAAAAAGGAAAACTGGTTTAAAAGAACCTGGGGCGGCATGTGCAGATACTTCCGCGAGCTGAGAAGCGAGCTGAAGAAGGTTGTGTGGGCCACCCCGCAGCAGGTGCTTAAGAACACTCTGATCGTTGTCGGCTGTGTTCTGGTCGTCGGTATCTTTATTTGGGTCTTCGACTTCGTTGCCCAGTCCCTGATCACCGGCCTGATCAACCTGTTCAAGTAAGGTAGTGTGCTATGGCTGAAAATGCAAGATGGTATGTTGTCCATACCTACTCTGGCTATGAAAACACTGTAAAGGCTACCATCGAGAAAACTGTCGAAAGCCGTCAGCTCCAGAATCAGATCCTGGCTGTTTCCATTCCTATGGAAACCGTTACGGAGATCACCGATTCCGGCGTCAGCAAGACTTACGACCGCAAGGTATTCCCCGGCTATGTGCTGGTGAAGATGGTTTACAGTGACGACACCTGGCACGTGATCCGCAACATCCGCGGTGTTACCGGCTTCGTCGGTACATCCAGCAACGACCCCACTCCCCTGACGGAAGAGGAAGTCTACGCTATGGGTGTTGAGAAGAAGGAAATCATCGTCAACTACGAAGTCGGCGATACTGTCCGGATTCTCGACGGCCCGCTGAGCTCTTTCACCGGTGTGGTGGAGAGCATCGACGCCGAAAACAATGCTGTCAACGTGGTGGTTTCCATGTTTGGCCGCGAGACCTCCGTCGAGTTTGAACTCGATCAGGTAGAGGTCATTTCCCAATAAACGCATCGGTCCGGAATTTCCGGTCGGAACGTGGGAGGGGTTAAACCCCCGCAAAAAATGCGCATCGCGCATATTACCACATTTTATATGGAGGTGCTTATAATGGCACAGAAAGTTACCGGTATTATCAAGCTTCAAATTAACGCCGCTAAGGCGACCGCTTCTCCCCCTGTTGGCCCTGCCCTGGGTCAGCACGGCGTAAACATCGCCGCTTTTATTAAGGAATTCAATGCCCGCACCCAGAACATGGAAGGCTACAAGATTCCTGTTGTCATCACCGTTTACGCAGACCGCAGCTTCACTTTCATCACCAAGACTCCCCCCACCCCCCTGCTGGTTCTGAAGGCCGCAGGTCTGCAGGGTGGCTCCGGTGTCCCCAACAAGACCAAGGTTGGTTCTCTGACTGCCGCTCAGGTCACTGAGATCGCAAAGACCAAGCTGCCCGATTTGAATGTGAATTCTCTGGAAGCCGCCGAGAGCCAGGTTCGTGGCACTTGCCGTTCCATGGGCGTCACCGTTGTTGACTAAGGAGGAAAGTAACTGTGTTTAGAGGTAAAAAGTACAAGGAAAGCGCAAAGCTGATTGATCGCGCTGTTCAATATGATCCCAATGAAGCCCTGGAACTGGTTGTGAAGGGCGCTACCGCTAAGTTCGACGAGACTGTCGAGCTGCACATCAAGCTGGGTGTTGACTCCCGTCACGCTGACCAGCAGGTCCGCGGCGCTGTGGTTCTGCCCAACGGCACCGGTAAGACCGCCCGCGTTCTGGTTTTCGCCAAGGATGCCAAGCTGGACGAAGCCAAGGCTGCCGGCGCTGACTATGTCGGCGGCATGGACCTGGTGGAGAAGATCACCAAGGAAAACTGGTTCGAGTTCGACGTAGTCGTCGCTTCCCCCGACATGATGGGTATCGTTGGTCGTCTGGGTAAGGTTCTGGGCCCCAAGGGTCTGATGCCCTCCCCCAAGGCCGGCACTGTGACTCCCAACGTGGCAGCTGCCGTCACCGAGATCAAGGCCGGTAAGGTCGAGTACCGTCTGGACAAGACCAACATCATCCACTGCCCCATCGGCAAGGTTTCCTTCGGCGCTGAGAAGCTGCTGGAGAACATGGATACTCTGGTCAAGGCTGTGGTTAAGGCGAAGCCCGCCGCTGCCAAGGGTCAGTATATCAAGTCCTGCACCGTGGTTTCCACCATGGGACCCGGCGTGAAGGTCTCTACTGCCAAGTATCTGTAATCTACAAGATAAGAAACTCCCACAAGCAAACGCTTGTGGGAGCTTTTCATTTACCCGAGTTTTACATTGGACAGGATCTGATAGCTGTCGCCGTTGGACTTCAAGGTGATAACGAATATATCCAGATTACCAGTTACGTAGGTAAGAGAAACTGTTCCATCCTCATTGTGGTCCAACTCAACAAACGAGCCCATCTTGGCATTCACATAAACCCCACTTTGGTAGAAGCAATAGGAATCGGAACTTTTAAGATAATACACCCTACTGAGAGCACTGTCCGACAAATCCTCCAGAGAAATACCAAAGACTGCCTGTAGCTCCGTTTCCATCAAGACCTTTGGAAGACGGTTGAAATCGCC